>JACRGO010000223.1 GCA_016212295.1 Nitrospinota bacterium | reverse complement strand
TGAAGCCCGGTTGGCGGCCGGTTTCGAACGCCTGGTTCGCAAGCCGCCTTCGGCGGCGAAGCGAAACAGTGCGGAGGAACCGAAGGGTCAACGCCGCATTCGCGCCGCCGAAGGCGGCGCGAACCAGTTATTAGATAGTTTCTCGATAATACCAGATTGGCCGGGTGCGGTCAATACAATAAATAATGTTCGACTTGACGCAACTACTTGATTTTAGTAGAATTAGCCACATGGCTAATATTCAAATTGTAATATTAGTTTCAAGAAAGCTAATACCGTGCAAAAAGTTCCTTATGATATTTGGTCGCAATATGATGCTTTCCTCAAGGCCAAGGTGAAGGATATTTCGCGGCATGAAAACCTTAAAAAGTGGTTTCTATACTTTTGGGACTTTCGCGCCAAATACCATCCGCCGGATTCCAGGTCCGAGCAGGTGCGTTTGTTTATCGAAAAGCTTCAGAATAAAAAACAATCCGAGGCGCACAAAATACAGGCTGCCCGCGCTGTTTCGCTTTATTTTCAGATGCAGGATGCGAAGGCAAGGCCATTCATAACCCCTCCCGGCGCGCCTTTTGTTAAGAAGGCTTATTCCGCGCCGGTTCAGGAACAGACAGCGCCTCTGTCGGCGGCAGAGCCGGCAACGCCCCTCCGAAATGAAAGCCGTTATAATGAATGGCGCTGCCTTGAGAAATCCGCTTCTCCGGCATGGGACAAGGTCATCTCCGATTTGTCCGACGAGATCAAGACCCGCCACTATTCCCGAAAAACATTAAAGGCCTATGGGGACTGGATCCGCAAGTTTCAGGGCTTCCTGCATGATAAGCCGCCGGAGGAATTGTCGGACACTGATGTTAAGTCGTATCTCACATATCTGGCAGTGCACTGCAAAGTCGCGGCCTCGACCCAGAACCAGGCCTTCAACGCGTTGTTGTTTGTGTACCGGCATATACTCAAAAAAGATTTCGGCGACCATAAAGACATTCCCCGCGCGAAGAAATCGAAATATATCCCCGTTGTTCTTTCGAGGCGGGAAATCGACTCTGTATTGAAACATCTTTCATATCCATACGATCTTGTGGTCAAATTGCTGTACGGCTGCGGTCTCCGGCTTTTTGAGTGCCTTAAACTGCGAGTGCAGAATTTCAACTTCGAGGAAGGCATGCTGAGCATACAGGACGGAAAGGGAAAGAAGTCAAGGAGCTTGCCCATCCCCCAAGCAATAACCCATGAACTTAAAGAACAGCTTGAGACCGTCAGAAAGTTGCACGACGCGGACCTCAAGGCAGGTTACTCAGGCGCTTTTATGGATGGGTTGCTTGAAAAGAAATATCCGAAGGCGGCAAGGGAATTCATCTGGCAATGGTTTTTTCCTCAACAATCGCTGACTCCTGTCCCGGAAAAAAACGAACTGCGGCGTTATCACTTACACGAGAGCCATGTACAGGAAGCGCTAAAGGGGGCTGTCGGACGCGCAAGACTCACAAAACGCGTCACTGCCCATACCTTCCGCCACAGTTTTGCCACGCACCTTTTGCAGGCAAACTATGATATCCGCACGATCCAGACCTTGCTTGGACACAGCGACGTCAGGACCACGATGATCTACACGCACTGCGTGCCGAGTAAAACAGCGAAAGAAGCGAAAAGTCCGCTGGATTTCTAAGATTGCGTCTAAACTCGCGGCGGCTTTTCCTATAGAGCCTACGAATAAATTAAAAAACAACAAATCAATTTTCAAAAACTCAATAAAATCAACATCTGATAGGAATTTGCTTTTTTGGGGTTTATCATTGATACCGCCAGGCTTTTAAAAGATGGCGGCGGGAGAAACTGATGCGAAGAGGCCCTACCGTTTGTTTAGGGTGGAATGAAACCCCTCCATGAAGGCGATGACAAAGGCGCCTTCAGCAAGAAGCTTAAAGGAATCCTCAATGGTCCCCAATATGATTCCTATTTCCTTATCAAGGCCCCGGTCATTGGCAAGGAATTGATACAGGTAATCATCATTGGAAAGAAAATCGAAAAAGGACATTATCAAAAACAGGACAAGGGCTATAACCAGCCATCGGACCATCCCCTTGCATTCCAAAACATCTTTATAAAATTTAAAAGCGCCGATAGCGAACAAAACCCCATAAAGCAACACGATCAAATCATCCAGCCGGTCAGTCAGGTGAGTCTCTTTAATTCCCAGGGCATGATGGAGCCAAAAATCAAGATTTTCGTGGATTTCAAACCATTCATCAGCGCAAAGGAAAAAGAAACCGGCGCAGCATAAGACCCAAAAGAGCATTTTTCTTTTCGCGTCCGCGGTCCGGTGTTCCTGATGGCTCAACAAAAGGAGCGAACACAGGCAAATTCCGCAGAGGACAGCCAAGTGGACGCAGGAGAGCCATGTGATAAATTGTCCTTCCTCAAAAAACTCCTGGGGAGTTTCGCCTAAAAGGACGGACCCTATGATGCTTGCGAAATCGATAATAATGATTACAAAATAAATGGATATGCGCATAACGAGACGTGGCCGCAGCCAAAAAAATTTACATCCCCCTGGCCCCCTTTTTTAAGGGGGAATATTTAAAATTTTCCTCTTTTGTAAAGGGAATATGTTAAGACTCCCACCTGTTTTAAGAGCCATGCCTCAAAAATTTTCCCCTGGCAAGGGGAAGCGCTCGAAAAATTCCCCCCTGGCAAGGGGGGATCAAAGGGGGGTGTAATTCATATATTTATTTGATTTTTAAAGATTAAAAATGGAAATTCCTACACTGTCCAAATACAGCCTGTCTTTTGCATTCCTGTGTCTCCTTTTTCTCGTTTTTGGATTGTGGAACGTAAAAACGGAGGAAACTTATGCCCCAAAACCTCTTCATGTTCTTTGTTATCACGATATTACTCCAAACTCCTCTTTCAAGTACAGCAGGACCACTGAGAAGTTAAAATATGATTTTCAACTTTTAAGGGACAGCGGATTTAAAGTCGTTCCCCTGGAAAAAATCATTGAGGCCGGGCAAAAAAAAGTCCCTCTGGCCCTGCGTGAAGCGGCCCTAACCTTTGACGACGCCACCACAGGCCAATATCAATACGCCAGGCCGTTGTTGAAAAGTTTTGGATATCCGGCCACTTTTTATGCGCCAACGGCCCTGGTGGAATCCGGCGAACCGGCGGCCAAGGAATATAGCGGGACCATGGCTTGGGCGGATATCCAAAAACTGGCTGAGGAGGGATTTTACATCGCATCGCATGGCCATTCGCACAAGGACCTTTCCAGATTGTCCCCTGGGGATTTAAAGGAGGAAATCCAAAAGTCCCTGTCCTTGCTCAGGAAACGGACGGGCATGAATGTCCTTGACTTTTGCCTTCCCTATGGACTGTATAAACGGGAGCAGGAGGAGCATTTCCTGGAGGCGGGAATACGGTCCATGGCCTTAACTACAACCGACCACGGTCCAGGCATCCCGGCCCTGGTGAAGATCAGGAGATTTGAAGTCCTGGCGGACACCGGCGCTGAGGAGATATTGGAAGCCCTCGGCTGGGAGAATAAGGAGAAGAGGCCATGATACTGTCGCGGTCAACGCGGATTTTGGCCCTTTTCGCCATCATGGCCTTTGCCGCGGCCCTGCGGGTCCCCGGTATATATTGGGGCGACGGCGAAATTGGCAAGAACTCTTTCGCCCACTGGCACGTGGACGAAGACACTCACGTGGAAATAGCGAAACAATTCTTGTCCGGCAAGGTTGACTACGGCTTCGATTATGTAAAGGGTTTCGGCGCCCATATCGCCGCTGCGGCCAATTTGGTCAAACTATTCGGCTGGAAAACATCTGCCGAGGACCTCCACCGGTTTGGGAGGTGGATATCCCTGTGCTATGGATTGGGGACCATCCTCTTGGTCCATATAGCGGTCTCAAGGATTTCCGGCAGCCGGGCAGCCGCCCTCCTTGCAGCCTGGTTCATGGCGGTATGCAGTCTGGCCGTTACGAACAGCCATTTTGCCGCCGCTGATTCAGCGGCCTGTTTCTGGATGTGGGCCGCCGCCTATCTCTGTTGGAAGGGGCTTCGGGATGAGTCCAGCGCGGCGAAATTGGGGGCCTGGGCCTCCTGCGGCATGGCCCTGGCCGTGAAAATCACAGTGGCCGCGTGTTTTCCTCTCATTATATTGTTCCTCGCCGGAAAGAACCGCTGGAGGATTTTATTCGCGGGCATGTCCATCTCGTCATTTGTTTTTTTCGCGGCGAATGGCTGGGGGGTCGGATGGGACGGGATGCTTGCCATCGCGGGGAAAATCCTCGGCGACAGTGTTTCAGTTATTCCCCGCCACTCGGCAACGGAGACAGCCTTCACGGTTTTCATTTCCCTGTTCCCGGCATACTCCCTGCCATTGGTTCTTTTGGCCGTAATCGGATTGGGGGAGGCCAGGAGGAGCATAGCTAATGTTCATTGGGGATATTGGGGATGCTTCGCGGCCCCGGCCTTGGGCCATGCCTTCCTGGTTTTGTCATTGGATGACCCCTTTGAACGCCATCTCCTGCCATTCGCCCCGGCGATATGCGGCCTTGCGGCCATGGGATGGCCAAAGGTTTTTCCCGGGGAAGGGCATTGGAGCTTCCAGGCCCTTGGCCCCCTTGCCCTTGTTTCCTATCTTGTTTTTTTCGCGATTGACGGGGAATATCCCTTTTGGCATGACAACAGGATAACGGCCCGCTCCTGGATCGTCAGGGAGGTGGAGCCGGGGAGCAGGATGCTGGAAGGGCCTTACGCCCGGCTTTACCTTCCCAATGGAAAATACAAGACAAAGGAAACCGGTTTGAGATCAAAAACTTTTCCGCGGATAGGGGACTTCGATTTCCTGGCCCTGCATGAATTCCATACCTACCGCTACGAAAGGTCAAGGCTTTCCCCTTTCAGAAAACCCCTGCCGGGCAACATTTATCATCCTGACAGGTTCGGTTTGGAATATTGGGATGGACTGAAAAATGGGGAGGGACCTTTAAAATTAATACGCCGGTTTCCAGCGCCCGGGCAATGGTCCCCGGAGAGGCGTTTCTATAAAAAATATTGGGGAACATTCACCAGCTTCGTGGGGGATGTGTATATTTTCAAACAATAGTCATCGAACGCACAACATAGCAGAAGGAAGTGTGTCATGAGCCATGCGTCATGTGTCATGCGTGGTGAGCCATGGGCGCATGACTCATTTCAAGGTATTTTTAAAACTCTGTGCCTTTGCGCCTGAGCAGTTACACTCTTTTTTTAAAGCCAACGCTCATGGGAAAGAAAGAGCCTCCGGCCATCGGCGAAAAGCAACGCCAGCGGGCGGAGGCTCATGGGCCGGAATCGGCAAGTAGTTCTATTGAACCTTGCGCAAGCCCTTTTTCTTCAGGGTGTTGATGGACACGGCGTTGACGTTAAGAGAGTCCGTGGTGTCAGGATCAAAGACTATCCCGATTCCTCCGCCGCAGCTATTGGATTCCAGATAAATGCCGTTCCCTCCAATTACGGCCCCGTTTATGTATTGCACCTCGCCATCTTCCTCCTTTTGCTCTACCTCCACGAAATTAGACGTATAAACGACGCCGGATATGTTGGCCGAGGAATGAAAATCTATCACCCCGCCGGAAAGCATCAAGGCCGGCATGTCTTCATTTTTGCCGAAAGAGGGATAGCCGGAGAGGGCCTTGCCCCTTGGGTCTTTCGCGCCGCTAAGATAAGAGGCCATGCTCTGCCTGGCGCTTGCGTACCCGCTGGGCCATGGGAAAGGATTCGTGACGCTTGTGCGCGCGCCGGCCGCGGCGGTCCAGGAGGCAAAATTGCTTGACGTCAAATCCGTGCTTGAGGAAGAGTTTTGCGCCGGATTGATTTTTACCGGGACATTGAATTTTATCCTGAAAAGCCCGTCGGAATACCCGGAAGAGACGTCAGCGGCGGTGCAAGCCCCCAGGTGGTCGTTATGATGGTCCTGGTGGGTCTGGAGAGCGCTCATGCTGATGTTTATGGTATGGGCGTTACCGGGATTTCCGGGCGGTATATGGCAGATGTCCACCTTGTCGCTCCCGGAAGAGCTGCTGTTACTCGAGCTGTTAGAGGAACTGTTGCTGGAACTGTTGGAAGTGGTCGCAAACGCCTTGGATACGCCAACTGGAAAGGTTTCCAGAAAATTAAAAGCAAAGGGGTTGAGGTAAACCAAGACGGCCCCGAAACCCGCCAGCGCCAAGGAAAAAAAATCTGTTTTTTTGTATTTCATTTTAAAAACCTCCTTTTAGTGGCCGTTGCCGCTGCTGTTGCTTGAGCTGTTGCTCGAACTATTGCTGCTGCTGTTGCTTGAAGCATTGCTTGAGCTGTTACTGGAGCTGTTACTGCTGGAGTGGCCTGAGCTTGGCGCGTTAGTCACATTGAACACCAGGGTCCCTTTGACGCTGACGCAACCGGCGTCGAGGCTCTTGTCTCCTCCGCTTCCGTCCACGGTAACGGAAACAATCCCATAAAGGGTGCTGCAATTTTCCACTTCATGGACAAAATTATCCCAGGAAAGGGTATTGCCTGTGGCGGCGGCAGCGGCGTTATAGCGGCCGAAGTCGAACAACTGGTTGTATGGGTCGGCGAAAAAGGCCAAGGGATCCAGCCCCCCCCCCGCATTAAGATTTGTATAGACGGAGGAAGTCGCCGCAAACTCTGTCTGGGTCTCCTTCAAAATTCCATCCGATCCAGGTTTGTTAATAATAGTGGTGGCGATTCCACGCAAGGAAACATTGGTTCCCCTGGAAGCGTCGGTCGCGGACACCAGGGGAGTGTTGGACCAAACCGTGCCGCCGCCGCTTACGATGGACCTTGATGCGTCCAGCGTGATATTTCCCTGGCCTTCGCCGCAGGAAACGCAAGCCCCCATGGTGTCGCCCGTATGGCTCTGGTGCGCCTGGAGAGCGCTCAAGTTTACAGTGAGGGTCCCGCCGTTATGGCAAATAGTTACAGTGTCCTCCGTGCCGCTGGTGGAATTGCTCGTTGCATTACTGGATGCGTTGGAAGAGCTGTTCGACGAACTGTTGCTGGTGGTGGCCATGGCCAAGGCAGTCCACGAAATCATTTTGCCGGCAGGCAAGGCCTTGGAACCTATAAAGGCGGCCAGGCAAAAAATGAGGGCCAAAAAAATGATTACAAGTTTTTTTTGCATTGAAAAACCTCCTTGTGGAAGAAATAAACCCGTTAAGGCTGATTAAATAAGCGCTGATCTTGAGGGGTTCGCCATAATCGACCTCCTTTCTTTTAAGGCGCGTTGTTTATCGCGCCGTTGATAATGCTTGAGGCTGAGCAGCCGATGGATTGCGCCAGTTCCTCATAGCTGTGGGTCCCGGAAGGATTTCCCCTGGAATAAATAGTCACTGAAACAGGGGCGTCGGTGGCGTCCACCCAAATAAGCGCGCGCATGTCGCCGCTGTTGACCGTGATCCGGCCGGCGCTGGATCCAAGATTATTGCCGTTCACCAGGATCTGGGTAAAATCAATAACTCCGTTTCCATCCAGGTCGTTATTGGCATTTACCGTATCCGAGGAATTCACCGCCGTATCCCCATTGGTGTCGCCTCGCTTAAATGAATCGATCATTTTTTCCAGTCCGGCTTCAGCGGCGTAACCGGCCTGGACGTTGTCCTTGTAATTTTTTGAAATCCTGATATCTATATTGCTCACCTGAAGCGCGGCTGTAGCCATAAGGGAAAGGGTAAGCAAAACCATAAGGCATATAACCAGCGCTGAACCATCTTCCTTCATTAATATATTGCCTGAAATTTTCATTTATCAATAACTCAGATTCCTCAGCATTACGGTGGAGGCCAGGGTCTCTCTATGATAGTGGTCTCCGGTGTCAGGATCGGTAAAGTCGGGGTCTTCCTTGGCTGTCCTGGCGGTGAGCGTGACAGTTACGGACCGGATGTCCTTGAAATTCCGGTTGGAGACCGCATTGTCCGGCAGTCCGACGGCGGTACTCACTGTTCCATCGGCGTATGTATAGGAAACGGCCATGCTCTCGATGTTTTCCGCGACAGGCTGCCAGGAGGCGATATCTCCGTCCGAGGATTGAATGGAAGCTGACACAAGATTATTTGAATTGATTTTGAAGCCGAACCTTTCATCCCCGTTATTATCAATAGTCCCGTCCTCGGAATCATCAATGGTAAAGTACAGCTCGGAAGCGGCGGCAAGCGCCAGGGTGGAGGCGTTGCTGGCCGGGAAAAACGGGGCGGCGGCCTGGTAGGCCGTAATTCCAAAATTATCCGACTCGACCGGATCATAGCCGGCCATCTGGAGCGACCTCGTTATATTGTCCAGGCCGGCCCTGATATTCTGCTGTCTTTCCAAAAGCTGGTCCTGCACGGAATAAACCTTCTCCTGGGCAGTGAAAATTTTAAAAGCTCCCGCGGCAAGAATCAGCCCTATTACCATGGCAACCATCAGCTCGATCAGCGAGAATCCTGATTCTGAATGGTTTTCAGCGGGAATCATCATTGCCTCAGAAGAGTTTGAAAGGTGACGGTCCGCAGCCGCGAATCGGTCCAGGAGACCGAAATATTCAAGGTGGTTAATTGATTCGCGCCGCCGGTAACCGTTGAGGTTCTGGTGAAAATTCCGCTGCCGGCGGTCCCGTTTTCATCAATATTATTTTCCACTGCATTATTGGCGCTGGTTAAGGTGGTGGATAGAGCCATCCTTTTTAAACTTTCCATCTTTCCTTGTCCAAGGGCTATGGCCGTGGTCATGCTTTTGCTGAAAAGATTGCCGCTTACAGTTGTCCTGGACATGCCGGTAATACCGAGCAAACCGAAGGACAGGATCGCCGAGGCAACAAGGATCTCGACAAAGGTGAACCCTGAGTTGTCTTTGAAAAGTGGTTTCAAAGCCATTTCCCGATAATGTTAAACAAGAAAATTATAGCACAAGTTTTTCTCACTTCAATCTATTTTTAAGATGAAAATTTTCCACAAGAGTTCTTGGTTCAGGTTTCCTAAATCTTTATAGATCGCAACATCCATGCCATGTTGCTTGTAAATACCAAAATTTGAGGCCCAATGTTGCAGGCAAGGCCTTGGCAATGAAAGATTTGATTGACATTGATTTCAAACGGGCTAATAATAATGCAGGAAAAAGGAAAAATAATCCTAACGCGTGTTATTTTTTATACACTATACCGGAGTCCCCTGAATTTTAAAAGCGGGAAGGGCCATTATATAATAAGGAAAATCATTTTTTTGTTTTCCCGGCACGTTTATTGATACCTTAAGGAATGGAATGAGTTTGGAGGTCTTTTTTTATATTATTACGTTCGGAAATTCGCGTTTTCCGCGCGAATTTTTAAACCGCTTACAGGAGCGCGACATGCTTGGTGCAATTAAAAAACCGGTTTTCTTGTTAGCGGCGTTTTTGTTCTTGTCCAGTCCAGTTTTTTCCGAGACCTTTAAATGGGTTGATAAGGGGGGAAAAACGTATTTCACGGACGATTTCTTGAAGGTGCCCTCGGAATACCGGAATCAAGTGGAAAGGAGAAACGGATCTGGCCCGGTAATGGAGAAAAAGGAGACTCCAAAGACTGAAAAGGCAAAAACCGCTTCCCAGCCCCGGGAAAACGCACAGGCCAAACCTTCTGAAGAAAAAAACGCAATGAAAGAGGAAGAAAAGGTGTCCGTGTTGGACAAGATCATCCCCGCGGTGGATGACAATGGAAACGCGGTTTTCAGCGGCAGGATAAAGAACAACTCCAAGGAGATTCTTAGTTCCGTGGAGATTATTTTTACTGTGGAGGACCCTCAGGGGAAGGCGTTGGAAATAGTGGGCTCTTCAGTGGACGGAGAGTTGAAAGGGACGTTAAAAGGAGGGGAGACAGGATTTTTCATTGTGCGGAGTAATGCCCCAATTAATTCGATGGGGGCCTTTAAGTATAATGTAAAATGGAAGAGTTTCGGGAAATAAAAAAATCAGCCGCGAAGAACGCCAAGCGCCGCTAATAAAAAGAAAAAAACTTCGCGGAATTTCGCGTCCTTGGCGGCTAAAAAATTAAGTATCTTAAAAATTTTGACTAAAAGGCACGATTTTTATTAAGAGGAGGACCGGGATGTATCTTATTGGTTTTTTTAAAAATCCAAAAGGTTTTACATTGGTGGAACTTATGATCGTCGTGGCGCTGATCGCCATATTGGGCGGCCTGGCTTATTCGAATTTTAAAAGGACCAAGGAAAAGATAGCTTGCGGCGACGTATACTCCGCCTTCCAGTCGGCGAAAATGAGGGCCATTTCCACCGGCTCCAGCGCTTATGTGGATTTTGACATGAATGGGGGGGCGGTGTCCGATAATTTTTTTACGGTTTACCTTGACACCGACGGCGACGCCGCCTTTGGAGAAACCAGCAACGCCAATGGAGACAACGAATTCACCGTGTCAAATTTCGCCATGCCGGACGCCTCCGGGGGGGCTCCAGGGGTGGCCCTGCCTGAAGGGGTAAAATTTGGAGGAAAAGCCACTTCACCAGGGGGAGGAACCATGGGTGTCTACGGTCCCACCTGGGGAGTCATTCCTGACGATGGAGTGACCTTTGGAGCCAGCGGTAACAGGGCAAGCTTTAATTCCCAAGGGACCGCCGCGGCGGGAAGCGTTTACCTTTACGACAGTACCGACTCCCGCGGCGCTGGGTGCGCCGTGATTGTCAGTTCCACTGGCATCATCAGGAAGTATAACTGGAACGGGAGCAGTTGGAATTAATTGGAAGGATGGAAAAAGGAACCACGAATGGACACTAATGAACACGAATTATTTTTAAAGGAAGAAGTCTACCGGCGCTAAGAGTTTGAACGGAAAAGAGTAGTTTTATGAAATTCGTGTTAATTCGTGGTTCAGGCAGCCTTTCTTCAAACATCTAAAATGTCAGCAAAAAACTAAACTAACACAAAAAGAATGAAAAACCTTTACAAACAATCCGGCTTTACAATGGTGGAAATGTTGATGGCCATGGTCATATTGTCTATTGCCTTGATCGGCCTTGCCAAGATCAGCACCTCGGTCATAAGGACTAATTCCTTCAGTGAAAGCTATACCATCGCCACGGCCCTGGCGCAGGACAAGCTGGAGGAAATCATGAATCTTAACTTTTTCAACGGCGCCTTGGACGATTTAACCGCGGCCAACAATTCCGCGGCCGGACTCCTTAGCGTTGCAGCCGCCGATGTCCAGGAAACTCAGGTGGACGAAAACGGCGTGGCTGGAGCAGGCGGAATTTTTACCCGCTCCATTAATATATGGGACAGGACTGATATTGAGAACCCGGCCACCCGCAAGGACATCGCGGTCATTGTCAGTTGGCTGGACGCCTTGGGAAAGACCAGGAAAGTTACCGTGTCCACCATTAAGAGCAGGGATTGAACCGCGAGTGGCCAATTACAAATGAAAAACTCTTGCAAAAAAAATCCAGGACGGCTTAAAGGGAACAGGCAGGGCTTCACCATCGTGGAAATCCTGATAGCCATGGCGCTTTCCCTGGTCCTTTTGACAGGGGTTTACAAGGTATTCCTTTCCCAGGAAAAGACTTACGGCACCCAGGACCAACTGACCGAGGCCCTTCAAAACGCCAGGGTGGGCCTGGATTTTATTACACGCGATTTGCAGATGGCCGGCTATATAGCGGAACAATGGCTTACCGGCGTTAACGCGCCAAGCACTGATGTCGTCCCGGGAACTCCTCCCTTTACGACAGACTCATCAGCCGATGATATTGAAGAAGCCGGGGCCAACTCCATAACCTTCGAGGGAGATATATTCAGCGTTTCAGGCGAGGCAAATGCCTTTACCGAGATGGTGAGATACTCCTTGAGCGGGACTAACCTTGTCCGGCAGGATTGGACATGGGGCGGCGCCGCATGGGGTAACTCCGGAGGGGCACAGCCCATAGCTGAGAATATAACAGCTTTGTCTTTTGCCTATTATGACAAGGACGAGGTTGCCACCGCTATACGGTCGAAAATAAGGCTCATAAAAATATCCATCACCTCCAGGACGGAAAAGCCAGACCCTGATTACACGCATCCCGTGAACGGAGACGGCCACAGGACCCGGACCTTGAAGGCTTACGTAAGGCCCAGAAACCTGGGATTATAAGGAGCGCTTTCATGAAAAAAAACAAATTTTCCTTAAATGACGCCTTCCGGACAACTAAATCCGGTGAGTCAGGCATTGCGCTAGTGACCGCTCTGCTGGTCATGTTTGTCCTCACCTTGCTTGCAACCGCCGCCATCATGACCACAGGGACGGATGTAAAGATCGGCTCTAACTACAAGGCCACCCAGGACCTCTTTTACGTGGCCGACGCCGGACTGGAGGCAGGGAGGAATTTTTTGAGTTCCAATTTCAATACAACCACCGGATGGAACACGTATTTAACCAATGGGAATAATCCCGTTGCAGCCGGTGATACGGTTAAAGGAACAAATATAACGGGCTATTTGTCTTCCAACGTCGTGGGCAGGGGAACATTCAGGATCTCCGTACTGGACGATAACGACGGCGACGGCAGCTACACCGCTGACGTGAATAAAAAAGTCTTCCTCACTTCCAAGGGAACCGTCACCACTGGTGGAACCACCGCGATGAAGACCCTGGAGGAATATTTTGAATTTAACCAAAATTACTCCACATACGGAGGGAAGGACCTTACCGGGGGAAACACAGGCGTTGCCACTGGCGAGGCCGCGTGGTCAAACTAATCGTGGTAGTTCAATGCGTCATGAGTCATGTGCCATGAGCGCACAACGCATGACACACAATTTATGACACACAACACACAACGCATGACGCATGACGCATGACACATGACACATGACGCATGACTAACAAGGAGGGACTTGCAATGAAAAGGAAAATATTTTTCCCCATAATTATCGCAATGGCGTTTATCATGGCCCACGCGGGACCTTCTTACGCCAAACTCAATATCCTTAGAGAGGTGGGCGGAATAGTTGACGCCAGCAAGCCCAATGTCTTGCTTATAACCGCCACTGATAAGTTCATGACGCGTCCGGCCAGTGACGACGGGACAGGCGCGGTTAATGAAAACAAGGGCGATGACGCCGCCATAAACAGCAGGTTTTACATGGTCAAGGACGTGCTTGCCGGATTTTCCGGGACCGGGGTCCTGGATGCGACCAAGAGTGTAATCAACTATGGCTTCATGGCCTATAACCAGACAGGATACTATACCTATTTCGAAGCGGAAGAACACGGGCATGACTATTATGGCACGTCCAGTCCATATCCTGGCGGATATCAAGGAAACACCGCCTCATTTGTCGGCGGACACAATAACATTCCCTACTATTTTAAATATTACGCGGACCTTGGCGCCGGAAATTATCCCCCCTTAAACGCGTCATATCCCATGCATCCGGCTGACGCCGGGAAGTTATTGGTCAAAATTGACTCCAACCCTGCTGGATCTCTGACCCAAAACGGACCCAGGGGCGCGGCGGACGCCAACGCGGACGAAGTGACTGTCATTAAAAAATTCCTGGCGTTGCAAAAAGACGGCGGGCTAGCCCTGGACGATGCCGCGGCGAGTGATGACCGGGTAAAATACGTTTTTAAAAAAACCGGGGACGCAAATGACTATAATGACGCCTATGATTATTTCGCCGACCAGGTGATACCTTCGGACGGCAATTCTAGCTCAGGCTGCTTCACCAAGAATTATATTATATACCTGGCGGACGGTTTCGGCGCTAACAGCGCTTTCGTCGACGCCGCCGGGTACGCTCAAGAATTGTATAACCTGGAAAAGGTTGCCGGTAAAAAAACTCAGGTGAAAACCTTTGTAATAGGGGTCCTGGACTTTAATAAAAGCTCGCCTGGAAATTTCGCGTCTCTGCGTGAGAACCTGAATGAAATCGCCAGAAAGGGAGGCACGGACGCGAGCGACCCCTTCTACGGCCTGGACAAAACCGCCATCCCAGACACTGCAAGCTGTAAAACCGGGACCGCCGGCTGCAGGGATTACGCCTTTTTCGTAAGTGACAGGACCCAACTGAAAACGGCCCTGCTCAACATCGCCGCCGCCATAGCGGCAGGTGACTTCGTCACCGGCGCGCCCACCACCACCTCCTCCGGCGGGACCTTTGTGACAAATAACGTGGGGATTCTGGCCTCCAGCGATTACCCGGAATGGAGAGGCCACCTCAGGGCCGTGGACCTGGTGAACGACCGCTTCCTATGGGACGCCCCTAACACGCTGTTTGTTTCAGCCGCGGACGCCAACCTCACCAAAGCCGTTGTAAATGCCGGTGTGGCCGCTGCTTCCTTCACCACGGACATAAACGGGGACGGAATCAGTGATCCACCAGCCACCATAGCTGTCGGGGCCGATACTTATCAATACACGGACAGGGCCCTTTATTGTAAAACCGGCTCTGCCTGCAAAGCCTCGAACCTGGTCAGTTACCAGTATGTGGGTTCCAGCGCTAACTTTATGGTCAGCGGAGTCAGCACAGCCTATAGCTACAAAGGGGCTTTTTATCTAAAGCCGTGGGGCGGCAGAAGCGTGTACACCTCTCAATTAAACGGGACGCTGCTTAACCTCACGGCGGCGAATTGGAGCGCCATCAACACCTTGGCCGGATGGGGGGTAGCGGAAGGCTATGCCAGGGCCATTATCAATTTCGCCTTGGGCGGAGTGGACCAAAACAAGGACGGGACCGTGGAATCAGCCCGCCAATGCTGGTTGGGAGATATAACGAATGTGGTCCCCGTGGCCGTGGGCAAGCCGATAGTCGTAGAGGACAACCTGGCCGGCCGGACCGATTTTCAGACCCTGTTTTCAAGCCGGGGGCAGAAGCCCACGGTATACACCGGCGGCAACGACGGCATGTTCCATGCCTTTAACCTAGGCACTGGAGATGAAGTATTTGCTTATGTTCCGCCCGATCTCCTTCCAAATCTCAAAACCCTGTACGACAACGCCATGGCTTCTCCCAATCCCTCGGGTTTTACCGGCCAGGTGGAAAACCCGGCTAACCATATCTATGGGGTTTCCTCTTCACCCAAGGTCAATGATGTACAGTTCGCGGACGGTAAATGGCACACGGTGATAGTCAGCGGCATGGGCCCCGGCGGGAAAAATTATTTTGCCCTGGATGTCACCCATCCAAATGGAGCAAACGATTATAACGGCGCCGCTTGGGCAACAGACAAACGCTACGACAATGGCGTCGCCCCCTTCAGCCTCCTGTGGCACACAAAGAACACGGCCCTAAGCGCGTCTTACAGCCCCACCCTTGGAGAAACATGGTCCCTTCCCGCTTTTGGCAGGATAAACGACGGCGGAACTTATAAGTGGGTATTATTCGCCGGTTCCGGGTACGACGATACGAACTACGCTGATACCAAGGGAGAAATTTATCACGCGATAAATATAGAGGATGGAACGCTTTTGAGAAGTGATATAGAAATGGATGGCGCCGGCACAGTGGTCCAGTACGGGCTTTTTGCGGATTCCGTCTCCATCATAAAGAAAACAGGAAGCCTTGTCCGCGCCAGCTACCAGGTGGATTTAAAAGGCCGTGTGTGGCATTTCAACACCAGCAATTCCAACGCGTTGGCTTGGTCAAAGACCCAATTGACAAAGGCCGGCGTTTTGGCGGACCCTAATATGGGCAATCCATTTTATTACTCCCCGGCCATATGGGACTATGACGCCGAGTCGAACGACGCCCCGAATTTAATGGTGTCGGGTTCCGGGGCCTATGATGACGCGGCTAACGACGCGAACCCGGCTAAATTCTATTTTGCCGTTATCAATCCGGCCACTCCGCAAATCACTGACGCCATATCGGTCAATATCAGCGCGGTTGGCGGAACTCGAGTGGACGCCAGCGGCAATAGCATCGGCGCGGCGGCAGCCGGGTCACTCTCCAACGCCAAGCTTATCTCGTCCCCTGTTATTTTTAACAACACGTCCAACGGCCAGCTCCAGGCCCTGTTCCTGGTCTTTGATCCTCCCGCGGCCGGGACCCTTGGATGTTCTTTTGGAGGAAGCTATCTTATTGTCTTTGATCTGGGCAGCCCCTCAACCTTCCAGGGGAGCGGCGCGGCAACCACTTTTGACCTTAGCGTTGGTTCGGCCATGAAAGACGTGAGCGAAGGAAAGGCCAAATTCATCGTTTCAATGGGGGAGGGGAGAGTATCCGGCATCGGAGTGGCGGGCGGAGGGAGCCATGTGGTTGTTGGAGAGTCAGGCCGGGGCCGGGGAAGCACAAGCGGTTTCAATCTCGCCGGCGGAAGCACATGGAGTCCTATTGGGTTAGTCAAAAAGCTTTATTGGAAAAAGGTAGGCGATTAAAACAAAAGGCAATAGTCATTTGTCATTGATAAGCAGGAAGACGCCCTAATGACCAGCGGCTAATGGCCTCGTCCAAAGGACTATAAGTTCAACTTGAACGGAAGGCATATAATCAAAAAGAATTGGAGGGAGGCGGTTTTAGATGGGGAAATTATCTCTTGTGGATATGGAGACGTTAAAAAGAAATCTGCGAAGCGCCCCGGAGGAGAGGTTGGAGGCATTGATCAGCTCGGTGAGGGAGGCTGAAAAATTGGGACTTCTGCCGGAGCCCGAGGACAGGAAGAAAAAAGAGGAGAGGATAAATTGTTCAATCCTAGGGAAATTATCCAAATCTTAAACAAACATAATGTTGAATACATTGTCATAGGCGGCATAGCAACATCTCTTCATGGCTGCCCTGAACAGACTTACGATGTGGACATCCTGCATAATAATACCGAGGACAATAAAAATCGGCTTTTAATGGCGCTTAATGAGATGGAGGCAAAGTGGGATGTTCCAATAACATCCGGGATATTAAACAAACAATATGTCTTTGCCCTTAAAACGAAATATGGTTATCTGGATATATTCAGTTATGTGGCGGGGCTTGGATATTATGATGACGCCGTTAAATACAAGGAAATTTCGAAATACTCTGATATGGATATTCCTATACTCAGCCTTGAGGGATTAATAAAATCCAAGGAGGCTGTCATTGGGGAAGAGCGCAATCCAAGAAAACTCGGCGCCTTTGAGTACATTAAAAATTTGTATGAGTTTAAAAAAGTCGCCGAAATCAAGGAGGAACAGCCATGAACTGGACCACCGGCTCAAACGATTACGGGCCTATTTTAAGCGGCGGAGACGTCCGATGAAAAAATTATGAAGCCTTGTATACGCACAGGAAGAACAATTCCGGCACCAAGTGGCTGCCGCAGGCTTGATCAATTCCTCCACAAGCGGATTGGAAAAGATCAATATGGCCTCCGATAAATTCACTGAAACGCCGGAATTATTGTTCTGGAGGGAAATACGGTAAGGGGCTGTCTCCGCTTGAAATTAAAATCAGTTAACCAATAATTTTTAAACCTTACTTTTTCCCGGCGCGCGCCTGCAATTCCGTATGCCGCAGGACCGTGTACCGCGTCAGCAACCCCAGGTCTTCTTCGTTGATGGCGTGGTATTTTACTATTACCGCGTAACGTTGAGATTGGAAACCGTCCTCCACAAGGACTGTTTTTATGACCTCCGCCAGGGCCGAGACGGAAAACCCGGGCACAGCAGCGGTTGGTGAGATGATGATTTTCAAGACGTCCCTTGGCTTGAACGGGGTCCCGCAGAGAAACTTCAGGCCTTTACCGCTTATGTCTATGCAGGTCCCGGTATTCTCCTCTGGAACCAGGGCCTTTTTCTCAGCAAGGCTGTCCTCGTCTTCAATGCCTATGTCCTTTCCCGCCATGACGGCCTGCCTCCTGTAAATATCGGCGAACACGTCAAACATATCTGCCTCCATGCCGGAAATTTTCTGGAAAATCGCGGGCGGGACTATTCCCTTGTCCAACAGAAAGCGCTTCTTTCTTTCCTTGGTGGGAGTGTTGGTGTAGTCATCTTTTTTTTCCATGGCCCTTTTGCCGGTCTGGAGATAGAACTCAATGGGAAAGGAATCCGCCACCCGAAGTGAAGACCGGATATTTATGTATTCGCGGTCGTCCACCTCTTTCAATATTTTCTTAAGAGAGCTTGTTTCCATCCTTGCGCCTTTTTCCTCCATGCCTTTTCCCCCGTTCTTTTTCCCCAGAATCCGCAGATCTATAAATGGGACGGCGTTGTTGCGTTCTATCTTCACCCTGACCTTTTTGGAATGGCTGCCAGGGAGGCGTATGTGCTGGAAGGACCCCAGGGGGAACTTGATTTTTTCCTTTTGGTCCGGGAAATACGCCCTGAACATGGGCGGGTTGATCTCGCGGACCTCTCCCTCGTACCGGACCTCCTCTCCCCCGTTGATTATTTCCAGTTGAATTTTTTGGCCGGTCCGGAGTTTCACTTTACTCACCAACGGATTTATGGATGTCGATCATTTTTTCCACGTCATAGGCGCCCTTTGCCACCGGGTCCGTTATCCTGGACATCTTTTGCACGATGTCCCGTATCCTGATGCTCTGGTCGCGGATTATGGCCGCCATTTCGATCCTCTTGGACTTGGGCATCTCTTCGTTCAAAGCCATCAGCTCCGCCATCCCCAGTATTCCTGTAAGGGGATTGTTGAGTTCGTGCCGGATGGACACTGACATCTGGAGTATTGACTCCAGTTTTTCTCTCTTGACCAATTCCCTTTCCAGTTGCTTTATCCGCAGGTGGGTCCTGATCCTGGCCGTGAGTTCCTCGAAATTCACGGGCTTGGTTATATAGTCCGAGGCGCCGCAGTTGAGCCCCCTGAGCATGTCCTCGGTCGTGTTCCTGGCGGTCAACATGATGACTGGAATGTGACTTGTTTCTTCCTTGCTTTTCAGGGCCGTGCAGACCTCGTATCCGTCCATTTCCGGCATCATGATGTCCAGGATAATCAGGTCCGGCTGCGGTCCTTTTTTAACCAGCTCAATGGCCATGGCTCCTGAACTGGCCTCGGACACCGTGAAACGCTCTTTTTCAAGGAAGCACCGGATCAAAAAAATATTGTTTTCATCATCATCAACTATAAGAATGGCGCTCATGGATAAAAGGTTAAGTTAAATCTCCCGGCAATGTCAAGAAAGGAAGATGAGGCCTTTTTTTCGTAAATTAATAGTATGGGAATTTCCATTTTTAATTTTTGAAAATCAAATAAGCATAGAATTACACCCCCCTTGATCCCCCCTTGCCAGGGGGGAATTGTTGAGATATTCCCCCTTAAAAAAGGGGGCCAGGGGGATGTCAATTGTTTTGGTTGCTCAGTGTTTTATTTTCAGCCCGCCAGAGGGCGATAAATTCAAACCAGTTTTTTTTCCTCCAGAAACGCGCTTAGTTTTTCCGAGGCGTGGATGGATGCGATACCGGTCACGACTCCTGTGGGCAGGGCCGAGGCAAGGACTATGGGGAAGAGATACAGGATGTCAGTGTGGCGGATAAAGACGAGGGAAACGAAGGCCATTTGCGCGAGTGAATGAAGATAGGCCCCGGCGAGGCTGATCCCTATGAGGCTGAATGTTTTAGAAAACCACCTGTGCATGAGCCCCATTCCCAAAACGCTGGCGGCCCCGCCGGCGAGGCTCAGGAAGAACGCGGGATTCAGGAAAGTCCCTATAACCAGGGACCCCACCACTACCCTCAATAGGGTGACGTAAATGGCGCAACGCAGGCCGAAGCAAGCGATGGTGGTTAGGGTTATGATATTTGCCAGCCCGGGCTTGAGCCAGGGGGGGGTTGGAAAAGACGCCTCCGCGCTGTGAATGGCCACCGCGAAGGCGGAGAGCATTGAGAGGTAGACCATCTCTCTGGTGTACCCGCCTTCCCTCAATGTCTTCTGTATCTCGTCCTTATTTTGCAATGACGTCGACCCCCCGGCTGTCCTCGCCTTCAATGCGAGCCATCACGCGGTTGTATACGCAGACCCGGATCTCCCCTGTCCTGGAAATTCCTCCGGAATGAAGCAAGGGATTGGGGCATTGATGGTCCTTTATTTCTATGGTCCCGTCCCTCACCTCAACCAGGGTTTCGTATTTGTATCCCTGGACGGTGTAAGCCTTGTTCTCACGCAAGGGGACCTTCAGGAAAAGCTCTCCGTTCACCTCGATGGCCCCCCATTCCCCTTGTTTGGAATTCGCATGAAGCAATGGAAAACTGGCCGCTGTGCAAAGAGACAAAAAAAATATTAAAACCTTGTCTCCCAAGGTGATCCGCTTGAGGATGTCCTTCAGTTCCATTTGGGCGCTCAGGGTTAAAAAAAATCAAGATTATTTTTTTCACCGCTGAGGCGCAAAGACGCTGAGAAAGGTAAGGGCACGATGCATCGTGCCCCAACACTTATTCTGAATTCTGGCTCCTGATCCCTGAATTCTATATATAAAACCCTCCGCGCCTCCGCGTCTCCGCGGTTCCTTATTTACAAGATATACCTGCTCAGATCATCGTCCTCTATGATGTCCTTCAGCTTGTCCCTCACGTACTTGGCGTCGATGTTGATCTCCTTGCTTTCCATGTCCGGGGCGTCGAAGGATATCTCCTCAAGCAGTTTTTCCACTATGGTGTGAAGGCGGCGCGCGCCGATATTTTCCATCTTGGTGTTGACCTTTTCCGCCAGCTCCGAGATTTCCGAGATGGAGTCATCAGAAAACAGAAGGGTGATCCCCTCTGTCTTAAGTAGTTCAGTGTATTGCTTGATAAGGGCGTTCCTCGGTTCCACCAGAATCCGCATGAATTCTTTTTTCCCAAGAGACTCAAGCTCAACACGGATTGGAAAACGGCCCTGCAGTTCCGGGATCAGGTCAGAGGGCTTCGCCACGTGAAAGGCGCCGGACGCTATGAAGAGGATGTGGTCCGTCTTGACTATGCCGTATTTCGTGTTCACGGACGACCCTTCCACGATCGGCAAAAGGTCCCGTTGCACCCCTTCGCGCGAGACGTCCGGTCCGGAGGTGGAGCCGCGCCCCGCCACCTTGTCTATTTCATCAATGAAGATGATGCCGCTCTGCTCCACGCGGTCCACGGCCTCCCTGACCACCTTTTCCATGTCGATCAACTTGTTGGCCTCCTCCTGGGCGAGAAAAACCATCGCGTCCGGGACCTTCATCTTCCTCTTCTTTTTCTTGGGGGGCATGAGGTTTCCCAGCATGTCCTTGATGTTGATGTCCATTTCCTCCATTCCAGACCCGGAGATCACCTCGATCATGGGAATGGACCTCTCCTGGGTATCGATTTCCACCTCCCTGTCATCGAGCTTCCCCTCATCGAGGAGCTTGCGCATCCGGTATCTGGACTGCTGGTATCTCTTCTCCTCCGGACTCGGCTCCCCATCCGGCTCGATTTTCGTGTCCTGGCCTTGTCCCCTGGGCAGCAGGATGTCAAGGAGCCGCTCCACCCCCATTTCATTGGCCTTTCCGTCAACCGTTTTGGTGTGCTCCTCCTTCACCATGTTCTTCCCTATATCCATGAGGTCGCGCACCATGGATTCCACGTCGCGGCCCACGTATCCCACCTCCGTGAACTTTGACGCCTCCACCTTGATGAACGGGGACTGCGCCAGCCTTGCAAGACGGCGCGCTATCTCGGTCTTGCCGACCCCGGTAGGCCCTATCATGATGATGTTCTTCGGCGCCACCTCTTCCCGCATCTCCGGACTGAGCTGCTGGCGCCGCCACCGGTTCCTCAGCGCAATGGCCACGGAGCGCTTGGCCTTGTCCTGTCCGATGATATATTTATCCAGGGCCCGCACCGTCTCGCGGGGGGTGAGGCTCTTTCCGTTGTCTGTATCATTTGCCATGGCCGCCCCTTGGAGCAATCCTGATTCAGTTTGGTCTTCAATTTTTTTCATTTTATAATTCCTCTACAATGATACGGTCATTTGTGAACACGCATATCTCGGACGCTATTTTCAACGATTCCTCGGTGATTTCCCGCGCGGAGAGACTTGAGTGCTTAACCATCGCCCTGGCCGCGGCAATGGCGTAAGGTCCGCCGGACCCTATGCCTATGATGCCGTCGTCGGGTTCGATGACGTCGCCTGTCCCGGAGACGAGAAAGGCGGCGGTCTTGTCCATCACCACCAGCATGGCCTCAAGCCTGCGCAGTATCTTGTCCGTCCGCCAGTCCTTGGCAAGTTCCACGGCCGATTTCGCCAACTGGCCCTGGAATTTTTCCAGCTTCTCCTCGAATTTGGCGAAGAGGGCGAAGGAATCAGCCGCTGAACCGGCGAAACCGGCAACGATCTGGTCCTTGTACATCCTCCGGATTTTTTTCGCGCTGTGTTTCATGACGGTGTTCCCTATGCTCACCTGGCCGTCGCCTCCGATGGCGGCCTTTCCGTTGTGCCTCACCGCAAGGATGGTTGTCGCTCGAATTTTGTTTTCCATTTTTTGCCTTTCTATTTTTTTAAAACGGCCCTTGGGTGGGCCTTGTCGTATACCTCCATCAGGCGGCTTACGCTTACGTGGGTGTATTTCTGGGTGGTGGAGAGGGACTCGTGTCCCAAAAGCTCCTGGATGCTCCGAAGGTCTGCCCCGGAATCCAGTAGATGCGTGGCGAAGGAGTGGCGGAGCGAGTGGGGAGACGCCTTAAGCGCCGGGTTGGCCTTCAGGAGGTGCGCCTCCACGATGTATCTCACGCGCCGGACAGTTATCCTTTTCCCGCTCCGGTTGATAAAGAGCGCCTTTTCATCCTTCCCCAGATTGCACTCATTCCGCTTCGACAAATAGGCGTTCATCGCCTCCTCCGCCTTTTTGCCGTAAGGAACGATCCTCTCCTTGCCCCCTTTCCCCTTTACCCGCAGGAGGCGGCCATGTGAATCGAAATCTTCCCGGTCCACTGAAACCAGCTCGCTGATTCTAAGGCCCGAGGCATAGAAGAGTTCCAGTATCGCGCGGTCCCTTGACGCCAGGAAGCCGTCCCCTTCCGGGGCCTGGAGCAATTTGAACACGTCGTCTATGGGAATCACCACCGGGATGGTTTTTATTTTCTTGACGCCCGGGATGGAGCGGGCCGGGTTCTTTTTCATTATTCCCTCGCGGCGGAGAAACTGAAAGAACGCCCGTATGGCGGCAAGCTTCCTCTCTACGGTAGTCCCCATCAATTTTTTAAGATGGCATTGGGAGAGGAAGCCGCGGACGGCGGCTGAGTCGATCTCATCCGCCGCCGCGCCAGGCCGGCGCTCCCGAAGGTAGCCGTTGAACTGGCGTATATCGTTCATGTAAGCGGCAATGGTGTTTTCGGAGGCGTTTTTTTCAGCCAGCAGGTATTTATGGAACCGGTCGATATGGTTTTCCATTTTTTTTCACCACAAAGCCACAAAGAACACAAAGAAAAATATTATAGGCATTACCTCACCTTTTCAAAACTTAGTGCCCTTTGTGCCTTTGTGGTTAATGTTTTTTTATTCACTCAAACCTATAACCGCATGTCGCGATATTGTCCTTGAACCAGGGGTACTTCTGGCAGATCAAGGGCATCTTCTCGTGGTCGCCATGCGCGCTGCACTTGTTCTCAGGGGTCAACTTATCGCACGTGACGTTCGTCTCAAGGAAGAGGCGGTTGGTTTTCTTGTCAGCTCCCGCAACCCTTATCCCACGGTAGGAATAATATTTTTTCAACTCCTCGATATTGCCATGCTGCCTCAGGGCGTTATCCAGGATAGCGGTGATCCTCAACACGCGGCAGCACTCGCCGCAGGAGACGCATTGCCCGGTCCTCGTCTTGTTCCCGGCCAATCACCATCCTCCAGTGTGAAGGATTTGGTCCATGGGCTTCCGGTCCTTTTTCCGGATATCGAGCGGCTCCGTGGGATATCCAAGCGTAAGGAGGGTGACAATCTCTGTCCCGTCCGGGACATTCAGGATTTTCCTGGCCCTGGCGAGATCAAAGGAGGCCACCCAGCATGTGCCGATCCCCTCCGCGGTGGCGGCGAGGATCATTTCCGTCACAGCGATGGCGACGTCCACCCAGGCGTAGTTCGAGGAGTCCTCCTTCCTCACCCATGCCTTGGAGGGCTGGGCGCAAGCGGCTATCACCACCGGGGCCTTCCTGAAGCCGTCCTTGTAGAAGACCTCGTGCAGTTCCGCCCATTTTGGATGCTCCTTGGTGACGGCGATGAAGCTCCAGGGCTGGCCATTCGCCGCGCTAGGGGAGAGGCGGCCCGTTTCCAGTATCCTGTCGAGCGCCTCCCGTGGTATTTCCTTGTCCGTGTACTGCCTTACGCTCCTCCTGCTTCGGAGGACCTGATAAAATAATTCTGATTTATTTTCCATGCCGTTCTCCTTTCCCGTTCAATATATGAAAAAAATTCAAGCTTGATTCTTTTTCACCTCAGAGCCGCTTCCCTGGCCGCGTTAAAAACCTCCTGTATGGGGACGCCTTTTTCCCTGGCGGCCTTGGCGCAGGACTCGTATTCCGGCGAGATGCGGATCGGAAAGCCATCCAGGAACCCTGTCTTCACTTCCACCGGCCCGTGCTCCGTCTCAACGGTTTTCATGGTCCTCTCGATCTTGTTTCTGGTCACCCTCCTCTCCCTCACCCCGAAGGTGGAGGTCTCGCGAAACAGTAAGCGGCGCATTTCAGCGGCCTTCTGTTCCTCGCAGAGCACGGAGAGCTTCACGGCCGGGCGGCTCTTCTTCATTATGATAGGGGTAAGATAGACGTCCAAGGCCCCGGCCTGAAAAAGCAGGTCCATGACGTATTCGTAGCACTCAGGATTCATGTCGTCGATGTTTGTCTCCATCTCAAGCAGTTCCTCTCCATTGCGTTTTTTCACCGGCGTCCCCTGGATGATGCGAAGGACGTTTGGAGAGTCAGGCAAGTCCGCGTGTCCAGCGCCATAGCCGCTCTTTTCCATCTCCATGAGAGGGAGGGGACCGAAGGAAGTGGCGACGGTTGCCAGGATCGCCGCGCCCGTAGGGGTGGTGAGTTCCCTTGACTCGCCGGAGCTGTAAGAGGGGATTCCCATGAGCAACTCCGCCACGGCCGGGGCCGGGACCGGCAGGACCCCGTGGTCGCATTTCACTGTCCCGCTTCCGGTGTTCACTGGACCGGCGATGATTTCATGGAAGCCGAAATAGTCAATGGCCATGGCCGCGCCCAGGACGTCGACTATGGAATCCACCGCGCCCACTTCATGGAAATGTATCTTGTCCACGCTCGTGCCGTGGACCTTGGCCTCCGCCTCCGCTATCCTGTGAAAAATCCTGTCAGCCAGGCCCTTTGCGCCAGGCGAGGCAGAGCTGGATTCGATCATTCCAACAACGTCCTTCAGGTGGGCGTGCCTTCTTTCCATTTGCTCCACAAGGACGTGGAATTTCACCGCGGAAATCCCCTTCTTTTTGGTCCTTTCAACCTTAAGGGAGCAGCCGGGGATCTTGAGTCCGGCAATGGCCCTTTCCAGGTTTTCCAGGGGAAATCCCAGGTCGATCAAGGCCCCAAGGAGCATGTCCCCGCTTATGCCGGAAAAGGGATCCATGTATGCTGTTTTTTGGGATGGTGTTGACATAAGCGACTATTTTATTTCATTTCTCACTGGAAAAAAAATTGGACACGGATGACGCGGAAAATTCGGATTTACACGGATTTTAAAAAACAATTTTTTACAGCAATTCTCTGTGAAAAATGACAGGAGATGCTTCAGTCGCTTCGCTTCTTCGGAATGACATTACGCTTACATTCATAAGCCGTGAAATCTGGGGGGCCATTGAGCCTATATGCACATAAACCACCTTTTGCTCTTCCTCTCTCTGTCTCTCGGCTATCTCCGTATTCATCCTGCACAGTTCAGGGTCATCATCAGGCAGGAAAATGATCTGGGCATTTAAAGGGATTTTTTCAGCAAATTCAGGGTGCTCCAGAATATACCTGTCAAACTCCGTGCTGAATACAAGATTTTTTCTGAATATTTCCTTTTCAGTCATTATGGGCAAAGCCATGAGCAGTATCGTATCTGACAACCGGATATCACTTGCCTTTAATATTAAGTTCATACTGCACTAAAAATATAACGACGTTATTATGCTCCCTGGCATGCCGGGTTCTACGCCTTCCATCTAAACCTAACGGGGTAACATATTCAACTATTTTCATGATATCCTTAAAACTTTTCAGCTAAGGAATGCAGGAAGCCAAAAATAATCAAAAATTCAAATAACCAAATAACCGGCTCACTTTCCGCCGCGAACGCAACGGGCATAGGCGCCGCCTTCCTTACCGTAGCAGTCGATGTCGCCATCGCCTCGAAACCAAAACCACGAAGCGTTGCGGCAATGTCTTCGGCGTCATGGGTGGGGTTGGCGAGTTTAGGCATGCCTTGGTAATCGGCGTTGCCTATCACCAAGGCCACGCGCTTGCCAACGTTCCCGGCATGCAAGGGCAGGTCCCGGTTTTCGGCCCAAGCCAAAGGAGAAATGGCAAAAAGCGTTGACGACAAATGCGTCAAAAAGAACAGTAAAATTATTTTCATGGCAGAACGGAGCATTTATCAGCATTAAGAATATACTCAACGGCAATGAAAAACAATCTTCTTTTGTTGTCCTTTAAAGGCGTGATAATGGCGGTAAGCGGAAAATTTGGCCGCATACCTTTGAGACGTTCCCGCGATTTTCTGTATCGATTTTGGAAAATCAGGAATATCAAGGTATAATCTTTGAACTTAACGCCCTTCGGGCGGACTTTAAAGAATTGAACATCGAACATCCAACATTGAACGTCGAACGTCGAAAAAGGAAGAAAGGATTTAAAACGTAAAACGAATTTTTCTTACTTCGATGTTGGACGTTCGATGTTGG
>JACRGO010000222.1 GCA_016212295.1 Nitrospinota bacterium | reverse complement strand
GTGAGAGACGAATTCTCAGATATTCCGCGTAAGTATCTAAATTGTCAAATAACAAATAAATCTCAATAACCAAAATTACAAATGACAAACAAGGACATGTAGTTGTTTTGGACATTCAGTAATTGTAATTTGTAATTTATTTGTAATTTGCTATTTGTCATTTGGGATTTTGTTTTCCTTTTGTTCACGGCTAAGCCGCGCCATGTAATCTGTGGTAAAAAATTTAAAATCTTTCATGAAGGAGCGCTAATTGTCTTCTTATATCTGGAGTCTTGAAAAACTTTCCGGGCTTTCCAACCATAAAGATCCCTTGGTGAGGGAATGGGTCCTTGAAAGGTTGCCCGCCCTCTACCCTGGAAAAACCGCCGAAATAGCGCTGCGTTTGATTAATGATCCGGACGAGATGACGTCACTAAGGGCGATTAATTACTTCGGCAAATCCAAATCCAACGGCGCCTGCACCGGGCAATTCCTGGAGTCTTTCAGGAAGAGCTCCTGGGTCAATGCCTCGGAAATCGCGAACCTCCTTTCCAAGGCAGGAGAAACCGCCTTATGCGGCGCCCTCAAGGAAAAATATCCATCGCCATTAAAAAACCTGGATGCATATTCCGCCGCGCTCATTCCCTTGGCAAGGCTGCGCTCCGGGGATTCCCAAAAAATTGTATTGGATTCCCTTGGTCTTTTAGGGCAAATGAAAAACTGGGACGCCTTTGCCGCGGAAAACATTTTTTTCGCCAACCTGATTGCCGGAAACGGATTAAACAGCCTGCTGGATTTTTGCTTCAACCATTCCCAAAAACATGAAGCCACGCTTCTTCTGTTAACCAAGCTTTTGGCGCATTGCGGTTCCTGGTATTCCAAGGAACGGTTTGAGGACAATGGTGAAGAAGGCGGCCCCGGCAAAAGCTTCCCTCCCGTTGTCCGGGAAACGCTGGATTATCTGACAAGCCTCGGCATGGGAAAAGCCGCGGAAATCATGGAAAAGCAATGGGAAGAAAAAAATTTCACAGGATTTATCGAGGAAATTCATAAGGAAGCAATGCTGCTCCTGGAAATGAAAAAGCAGGAGACAGGCGAGGAAAAATACCGGAAATGGGCTGAAGGGGACGAGGTCCCGCTTCATAATGCAGACGCCATTACCGCTATTCATGGGATCGTGAAAACAGCCCCGGAGGAGTTTCATGAGCTCCTGGCCAAGGCGGCCCTAGTCATTTTTTCATACTTGCTGGAATATAAAAGCTTTATAGGCATTTCCCTGGATGGGGCCAACCCTTATTATTTATTGAAAATCTTCATGGAGGACAGAAACGATCATGCCCAGGACGAGGTGATAGCCTCGGCCCTCTACTCTTCAACCGGGCAGGAAGAAATAACCAACCTGCTGCTTGATAACTTATTGGCCAATCCTTATTCCCTGGCCAACCGCAGGACGGTCCGGTTTCTAGGAGAAAAAATAAACAGCGAAATCCTTTCGCGGATGCTTTGTTTTGACCCGGATATACCGGAGGTGTGGGAAGAAATAATCCGGGCAGCATCCAGACTGGGACCGCCAGCGGTTGAGATGATAAAACCCGCGTTCGGCGATTTGAATAACCCGATGGTGGATTATGCTATATGCGTCTTGGAGAGCGCGCCGGTTGAGGAATCCGTTGATATCCTGCTTCAAAACTGGGACGCGCTGTGGAAGGAAAAAAAGGGACTACTCCTGGAGGCAGTGAGGGGAATCGGGAGCCCAAGGTTTCTCGATCCCTTGCAAAATGAATTGAGGGAGGGTGAAAGGCATGAACTGGAAATTTACTGCCTTTTGTGCCAGATAAACGGAGTGGATGATTTCAGGTTCAGGCGCGCCTGGAAAGACCTGGAAAAGGCGAAGCAAGCGGTTTCCAGAAGGGCCAAGGCCCTGGAGCGCGCAGATATCGATAAGCTCCTGGAGGAACCAGTGGAGGTGGAAACGAGATGCCTGGCCTGCGGGAAGTCTTACAATTACCTGGTAAGGAAAATCCTGGTGGATATGGACTCCAACCATCAATTTATTCAGGACGGGATAGTCTGCAAAAACTGCGGCGTTTTTGACAATTATGAAATCACTGCTAATGGCCGCGCCGCGGTTCATAGGATGAGCCTGCTCAGCCGGTTAAAGGAAAGCCAAAGCGGCTCGCCGGCCAAAAGCCCCATCTCCTTTACGCGGCAGGCAATGATTGACGGCAAGAAAATGTCCATGTCCGAAATATTGCCCTGGTGCGAAAGCAAGCTAAAAGCGGAACCACGAAATATCGCCAATATGATAGCTTACGCCAATGTCCTGAGAAACCAGAAGAGGACAGAGGACGCTGTTTCCGTGTTTGAAGAGGCGCTGAAAATAGATCCATTGGCCATAGAGGCGCATGCCGCCATCGCCACTATCCAAGCCAGAAAGGGAGACCTGAAATCCTCCTATGACCGTTTTTCCATGGCATCGGAAATACTGCACTCTGGAAATTACTACAAGGTTGGACCTCTGGATATAGACAAATTCAAGGAGACGCTCCTGGACAACCTTGTGGATGTAGGAAAGGCATTGGGCGTCAAACCCGCGCTCTCCCAAGGGAAAGCCGCCTCAAGCCACGCCAAGACAGGCAGGAACGATCCGTGTCCCTGCGGAAGCGGGAAGAAGTACAAAAAATGTTGCATGGAGCATAAATCAGAGCCAGAGCTTGAAGGCCCCTCTCCATCCTCCACGCATGATTTGGTGGCTGTCCAGGCGAAGGCGCTAGTAACAAAGGTCACATCATTCGCGCGAAACGATAGATTTCACGATGATTTTTTTAATGCCGTGGCTTTGTATTGGAGACTTCAGCGCGAAGAAACAATGGCCTTGCCTGAGACGGCTAAAAAAGACAAGGGAGAATTCAACGAATGGTATGTCAATGACTATGTCCTTTCCTCCGGGAAAACGGTCATGGAGGAATTTTCCCATGCAGTACCGGTTACACCGGTGGAGGAGGAAATAATAAAGTCGCATATAGCGTCTTATTCCAGCCTTTTTGAGGTCCAGCAAATCATGGAAAACGATTCCTTCATTGTTAAGGACATTCTCACCGGAGAGGAATTCGGAATCAAGGACGCCATGGCGAAAAAAAATATCGCTGCCTGGGACATTCTGATGATGCGGGTCCTCTCCCTGAGCGGGGAGCATCGGATAGCGGGCAATATCTTATCCATCCCCAGGAAGCTAAAGGACGGCCTGATTTCATTTTTGAATCTGGAGTTCGGGAAATTCAAGGAAGAAAACATTAAGGCCGAATGGCCTCAATTCCTCAAACGAAAATCCTATATCATCCGGCATTACCTCCAGGACCTTTCAAGGGAAAAGCCGGTTAATTTAACGGATGGAAGTGGCAAGATGATTATAGCCAAGGCCATGTTCGATCTGAAATTTTTCGACAAGGCAATGGACTTATTGGAAGAGGAATATGACTTCGCGCCGGATATGCCAAAAAACCCAAATGAAAAATGCTGGGCCTGGCTGAAACGTGGAAAATCGAGGGAACTTGGAGAGGCGGTTGACAGCAATGATAGCGTCGCCTTCCAAACCAAGGTTATTCACGAAAGCGGAAAGCTGGAATGGGTAGTCCTGGGCAACGTGGCAATGGCGGGGGACAGGCTTACCCTTGAATGCTTTTCCAAGGGAAGATTGGACGCCGGGAAAGGGCGATTGATGCAGGTATTAAAGGACTGCGTCCGGCACAAGGCGGACTCCTTTGAAGACGTCACGCAAAGCCTGGAAAGAGCAAGGCAAGGCAAAAGGGATAAAAAGCCTGAAACCCTTTCAGAGGAAAAAAAGCTCTATATGCGCTCTTACCTGGAAAATTATTACAGGCAATGGCTTGACGATAAAATTCCCGCCTTGGGCGGAAGGACGCCTAGGGAAGCTGTCCAGGATGAGAAAGGAAGGCAAAATGTGCTGGAAATGCTAAGGGACCTGGAAAATGATCAAGAGAAAAAACGGCAAAAAGGCGAACCCTGCTTCAATGTGGATTTCATGAAAAAGGAGCTTGGATTTATCTGACACGGACAAGCCGGAACTAAAAAATAAGGTCAGTCCTTGACGAATAGTTTCCTGCCCTCCCCGCCGCAATTGAACGCAAGGTCAATGGCGGAAAGGCAGGGAACGAACTCTCCGAACAACTGCGGATATTCAGGCGGGCTGAATTGCTGGAAAACCACTTTGATCCCTTCCTTCCGGAATATTTCCAGGTCCATGTATTTTTCTCCGTCCTTGCCCGCAAGATAGGTATCAGCCCCTACGATTTTACAGATGTCCACCAGGCGCTCATTGGGGGCGTCCCTCAATTCCATATCCGACGCCTTTAACAGTTCCTGCTCTATCTTAAAAAAATCCAGCATGAGGTTGACTGAGTCCATGTTCACGTCCGCCAGAAACTCCCATTCCCGTGAATAAAATTCCTGAAAAACCGGCATGGCATCCTTAAAGTATGGGGCTTTTGAGTAATTGGTTATCAGGGCCTGGAGATGCTTGCGCCGCCAATTTTCGCGATTATTGACCGTGACTTCGTTGATCCTTTGGGGAAACTTATAGCAATTGGGAACGGTCAGCCATTGGGGGCCGTCAGCGGTTTTTATCCGGTTCCGGTTTTGCCATTCGTTCTTTTTGTACTGGACATTGTCGAGGAAGACAAAGACGTCACAGGAGTGGATCTTATTGAGATATCCGAGCCAGGGCATGAACTGCGGCTGGTGAATGGCGACTGTCTTCATTTATGGAATTAAACAACGGATTACATAGCGCGGTCTTTGGCCGCAACCAAAGGGAAAACAAAATCCCAAATGACAAATAGCAAATAAATTACAAATTACAATTACTGAATGTCCAAAACAACTACATTTCCTTGTTTGTCATTTGTAATTTTGGTTATTGAGATTTATTTGTTATTTGACAATTGAGATTTGGAGTTTCATATGCGTCTCTGCGCGGAAATATTCTTTGGTTTTGGTTGCGGCTCTGCCGCGCTGTGTAAGCAGCACATTGAAAACCTGTTCCCCTCAAATCACCCATCTGTCCTTGGCTGACTTACCCCACTCCTCCATCTCCCTGGCCTTTTCCTCGTAGCCCTTGCGTCCCATCAGGGCGAAGGTGGCGAGTTTTCCCTCCTCAACGCCCGGCTGGTCAAAGGGATTGATCCCATAGAGTTTGCCCGCGAAGGCCGTGGATACCTCGTACATGTAGATGAACTGGCCAACAGTGAAGGGAGATATTTCTGGGAATACCACGGAGCAGTTGGGACGCCTGCTTGAGGCCAAGGCGAAGGCTGTTGCCTTTTGCTCCGCGTTCATAAGCTCGTTCATCGTGTGTCCGCCAAGATAATCGATCCCTTCAATGTCCTTGTAGACCGAGGGAATGGGCAATTCCTTGCGGAAATTCTCCGCCACGAGAAAGGTGAAGACCTTGTCGTTCGGCCCTTCAACGTACAACTGCACCTGGGAGTGCTGGTCGGTAGTGCCAAGGGCCTTGACAGGTGTTGGACCGCAAAAGACTTCGCTTCCGTCCAGCGCGAACCGTTTCCCAAGGCTCTCCGCCCACAACTGCCTGTACCAGTCCGCCATGTCGCGAAGGGCGTTGGAGTACGGCATCATCACTGAGATGCGCTTTCCCTTATTGACATCGAACAGGTACTGGAGGGCCGCGTTCATCATGGCTGGATTTTTAAATATATCAACTGCCTTGCATCGCGCGTCCATTGCGGCCGCGCCGTCCAGGAGTCCCTGGATATCGATCCCCGCCATGGCCGCGGAGAGAAGTCCAACCGGACTCAACACCGAAAATCGCCCCCCTACCCCGTCCGGCACCAGAAAATTCTCATACCCTTCCGCGTCCACGATTTTCCTGAGCAGCCCGCCTTTTTTGTCCGTGGTGACGCATATATGGTCCTTGAAGGAACGCCCGACGCTTTCCTCCAGCCGTTTTCTTATTATTAGAAACTGGGCCGAGGTCTCAGCCGTGGCCCCGGACTTGGAAATTATATTGAACAGAGTTCTCCTGGGATCAAGATGCTCCAGCAGTCCGCCGAAGTATTCGGGGTCCACGTTGTCCGGCACATAGATCCGGCAAAATCCCCCCCTGTCTTCCTGGGACATCTCGTTCCACAAAAGACTGTTCAGTGAGTTCTGGAGCGCGATGTTTCCCAAGGCGGACCCGCCGATCCCGACAACCACGAAGTTTTCAAACCTGCCCTTGTTCCCGTCCGCGAATTTCAAAATGCCGGACACATCCTGGTAAGGCAAATCGAAAAATGGGAGTTTCCCTTCCGCGCGCTCCAGGAGAAGTTCCTCCATGTAGCCCTTGGATTTAGCCCCGATTTTTTGGAGGTCCGCCAGGCAAAGGCCATGCTCCTCACCCACTCTGTCGGGCATCATGTTGTTGAAGTCGAAGCGGATATTTTTTTTATTGGACATTATGGCTCCCGGAGAAAGGTTAAAACGCGCACTTTTGGAATTTTGGGTTTATTTGAAATTTGGAATTTGGTTTATCAAAAGACCAGTTGTTCGTGGGCGGCCTTCATAAGTCGTGAGACCAGCACCCCGTGCGGACAAGCCGCGTCGCAAACCGCGTCAGGGCAGGCGGCGCACCCATCGGCCTTTGGGGACATGGCCGAGTATGACCGCATCGCTTCTTTCTCGTCATGGTAATCCTCGAAATACATCTTGTAGCGGAGGACAGCCGGGATATCGATTCCGCGCGGACACGACCCCAGGCAATCGCCGCATCCGGTCCGGCAATAGACAGTTGAAAAGCGCTCCTTGTAGAGGTCCAGCAGGGCCTTATGGCCGGAGCTGAATTCCTTGCCTGACGCTCCAACGTAATCGTTGATCTGCTGGAAATTCTTCATGGTTATCACCAAGCCGGAAACCCCTGGTCGGCTCAAGGCCCAGGCGAAGGCCGCGTGTTCAAAGCTCTCCCCTTCCTTCTTGATCCCCAAATCCTTCCCGCCCGCTAAGGTCTTCATTGCCACGACGCCTATGCCGCGCGACTTCGCCTCCTGAATCACCTCCCGCACTCCGGGGAATTCAAAAAAATTAAAGGTGGGCATGATGACGTCGAAATGCCCGGACTTCACCGCGTCCATCAACAGCTTGTCAATATTGTTCGGGCCGTGCGATGACACCGCCCTGAAGCGGATCTTTCCCTGCTTCTTCAACTCGTCCGTGGCCGTCAGCATGTTCGGGTCAAACAAACGGGCCTTTTCCTGTTCGTAGTCCTTCGACTTTTCCTCGCCTATGGCATGCACGAAACAGATATCTATATAATCCGTGTTCATCCTCTTTAAACTCCCCTCAACCGACTCAATATACTTTTCCTTTGAGGTCCCAAGGGGGAGGTGGCCTGGATAGGGGATATACGTGCAGAGCTTGCTTGCGATGATCAATTTGTCCCTGCCGCCCTGGGCGGCCAAGTACTCGCCGATGAAGTTTTCCGCCCTTCCGTAGTCCGGCGCGGTGTCGAAATAATTTATGCCAAGGGAAACAGCCCGCGCGATCAGGGAGGCGGAGTTCAGCTTACCCGTGCCGTAGGATATGTCGCTCATCTTGAGTCCGGTCTTGCCAAGCTCGCGGTAGCGGACAATCTTTTTTTGTTCCTCTGCGTCCGCAGTGGATTTGAAGGCCAGGTTCCGCAGGGCCGCGCTTCCCGCCACCGCGCCGCTGTATTTAATGAAGTCCCGTCTTTTCATATGGAAATTCCTATACTATTAATTTTTCCAATTTCCCCTAACAGGGCCGCCGAATCTAATTTCTTCAACCAAAAGGGCGGCCCTGAGTTGAATATTTTCAGGAAGTTTTTCCAGCTTTTTGGCAGCCTTTTTGGTGAAACCCACACGCCACTTCATGATGAAAAAATACACCATTCACAGGCTTATTGCAAGAAGAACATAGCTTCGCGAATTGATTAATATGGAGCGGCTTGCTAGTCTAAAAACTATAGTTCATCGCCTGGCAGTGGCTTCCGGCTTGGGACCTTAGCCAGAATTTTTCCAAAATCACCTTTCCTGGTTTTCCTGGCCCTGCTTTTCAAATAGTCTTCTGTCATCAGCGCGGAAATTTTCTCTGAGACCGCGGACGAAATAAACTGATTAATGGAAACGCCTTCCTTCTTAGCGACCTCTTTGATATGGCGATGAATTGATTCAGGCAATCGAAGACTTAAAGCGCTCATGATATTTTCTCCATTAGTTCCTTGGGCGTTATTGGTCCCGGCTTGTCAGAATTAGATACTTACTCGCCTATTCTGAGAATTTATCTCGCACATTTCATTTCGGCAATGAGCCAAAAATATTTGAAATTTCAAAAAGGCGGCAAAAAGTGAAACGTTTTATGGCAAAAAGAGATAAATTTTCGGAATAGGCG
>JACRGO010000221.1 GCA_016212295.1 Nitrospinota bacterium | reverse complement strand
CGCCTATTCCGAAAATTTATCTCTTTTTGCCATGAAACGTTTTACTTTTTGCCGCCTTTTTGAAATTTCAAATATTTTTGGCTCATTGCCGGGAAATGAAATGTGCGAGATAAATTCTCAGAATAGGCGAATAAGTATCTATAACGCTTTGTTTTTTCAGCAAAGTTTTATGATAATCAAAATCTCAATTGTCAAATAACAAATAAATCTCAATAACCAAAATTACAAAAAACAAACAAGGAAATGGAATTATTTTGGAAATTCAGCAGTGGTTTGGAATTTATTTGTTATTTGCCATTTGGAATTTTGTCTTCCATTTGGTTGCGGCGAAGCCGCTCCATGATCTTTGCGGTGAAAAAATTTTAAAATCCTAAATCCGCGATCCCAACTCCAAAATTCCCATAAGAAGCCCGCCACAGCCTCAGTGTGCAATTAATATAATGCAAGCGGGGTATCCACTTAACGCAAGTTAATACTATATATTGTATTCGGTTGTTATCTATTGATACCATCTATTGTAGATATTTTGGCCTTACTTGCTCTAAGTGGATACCCCGCTAATGCAAAATCAAAAAAATTCAATGCCATAATGATATAGTGCCTGTCGTTTCAAACAAATATGGACAAATGGCCTTGGGCGTTATATCGTTATATAATGTTTACAGAGAGTAATAATTTAATCGAACGTTTGAATGCGTCGAAATTTATTTTGTTTGCGGCCATGACGCGCTATGGGCTAACGAAAAAAAAATTTGGATACGACCAAGAAAAATAACGCCATCCTTGCAGGGGTCTCCATAAACAGGAGGCCGGCATGGGAAATCGAGGATTCCCTGGAGGAACTGGCCGGCCTGGCCAAAACCGCCGGTTATTCCATAACTGGAAAGGTAATCCAGGCAAAGGGCCGCATCAACCCCAGGTCCTTCATAGGCGAAGGGAAAGTGGAGGAGCTTCTGTCCCTTAAAACCGGCTCCAATGCCTGCCTTGTCATTTTCGATGATGACCTCTCACCCGCCCAATGCAGAAACCTGGAAAACGCGCTCAACTGCGCGGTGGTTGACCGGTGCGGTTTAATCCTTGATATATTCAACCGGCACGCCCGCAGCCGCGAGGCCAAGACCCAGGTGCAACTGGCCCGCCTCGAATACCTGCTTCCACGCCTTACCGGACGCTGGTCCCATCTTTCCAGACAGAGGGGGGGAATAGGACTCCGTGAAGTCGGGGAAAAACAGCTAGAAATCGACCGGCGCATCGTCCGCCAGGAAATATACCGGCTGCGGGACAAACTTAAAGCCATTGACAAGGAAAGGCATATCCAGCGAAAGGCCAGGGACGAGATCTTCAAGGCGGCCATCGTGGGATATACCAACGTGGGCAAGTCCACGCTCATGAACCGGCTAACCATGTCCAACCTCTTCGTGGAGGACCGGCTCTTCGCCACGCTGGACGCCTGCACCAGGACCCTTAAAAAAGCCCGCGGAAAAAAAATTCTGATCACCGATACGGTAGGATTCATCGACAAGCTTCCCCACTCCCTCGTGGCCTCGTTCAAGGCCACGCTGGACGAGGTACGCATGGCGGACTTCCTCATAAAGATGATCGACGTCAGCCACCCCAGGTTCGAGGCGCAGATGGCCTCCACGCAAAGGGTCATAGGAGAACTAGGAGTCATGGACAAGCCTAATTTATGGGTGTTCAACAAGGTGGACCGCGTCCCTGGCGCCATCGTGGAAAACATCGCGGCGCGTTTTCCGGGCAGCAGTTTTATCTCAGCGGCCAAGGGGAACGGATGCGAGGAACTGGTCCGGACGATAACGTCAATTCAAGAGGAAAGAATGGTGGAAAGGGAATTGGTCCTAGATTACCGTGAAAACTCTCTCCTGCAACAGATCCGGAGGCACGGCCATATACTTTCGGAAAAATACACGGAAAACGGGATCAGGGTCCTTTTTCGCATGGAGGGGAAAAGGCTGGGGCTTCTTAAAAAAGCGGGATGTCTGTCAGCATAACCAATTTTACTGTGGATGAGAGACAGTCACTTGTCACTCGCCGCCGGCCAGTTGTGTGGGACTATTTCCCAATCCTTTCCAGATCGCCCGCTTTTCAGATAAACCAGGAATTCAGTGTTCCCCTTCTGCCCTTTAATAGGCGATGGAATCAGTCCTCCAACCCCCCAGCCCTCCTTTTTAAACCATTCCAGCAAGCCGCTAAGCACGGTTTTTATGGTTTCAGGGTCCTTCACGATCCCCCCTTTCCCGACCTTCCCCTTTCCCGCCTCGAATTGGGGTTTGATAAGGGCTATGGCAATCCCTTCCTCCGGGTCAAGGAGGTTCCGCAAGGGGGGAAGGACCAGTTTCAGGGAGATAAATGAAACATCGGCCACGGCGAGTTTCACGCGTTCATTTCCGATATCCTCCGGCAGAAGATATCTTGCGTTTTTCTTTTCCAGAAGGACCACTCGCGGGTCATTTCGCAGGGACCAGTCCAACTGGCCGTAACCCACATCAACCGCGAAAACCTTCCGGGCCCCTCTTTGCAGGAGACAGTCGGTGAACCCCCCGGTTGAGGCGCCGATATCAATAGCGGTGACATCGCGGCAATCGATGCCGAACCGGTCCAGGGCCTCCTGAAGCTTGAGTCCCCCGCGGCTCACGAAGGGGTCTTTTTGCGTGACCCGGATTTCCGCGCCGGAAGAAATCATTGTTCCTGGTTTGTCCACTACCCTGTCCCCAACCATGACCGCGCCGGAAAGGACCAGGCGCTTGGCTTTTTCGCGGCTGTCCGCCTTTCCTTGTTCAATAAGAAGATTGTCAAGCCTTGTTTTTTTCATAATTTCGCGAACGTTTTTAACTTTCCGCCTGTTGATTTGTTTAGGGTTATCACGGTATCATAGCTTAATAAGTTTCAGTGGTTCAAATCATGCCTATTACAGCCAATCAGGTTACAGTCATAAGATTTATTCTCCTGCCGTTCCCATGCTATCTCATGTATGGCACCTTCGAGGACCGGTTGTGGGCCATAGCCTTGTTCACCTTTCTTGGCTTCACCGATTTCATCGACGGCCTGCTCGCGAGAAAATACGGAAGCACGAAACTAGGGGCCATATTGGATCCATTGGTGGACAAGATTTTCATAGCCGCCGTTTATCTTATCCTTTGCGATTTGGGCTTTATTTCGCCCATTCTAACCCTTTTGCTTTTGTCCAGGGAATTCGCCGTGACCTTTTTGCGGGGCATCGCCTTGCAACGGGACATAAACTTCCGGACGTCGGAAATCGCGAAGTATAAAACAACCATTCAGATGATAGGGGCCGCTTTTATATTGCTTGTGGCGATGTTTCAAGGCTCCCCTGAAATCCAAACGGTCCTTGCCGCCATTACTTTTTTCGCGTTTTCCCTGCCCCTTGTCTTTCTTGCCATGGGAAAAAAAATAGGGCACCGTTCAGTGGTGGGCCCTTCATTCATCCTGCTGGGATATGTCCTTCAAAGGACCCTTTCCCATGAAGTCTGTCTGAACGCCTATATGCTGGTGATAACCTTCGTGACTCTTTTCACCGGTATTTCGTATTTCATCGAGTGTATGGAAAAGCTGGCCAAATGCGACAAGCCTCTCCTTTCCTGGGAAATCTTTTTTTTGACGGCGACCTCCGTGGTAATGCCATCCATACTTTTTTACACCTTCAGCCACCACCGGAAAATCGCATGGGTCTATATTCTGATTTTTTCCTTTGAATTCATTGCCATGTCCCTGGAAAATTTATTGAAAAAAACCGAGGAAAACCGTTTTTTTCTTTTCAAGGTCGCCAAGGTGGGGTTGCAGATCAGCCTCGGGGCCGTCGCGGCTTTCCTTTTGGTTTTATACCCCCGATGGGCGTCCTCCTTTTCCCAAACCATTGTTTACACAATCTGCGCCCTCACTTTCGGATATACTCTTTTTAAGATAATGATCCATAAAAACGTCCTGTCCCAGGCTTAGACGCCTGAAAACCATGCGAAAATTCCTTGAAGCCGAATCCAGGGCTTGCAACTTTTCACCTTTTTTACCCTTTTAAATTAAAGGAAATACCGCTTTGATTACGACTGGCCTGTTTACAGTATTTACAACCGCTTTGGCAACCGCCGGAATTGCGTCCCAGGAAAAGCATTTTGGCGGCACCTTCATGGATATGATCCTGGACGCAGGCTTTACGGCTAAACTTGTTCTGCTCCTGCTCCTCATGTTTTCCATCACTTCCTGGGCGATAATCCTGTCCAAATTCATGGAACTTTCAGCCGTGAAAAAGGACACGGAAAAATTCCTGGAAATTTTTTACAGGAAGGGGACCCTTTCAAACATTTACGCGAGCGGGAAATTGCTGAAGAACAGTCCTTCCGCCATGGTGTTCGTTTCCGCGTATAAGGATTTAGTGGAAATTGTCAGGACCAGGTCACGTTCGGAAAAAATGGAGCCAGGGGACGCCATTGAGGAAAGCCTTTCTCCCCAGGAATTCAACGAGATCCAAAGGGTCATCCAAAACGCCGCCAGCCGGGAAATTTCCAGATTGGAAAGGACCATTTCCTTCCTGGCCACCACCGGCAGCACCGCCCCCTTTATAGGACTTTTCGGGACCGTTTGGGGGGTAATGGATTCCTTCCGCGCCATTGGAATAAAAGGCGCCGCCAGCCTTGGCAGCGTTGCCCCCGGCATTTCCGAGGCATTGATAGCAACCGCCGCCGGTCTCTTCGCGGCGGTGCCGGCTGTGGTGGCCTTCAATTTTTTCAATAGTAAAATCCGCCGCATCGGAGCCGGGATTGAGGAATTCTCCCTGGATTTCTTGAACCTGCTGGAAAGAAAATTAGGAAAGTAAATGCGCGAGATAAATTCTCAGAACAGGCGAGTAAGCGTCTATTCCAGAAAGCCCATGTCGGACATCAACGTCACCCCCTTCGTGGACGTGATGCTGGTCCTTCTCATTATTTTCATGGTGACCACCCCTTTGATGGAACGCGGCATAGATGTGCAGCTTCCGGAGGAAAAGGCGGAAAGCGTGAACCTGGAGGAGGGCTTTATCCTTACCATTAAAAAGGACGGGTCGGTTTACGTCCAGAAGCAAATGGTGCCCATGGGCCAACTGGAACAAAACCTGAAAGATGTTTTCGCCGGGAAAAAATTCAAGGAAATTTATATCAGGGCGGATAAGGCGAATTCTTACGGCTACGTCATGAAGGTGATGGCGGCGGTAAAAAACGCGGGTATATCAAGGGTCGGGCTTGTAACGGAATACATCGAGTAGGAATAGCCAAGGATGTATAATAATTATTATGAAAGGAATGTTTTTATTATCCACTATAGCGCACCTTGTTTTTTTAATGGTTGCCGCCTATATGCCGAAATGGACCCACAAGGACGTGGTTTATACTCCGGTATACACGGTGGATCTTTTGGCGCTGCCCCAACCTGAGGGACCTTCCTCCTCGCAGCCGGGGGAGATGGAAGCCTCGAAAAAAAAGGAAACGCAAACACAGGCGGCCCCTCCTTCTCCAAAAACGGAACGAAAACCATTGCAATTCACCCCTCCCCGGCCAGATGATAACATATTGAAGGATTTGGAACAGTTTGAAAAAAAAGTAGAGGAAAAGAAAAAGCCTGAAAAAAAAACCAAGGAAATAAAAGAAGCGGCGCTTTCTGAAATGCTGACCGCCTTTGAAAAAAAATGGGACAAAAAGAAGCCGCAAAAAAAATCTGAAACAAAATCCATTGAGGAAGCAAAACAGAAGGACTTGCTGGAAGAGCTGAAAAAGCTGGAGGAACAATGGGACAGCGCTCAAACGGAACAGAAAGGTGAAAAAGAAGGAGCGGACAAGTCCGCGGAAAAATCCGACAATCAGATGAAGTTGAGACAAGCCGGCCTTAGATCACAAACCTCGGCGCCGGTGGTTTCCTCTGCTTTAAACAGTTATTATGGCCAAGTCCTTTCCAGAATTCATGAAAACTGGATCAATCCGTTAAGCAAGAAAACCAAGGATTCCGGAAAGGACGTTCCTGGCGTGGTTTATTTTAAAATTTTGGCGTCAGGCGAGGTGGTTGCCGTGAGGATCGAGCAGACATCCGGCGATGAGTTATTGGATATCCTTATTAAAAACGCAATAATAAAATCTTCTCCTCTTCCTCCTCCACCAAGGGAGGCCACGGACGACAATTTGGAGGTTTTTCTTGATTTTAAATACATTTTCCAGAAATAAGCTTGCTTTTTTTTATACCTTCTTGTTTTCGGCCGTTTTACTGGCATGGACGGCGCCGGGAAGCTGTGATGAGGTAAGGCTGCAAATTCAAAAGGCGGTTTCGGAGAAGATGAAGGTCGCCGTGCCTGATTTCTCCAGCAATTCCAGCCAAGCGCTATCCGAAGGACTTGACCGCCTTGGCAAGGACGTCCTGGAAAATGACTTGCTTCTTTCCGGCCTGTTTGATACTATGTCAACATCTGGAAATAGCGGGTCCGGCCAGGAACAGCCCGGGCAGGTTAATTACGAACGTTGGGCCGGATTGGGAGCCCAACTTCTTGTTCTAGGAGATTTTGAAAAAGGCGAGAGCGACGTCTCTGTTAAATTCAGGCTCTTTGATATTACAGCCAGAAACTTTCTTTTGGGAAAACAATATCAGGGAGAAAAGTCTCTATACCGTTGGATGATCCACCGGTTTGCCGATGAAATTATAGGGGAAGTCACTGGCGTCAAGGGGTCCAGCGCGACCATGATAGCCTTTACTTCTTATTTCAAGGGCAATAAGGAGGTCTATTTGATAGACCAGGATGGAACTAATCCCAGGAAAATTTCCTCCAATAATTCCATAACCGTGGCCCCGGCATGGTCCCCGGATGGAGAAAATATCGCGTTCACGTCCTACCGGAATGCCAATCCCAATCTCTATATAACCAAAAAAAGCGGCAATGGAAGGAAAATGGTTTCCAATGTCCCGGGATTGAACGATTCTCCCGCGTGGAGCCCTGACGGAGAAAAGATAGCATACGCCTTAAGCAAAAACGACAATCCGGATATTTACTTGCTGCATAAAGACGGGACCCAAACCAGGGTCACTTCCTTTAGTGGAATTGATACCTCCCCGGCCTGGTCGCCGGACGGCCAGAAATTGGCCTATACCTCCAACAGGAACGGGACCCCGCAAATATACGTGCTGGATGTAGCGGAGGGGGACAAGGGAAAGGTAAGGCGCATATCCTACAATGGGAGCCAAAACGATGACCCCGAGTGGTCGCCTGACGGTAAATCCATCGCGTATACCTCTTTGAGGAATGGGCATTTTGAAATTGTAGTGGAGGACATGGAAAAAAATGTAAATTTACAATTGACGATAACCCCAAGCGGCAGCAGTGAAAATCCTTCCTGGTCGCCGGACGGGCGGTTCATAGCTTTTAGTTCCTCAAGGGAGGGAAAGCCGCAAATCTATATAATGCGGGCGGATGGAAGCGGCGTAAGGAAACTTACGTTTTTGGAAGGAGGTGGATATGAGCCATCTTGGTCTCCAAGATTTTACAGATAGATTTTGTTTTTTTAAGGAGGTGATAATTTTTCAGGATTAAATAATATTCGTTGTTTCTCAATAGCTATTTGGCAACTTAAAGATTCCCTCAAGAAAGAGGGTCATATAAATTTTAAAAGGAGAAAGTTTATGTTAAAAAAGTTTCTGGCAGTCGCCCTTACAGGGACAATTCTCGCGTTTTTCAGTATCACAGGTCCAGGCTGCGCGAAAAAGCCGAAGGCCCCGGAAGTAGAAGAAACCAAGAAGGTGGAACAACCAGTGGCCCCCGCTAAACCAGTCGGCGAAGGGGAAAAAGCAGGAGGAGGTTTCAAAGCCATTACCGAACCAGCGGAAAGCCCCAAGACAGTCCCGTCATGGGTGCATTTGGAAGACGTCTATTTTGATTTTGACAAATCCGACATAAAGGCCGGCGAAAGAAGCAAATTGCAGGAAACCGCCAGGATTTTGAAAGAGAATCCTACCTTTAACGTTACAGTGGAAGGGCATTGCGACGAGAGAGGCACCAATTCCTACAACCGCGCCCTGGGTGACAGAAGGGCAAGCTCGACGGAAGGATACCTTGCTTCGCTCGGCGTGGCCAAGTCCAGAATTTCCACGGTAAGCTATGGGGAAGAAAAGCCGGTTTGCACGGAGCATAATGAAGGATGCTGGTCTAAAAACCGCAGGGCCCATTTCCTTGTTACCATTAGGTAGAAACTCAAAAGGATTGATGGATAGATAAGCCTGGAGTAAGTTTAGAGCGCATGGCCCTCAAAACGGGCCATGCGCTCTTTTTTTTCTATGTAAACCAAATAAACCCTCTCCCTGAATTTTTCCAGCAGCCCCGGCCCGAACTCTCTCTTGGCCTGATCTATTGTCCCGGCGGTTAATTTGATTTTCCTCCATTGTTTGGCCTCGGCGAAAATTTGATAAGACGCAACGGCGTCCTTGGCCGCATTTTTGAAATCCTCCTCCCGTATGGCAAGGCATAGGGGACCCTTGCCATTAAGAAAAAGCATAAGACTCTCCTTTTTGTCCAGCGATTCCACTAGCCGTCCGGTAAGGACCCTTAGGCGCTGGTTCCCGTTTCCAAAATTATATGTCCCTATTCTCGTCTCCGGCGTCCATCCCTGGTTGATTTTCTCCGCGAACGCCATCATGGGGTCCGGGTTAAGGGAAGGGATGATCTTTCCAGCTATAAGCGCAAAGCAGGCCAACAGGGGAATGGAGATAAGAAGCGGGGAAAGGCTTAAGTCCTTTTTCTTCCAGGAAAAAACCAAGGTAGCGCCCCCAATGAAAAAAAACACGGGCAAGAGGAAAAAGCTCCATGAAAAAAGCTCCCGGTCCAGGCGGAAGAGGAGCAAGCCGGATAGGAGAGATATTACGGCCAGGGCAAGTAAAAGCGCCGCTGAGAAAAGGTAAGGGATTTTAAAGCTCTTTCCCATTGGATTAATTTCCCTTTCCGCGATCCGGTGAAAGTAGTGTCCAACCAGGATGGCCAGGGCCGGGAAGGCCGGTAGCATGTAACGGCTGTGCCTGGTACGCAGAAAAGTAAAGAGAACCAGGGGGACCGCCACATAGACCCAAAGGAACAACCCGCGTTTTTCCGTGGTTTTTAATAAATGCCTTTCCTCCTTTCCGAAGGCAAGGAAAACGGCGGCCACGAGAAAAAAAGACCAGGGGGCAAAATAACGCAGGATGGCGAAGACAAAATAAAGGCTTGGTTTTTCAGTGTGTAGAACACGGTCCACCCCCTCCGCGTGAAGAAGATGGTTGACAAAGGCCCCCCCATGCATCCAGGCCATTAAAAGGGGCCAAAAGAGGGAGAGGCACAGGAAGAGGAATATCCCGGCGTGATGCAAAAAACAGGTCGCTGTCTTACGGTCCTTGGTGATCAGGAGAAAGGCGGCGATTATGAGTCCTGGAACCATGAAACCCGGAGGACCCTTGGTGGCAGTGGCCAGTCCCATGAAAATATAAATGAAGAGAATGTCCCTTGACCCCCTTTTCCCCGGTCCACCTTTTTCCATGCCTCCATCCTCAGGCCGTACCAGCCTGGAAAAAAAATAAAGGGAGAGGGTGATGAAAAAAGAGAGGGCCATGTCCGTGTAGGCAAGGCGGGCAGAGAGGAAATAGAGAAAGGAGGATGCGAGGATGAAGACGGAATATAAGCCCGTCAGGGGCCCAAAGAGGACTGTGCCCATCCGGTAGACTACCCACAGTCCCAGTGACCCCAAAAAGGCGGAGACCAGCCTGGCCGAGGCCAGGCTTACCCCGAATATCTTGAAGGAAGTGGACGCCAGCCAGTAGAAGAGGACCGGCTTTGCGAACCTCATTTTCTCGTTCAATACCGGCGTCAGCCAGTCCCCGGAATCCACCATGTTCCTGCAGGACTGGATATAATACTGCTCGTCAGTATGATAGAGGGAGATTTGTTCGAGATGATAAGAGAAGAAAAAAAAGGAAAGGACGCAGAATAAAAAGGCGATCTTCTGGAGTGGGGTCTGATTTCCTTCAGGCATTAAGAATTAACCACAAAGCCGCAAAGAGCACAAAGTTTTTTTAACAGTATTCAAAACCACGGATTACACCATCGTTCTCCGTGACCGTTTTTCACGGACACGAATCACGGACACGTCCTTCCTGTTCATCCTGCCAAAAAAATAGGTATCTTTTCGTGGCCGCAAACTATCCGACTTTTTCCTTTGTCTTCTCGGGCTTGGCCTCTTCATCCTTGGCCTCCAACTGATCGTCCTGGCCTATGGATTTCTTGAAATTGCGTATCCCCTCGCCCAATCCAGAGCCGATTTGGGGAAGCCGCTTCGCCCCGAACACAATCATCACGATGAATAAAACAATAATCCAATGCATTAAACTAAAAGAACCCATTTTAAAATCCTCTCTCTATTTGTTAAACTGAACAGTCTCGTAAATCATTCGACCTTGTTTTTTATTTTACCTTAAAGGAAACGGCATTGCAAAAGGAAAATATTCTGGACTGGAGCATGGAGGACTTGGAGCGCCTGATGGAGGAATGGAGCGAATCCAAATTCAGATCCAAGCAGATCATTGAATGGCTCTATCTCAAAAAGGCCGGCGCCTTTGCCCTGATGACCAATCTTTCCAAGGACCTGCGGGCCAAACTGGAGGCGCGGTTTGTCCTCCGGTCCCTGAAAATCCAAGACTCCCGCGAGTCCAAGGACGGCTCCGTGAAATTCCTGTTCGGGCTGAATGACGGCAATGCCGTGGAAGGGGTCTACATGCCGGACGAAAACAGAAGGGCCCTCTGCGTTTCCACCCAGGTGGGCTGTAAATTCCATTGCGCCTTTTGCCTGACCGGGAAGATGGGATTCATCCGCAACCTGTCCCCGGCGGAGATATTGGAGCAGGTCCTGGCCGTCCAGGAATGGCTTGGACCGGAAAAGACGTTGACAAACCTGGTCCTCATGGGAATGGGGGAACCCCTCGACAACTACGATAATGTAATGAAGGCGCTCAGGATTTTCAATTCTCCCGCCGGATTCAAGTTCGGGGGACGAAAGATCACCCTATCAACAGTGGGGCTGCTTCCCGCGTTGGAGCGCTTCCAGAAGGAGGACTTAAAAATCAATCTGGCCATCTCCCTGAACGCGGTGGACGACGCGGCCCGTTCCAGGATCATGCCAGCCAACAAGAAGTATCCATTGAAGGACCTGTTGAAGTTTTGCAGGGAATACCCGCTCCAGCCCGGCAGGCGGATCACCTTTGAATACGTCCTAGTCCCCGGCGTAAACGATACGGATGAGGACGCGGAAAAGTTGTCCAGGCTCCTGCGCGGGATCAAGTGCAAGGTCAATTTGATTCCTTTGAACGCCGGAGAAGGGGTTCCCTTTTCCTCCATGCCCCAGGACAGGGTGGACCGGTTTCACAAGATACTGGTGAATTCCAATATTTCTGTTTTCACCAGGAAGAGCAGGGGAGGGGACATTCTGGCGGCTTGCGGCCAATTGGGCGGCGGATGGGCCGCTTAAAAGAGAAGCAACCGGATTTGGGATGCAAATCTGAATCTAAAAAAAATTTAAAATTTTTTCACCGCGGAGGCGCGGAGAAAAGAAAAAAATAAAACCATAAACTTTTTAAAAATCTCTGCGTCTCGGCGCCTCTGCGGTGAATATTTATTGGTTGAGTAAGCGTTTAATTCAATCTCATGGGCATGACGATGCATTTATAGCTGTCATCACCCATTGGTGAAATAAGGCAGGAACTTCTCGTGTCCTTAAGGAGTATATCGACTTTTTCCGAAGGCATGTTGTTCAGGACGTCGAGTATATAAGTAGCGTTTAGCCCTATGGGTATATCCTGCTCCGAATATTCTATCTCGATTTCCTCCACCGCCTCCCCTATATCGGCGTTTTGCGCCATGAGCCTCAGCAGGCCCTGGCCGAATTCAAAGCGGACCAATCTGGAGCTTTCGTCCGACATGATGGAAACCCTCTTCAGGGCATGCAGGAAGGAATCCCGGTCCGCCACCGCCTTGTGCTGGTTTTCAGTTGGTATAACCTGGCGGTAGAGGGGAAATTGGTCGTCCACCAGTCTGGACACAAGCCGGAATTTTTCCTTCCTGAATGAGGCGTGGTTCTCGCCCAAATAGAAGGTGATGGGTCCCTCTCCGTCTTCCAGGAATTTCAAGATTTCCCCAAGGGCCTTTTTTGGAAGAATAACGCTTTGGGTCTTTCCCGGCTCCGCGATTGGTTCCTGTGTCGCGTATGAGGCGAAGGCAAGCCTGTGGCCGTCCGTTCCCACCATCCTTATTTCTTTCTCCTCCAGTTCCAGAAGGGTCCCGTTCAAGTTTCTCCGGGTGGTGTCGTTGGATGAGGCATAAATGGTTTTCCGGATAAGGTCCCGGAGGACGTCCCTTTCCAATTTCATGGAAAAGGCGCTGTCCTCAAAGGAAGGGAGCTTTGGAAATTCTTCCGGGGGTATTCCAGCTATCTTGAATTTCGACCTCCCGCAGGAGAGGTTCAGCCAATCGTTTTCAGAGCTTTTAACGGAGATTTCCTCGTCCGGGAGTTCCCGCACTATATCGAATATTTTTCTCGCGTTGATTGTAAGCCTGCCTGGTATGGCGACTTGTGCCGGATATTGCCCTTCCATGCCCATGTCAAGGTCGGTGGCGGATATGGCGATCTCCCCTTCACGGGCCTCCAGTAGTATGTTAGCGAGAATGGGCATTGCCCCCTTTGCGGCCACGATCCCCTGGGCTTTCTGGAGCCCCTTGAAAAGGTCCTCTTTTTTAATTCTGAATTCCATTTGAGCCTCCTTGATTTTGAACTATAGTAATATAACCTTTTTTGATAGTCAATCCAATTCATTTTAGTGTAAAGCCCTAAGCTTGCCAAAAAACAGATATGGGCAGGGTGAATTTGTTCTTTTCCCTATCTCACTGATATATAAGAGAGAACCATCGACTCCTGGACATTGAACCGCGAATGGGGTATAGTGTTCTTCATTAGCGTCTAATCTTGGAGGACAGTATGGACATTAAACAAAT
>JACRGO010000220.1 GCA_016212295.1 Nitrospinota bacterium | reverse complement strand
TCTAACCTAGCCATTTTGCCCTCCTCCATCTTTTATAAGAGTATTTTTACTCTTGATATAAAATATAAAAAAACCACCCATTTGTCAAGATAATGGACGGTATTAGAACAAAAAAGACACAGAAAGGGCTAAACTGTTACTAACGCTATTTGTCGTAAATGGGGTCAAACCTTGAATAGTGAATTATGTCCTTGATGTAAAGGGATCATCCAACCGGGCATGCAAGGAGGCGCGAAGAGAAAAATCTTTTCGTGACTCCTTATGAGTCAATAGGCATTTTTCTAAACAAGTCTTTTTAAATCTTCAAGAGAAAGATCAATAACCGAGATATTTTTTTCGAGGTTGTGAAGAAAAATATGGTTTCCTCTTTGGTGGTCCACCGCGTACCCGATTCTGTGGAGAGCCTTAACCACTTGTCGCCCGGAAAAGGTTTTGCTCAAATCGTTAACTCTATTTCGCCTTGAGTAAAACATCCATCCAACGCGGGAACCGAAGCCGTATAGCCTCCTTCCTCGGCATTTTCCAGGACAACGCTGAATTTCATTAGACAAGCCCTCCTTTTTCCCCATTTTGTTTTTATATTCGCGCTGTATCTTTTCGCCATGCCTTTAACGACCTTTATCTTCCCTTTCCCTTGGCTGTTGAGGCGGAGGGGGTTGTCCTGTGACGCCGAGCGCCGATCCAGGGAGCGTCCTGGTCTTTCACAGAACGGGAAGCGCCAAGGAGAGACTCAAGGCCGCGGCGTATCTGTTCGAGAACGGCGACTATAAGGATTCCGTCAACCGGCCATATGATACTGTTAATAAAATCTGAAAGGCAGCAATAGGAAGCTGCTGGGGACCGGAAGCCGGCAACTGGCGGCTGCCTTGCAATTTTACGAGCAAACCTATGCAAGCAAATTATCCTGCGCATCCCGCATGTCCCTGTTAAATTATTTTTTTCAGCTCATCAAAATACGGATAATTTTTTAAGTTCCTCTTCCACCACCCTTATCTCCCGTTCCGTGATCTTAAGCCCCAGGCATTGTCTGTAATAACCAGCGGCCTTTTCAGGATCGTTCAGATACTCCGCGTAAAGGGCGCCAAGGTTCATGTAGGGTCCTGGGAAATTCTTGTCCAGGGCCAGGGCCTCATGAAATTCCCTGGCCGCCGCCTGGAACTCCCGCAAGGAAAGATGTAGAAGGCCCTTAACGTTGAAAAGCTGCGGACGGAAGGCGCCGCCGGCGTCCGCTTCCATGCACTCCCCGACCACCTTGAGTCCCGCCGACGCCTTTCCTTCTTTCAGGAAGTGGTACGCCAAGCCGATGTGAATCTTAAGGAAGGCGAGCCGGGCGTCGCTGAAGGACGGCCCCATTGCCAGGGCCTCCTTGAACCTCGCAACCGCGTTTCCTAGCTTATCGTCGTTTTCCTCCAGGCGTCCTTCGTAAAACCGGAGTTGGGAGGCCGCGGCCACGGCCAGTTTTTCCTCGAACCCGGCCCTCTCCTCTTCAGCCACGTTTTTTACCAGCGGAAGTACAGGCTCGCGGTATTTGAGTAGTCCGCGAAGGTTCTCCCCCTTTATCTTCGTCCCGATGTGATGGATCCTGGGCGCGGTGAATTCCACTGTGGGCCGGTCGTCCGTCACAACCCTCGCGCCCTGAACATACCTGGCCAATCCCTCCTCCCCCATCATGAAGGACGCGAGTAAGCGGCCAGGATCATCGAATCCGATCTCTTCCAGGCTTTTCCGCACCTTGCCTTCTTCCATCCTACGCTTAAGGAGTGGATAGTCGATGGAGATTTCCCGGTCCAACCCGACCATTACCGCGTCCCACTTCGTGTACCACATTGAGGAGCGGGGGAAGACGGAGACAAAGGCGGCAACGAGCGAGCGGAAGTCCTCCGGCGCCAGATGATGGAGGGGTATCCATTGGGAGACCATCCCGCCCGGCTTCAACCTGGATTTACAGATTTCGTAATACTCGCGGCTGTAGAGATTTACTATGCCCGCGTTGGAAGGGGGCGGAGGCTCGGAGGTTATGAAATCGAACTTCCTGCTCGTGGCCGCGAGGAATTGTCTGCCGTCCTCCACAAGGGCCTTGAATCGCGGATCATTTGAGACGCCGCTGTTTCCTTCCGTGAAATACCGGGCCGCCTGGAAAACGCCGTTGGAGGTGTCCACCGCCAGAATTTCCTTCACCGGATGTTGCGCTATTGCCCCCGCAGTGGCGCCTGTCCCGAAGCAAATCACCACTGTTTCTTGCGGGTCCGGGTGCAGCAGCAAGGGAAGATGGGCCTGGAGCCATTCCAGTTGAAGGGCCTCGCGAAAGGTCCCGGCTATGGGGTCGCCGTTTATCCAGATCCGCTTGATTGGCTTTCGGAATGGGGTAAGGTCATTTTCCTGGGAGGAGACCAATACAGTGCCGGTAGCGCCTTCCTGAAAGAAGAGGGTTTCGTTTCCAAGGTCCAATTTTTGTTGGCTGATCCTTTTGGGGATATCGCCTTGGTAAAACAAAAAGGCGGCGGAGATGATATAAGGGACCCCGACGCCGGTTAATGCCTTTAGGGAATACCGCGAAGCGCCTTTGCTCATGCCCAGGAGGTAAATCCCTGAAAGGCAGGAGAGGGTGGACAACAAAATCACCGCCTTCTGCGTCCCAAGCATTGGCAAGAGGACAAACCCGGCGCAAAAGGAACCAAGGATGGCCCCGGCGGTATTAACGGAATAGATAAGGCCCAAACTCCTTCCCGCGGAGGAGAAGGCCGGACTGCAAATGCGGAAGACCACTGGAAAGGTCCCTCCCATCAAAAAGGTGGGAACAATCAGCAGACTGAAGATGAAGAGGAAGGAGGCAAAAATTTTTCCGGCCCAAAATTCTCCGCCCGCTCCCCCTAAAATCTTGAAGGACGCAGCGTTCCAGAACCCGGCCGCCTCGTTATGCGCTAAAAAGAGGACAAGGGTCCACAGTCCGCAAAGGCCGATGCCAGCCTGCATCTTTCCAAAGGTTGAGACCAGTCTGTTTTTCTTTAAGTCCATCCGCGATAGACAAAAGCTGCCCGCCGCGATCCCTGCCAGAAAAGAAAAGAGGATGGTGGTGAAGGCGTACACGGTGTTATCTATGAGGATGATGAAGATTCGCGTCCAGAGGACCTCCAGCGCCAGGGCCGTGAAACCTGAGAGGCCGAAAAAAAATAGCACGGGCCGGATATCCGCCTTGCCTTGGGCCTCTTTTCTTTCCGCTTCTTTTTTACCGGCGGATTGCTCCGTAAGCCGCGCCTGCTCCGGCGCCAACCAGGAAAGGGCGAAGGAGGCCATAGCAAGGGCCAGGTTCAATCCGGCGGCCAGATGGATGGAGCCGGAAATTCCAAGGTTTTCCACCAGATAAAATCCGGTGAATAAACAGCCGCAAACCGCGCCAAGGGTGTTGAGGGAATACAGGACCCCGGCGTCCTTTCCTATGGAATCCTCTCCACGAACGAAAAATCTGGAAATAACTGGAAAGGTGGCCCCCATAAGGGAGCATGGAACCAGGAGCAGGAGTGTTGAAAAGAGAAAGCGGACCAGTGATATGAGAGTGAAGTTATCGCCCAGGAAAGGATGAAAAAAGAGATAAAAGGGGGTGAGGAGGCTGATCCCGTAAGGAAGGAACAGGGCGTAGACGCCGATCCCCAATTCCAGCGCCGCGTAGATCAAAAGCGGGGATTTCCGTTTGTCTATGGCTTTCCCTGCCAGAAGGCTCCCCAAGCCAAGGCCGCCCATGAAAACCGTGAGGACAGTACTCACGGCAAGGGATGAAACCCCGAAGAGGAGCGCCAGTTGGCGCGTCCATACTATTTCATACAGGAGTCCCGTGAAGCCGGACAGGAAAAATATAGGTAGTATGAGGAGTCTTGGATTCAAGGGACTTATTATCTCCCCTGAAAGGCCATGTGGTTTTTTAAAAGAAAATTGAAGAGGCCCTCCACCAGGAAGAAGATGTCGCTATAACATGCCTTGTAATGGAACGGCTTCTTGCCGTAAGGGTCGGGGATGTCCCGCTCTTCCGGGACCTTGCCGAATTGGCTCAGCAGCCACACCTTGCCGGCCATGGCCGGAAGGGCCTTGGCAATCTCGTCCCTCTGCTTGGTTTCCATCACCAGAATAAGGTCGTTCTCCATTATTAGTTTTCCCGAAAGTTTCCTGGACTTATGATGTCCAATGGAAATCCCCTTTTCGGCCAGAATCTCAACGATGTCCGGCGCGGGTTCCCGTCCCTCCATGTCCAGGAGTCCAGCTGAGGAAACCGTGATGTCGTATATCCCGGCCTTCTCAAGCTGGTCCCTCAGCAAGTACTCGGCCATTGGGCTGCGGCATATATTCCCCAGGCAAACCATCAAGACCTTCCTGATGGGTTTTCCCTGGTAACTATCCTCTGGTTTTTTCATAATTGTCCACCTACAAACTATTTTATTCCTTGTGTTTCCTTGTGTCTTAGTGTCTTAGTGGCAAAAAAAATTATAGCCACAAAGCCACGAAGACCCTAAGTATCTCTAAGTTGAACTTATCGCCCTTCGGGCGGGCTTTAAAGAATTAACATCGAACGCTGAACATCGAACATCGAACGTCGAAGTATGCCATGAGTCATGGGTGGTGTGTCATGCGCTGACGTTATGTTTTATTCACTTAACGCCTGTCCCAAGATATATTTCCGATTTTTTATAGCGCTCCAGCCATTCAGACCAAAACACGTTGACAGCGGCCGCGACCGGGACGGCCACCAGGATGCCCGTGAATCCTAAAAGCTGCCCCCCCAGCAGAATGGCCAGCATGATAGCCACCGGGTGGAGTCCAATCCTGTCCCCGACTATTTTTGGTGTGATGACCGTCCCGTCCAGGGCCTGGGCCACCCCGAAAACCAGACAAACCATCAGGGGATGCATGGCGTCGTGGAACTGAAGGTAACTCAATATTAAAGTGGGAAGGAGACCCAAAATCAAGCCGAGGTATGGAACAATGTTCGCCAGCCCCGCCAGGATGCCTATTGGAATACTCAAGGGAATCCCGACCAGTAAGAGCCCGACGCTGTAGATCACGCTCAGAATCAATACCACGGTAAGTTGCCCGCGGATGAAATTGCTCAGCACCGCATGTAATTTCCCGGCAAGCCTGGATACAGAGTCTCGTGAGTCCATCGGGACCAAATCAAAGGCCCTTTCCTTTATTTTGTCAAGGTCCCTCAAAATATAAAAAGTGGCCACCGGGATGATGACAAGCTTGACCGCCGCAAGGGTGAAATTGACAAAACCTGAAACCGCGTTCCAGGAAAAGCCGGCCAGGGAGCCGAGTATTTTCAGGGGAAGGTTCCCCAGTTTCAACAGGGTTTCCCTGGTGTGTTCTTGTATTTTTTCCGGGTTTTCAACGAATTTGGAAATCCACGGCATTATTAATGCCTGGGCGGTCTGAATGTATCCTGGAAGGTCATTTGCAAGGTTCTCCACCTGGAGCCGGATGATGGGGAAAAGAAATAATATTCCGCCGGTGAGCAGCACGAGAAGGCAGGCGAGAAAAAAGAAGATGGCGGCTGTCCTGGGAAGGCCCAGTGATTCCAGGCGGTCAACCAGCGGGTCCAGCAGATAAGCGATCAGGAAGGAAATGATAAATGGGGCGAGGGCGGAGCCCGCGAAATAAATCACCAGGAGCGCCGCAACAAAAAGGCCAATGAAGAACCATTTTTTTTTAATAGGAGTGTTATCCATCTTTCCAAAGGCCCTTGATCTGTTTAATAAAGACTTGCCCTACTTTAGCGGAGGCCTTTGCCATGGCCTCCTTTTCGCTTTCTTCCTTGGTTGCGCCCGCCCCGTTGGAAAACTCGCTGCTTACCCCCACCACGGCGCCTTTGTCAACTCGAATCAACCGGAGGCTTATATTGGCCTGGGCGGAAACACGGCCGGGATTTTGCGGGTCAGGGGGCAGTTCCCTTGAAATGGCGGTCCCCATTATGACGCCGTCCACGCCGCACTGTATGCCCGCGGCGATGGCCGCCTTGATATCGCCTTTCAGCGCCTTATCCAGATTTTCAGGGGCGGCCATTTCCGCCACCGAGGCCCTCTCCAGCACCGTGACTTCGCCTTTAGTAAGAATACTTGACAGCAGGGCCTCGGAGATCGGCTCGAATTCCTGGAAGGGGAGCGTCCGTCCGTCCCCCTCGAAATTCTTTTCACCGATCAGGAGAGCTATGCTGATTTTGCCTGGAGTGTTCCTGGACCCAAGGACGCCCGAATTATAAAGCGCCTCGGTCAATTCCGCGTTGAAGAGCCCGGCATGGAGGCGGACCATAAGTGATTTTTCTTCCTTATTTTCCACCTCTTCCATGATCTTGTAGCTTTGCGCGTAATCAACGCCCTCAGAAATCAGCTTTTCCAGGACGTCTTTATGGTCCTCGAATTTCCTGCCTTCAGGCTCGAGCAACCGCCTGAGCTGTATGGCCACCGCTTGCCGCAAGGCCGCGTCAATCGCCGTTTTTCTGGCGGCGGCCCAATTTTCACCGGCCACGGCGGCAGTCCCAACCGCCTCTATCCTTGACGCGATGGGCTCGGCCTGGACAATTAGGCTTGGCGTAAAAAAGACAAAGAACAGAAAAAAAAGGCACGGAAATAAAGGTTTCAGATTATTATTCATTAGATTCACAAAGAACACGGAGAAAAAACTTTGTGTCTTTTTGTAAGGGCACGATGCATCGTGCCCTTACTTTGCGTCTGCTTTGTTATCTTTGCGGTGAAAAAGATTTAAAATTATATGATTAAAAAGGCATGTCATTCAATGATTTAGGCGTGAACCTACACAAATTGCCCGGCGCGGTACCCCGACGCCCAGGCCCAGTGCAGATTATAACCGCCAAGCCAGCCTGCAACATCCAGGACCTCCCCTATAAAATAAAGGCCCTTCACGCGCCTGGCCTCAAAGGTCTTGGAGGATATCCCGTCCGTATCAACGCCCCCTATCGTCACCTCCGCCTTCCCGTAGCCTTCCGTGCCGGAAGGGAGGACTCTCCATTGGTGAAAGATCTCCGCCGCCTCCTTGATCTCTTTTTCATTATATTGGTTCACCGGCTTATTGTCGCGGGACGGTCCCAGCAACTGGCGCGCCAGGCTCTTCGCCAGCAGGCCGCCGATCAGATTGCTCAAGCGCGACTTCGGCCTCTCCCGCCTCCACCCACGGATTTTTTCCGCCAAGCCAATGCCAGGCAGGAGGTTGATGATTATTTCATCCCCTGGCAGCCAATAATTGGAAATTTGCAATATGGCGGGTCCGCTAAGTCCCTTGTGAGTGAAAAGAACCGCCTCCCGGAAGGATTGCTTGCCGCAGGAAACCTCCGCGTACACAGAGACGCCGGCCAGGCCTTCCAGTCGCTTCATGTCCCTCTTGGATAGGGTAAGGGGAACCAAGCCGGGGCGGCATGGCAGGACCTTCAGTCCAAACCGTTTCGCGACAGAATGCCCGAAACCAGTGGCCCCGGCTTCAGGCATGGATAAACCGCCGGTTGCTATTACCAGGGACTCCGCCTCGTAAGTCTCCATATTGGTTATCACCTTGAAATGCCCTGCTTTCTCGATTTTTTCAACTGTGCGTTTCGTTTGAATCGTGACGCCGGCCATCCGGCATTCCTTAAGCAAAAGATCCACTATTTCCCTGGAGCTTCCCTTGCAGAAAAGCTGCCCCAGTGTCCTCTCCTGGTACGCCACCCCATGCTTTTTCAACAGGTAGATGAAGTCACAGGGCTTGAAAAGACCCAACGCGGATTTGTAAAAATGAGGGTTATTGGACAGATAATTCCTGGGCTCGACGGATTGATTCGTGAAATTGCAGCGCCCGCCGCCGGAAACAAGGATTTTTTTTCCCGCCCGGTCCGCGTGGTCCAATAGCAGAGTCCGGCGTCCCCTCCTCCCGGCGGCCAAGGCGCACATCAGTCCAGAAGCCCCGGCGCCGATGATTACAACCTGGAAATTGATTGGAGAACCCATTTATTTCCTTCTACCTGAATTGGGCGATTTTGTCCCACCCCTTCAGGGTGAAAGGTGGGGGGACCTTTTGTTTCCCAGGGCGTTGCCCTGGGCTTCCTTAGCGCCAGTCCTTTGGACTGTAAACAAGTCTCTATCAATGGGTGATGCAAAAAGGCCGAAGGCATGAAAAATTGAGGAAAGGCGGAACATCACGGGATTTTCTGATGATAAGGGGAAATGCCAAGAGGAAATATAAGATGAATTTGTCAAAATAATTTTAACGCAGGGGTAAGGCGCCACCAGCAAGAAGTTTTTGGGGCAAGCGCCGGGCGATAAACTATCCTGCCGGGCGCGATAGCGGCCCATGTCCACTTATTCCTTGCGTTTACCATAGCGCGGCGTGACCGCAACCAAAATAAATTTTCCGTGCATCAAGACGCTTGATGATATTGAATGCTTCAAGAAAAATTTATTTTGGTTGCGGTCACGCCGCGCTCCAAGAAACGGTTGAAAAATTTGCGCGGACAACGCAAATTTCTGAACGTAATAATATAGACCAAGGCAAACTTCCTATGGAATGTCCAGTTCCTTTGCCAGTTTGGAGAGATAAGTCCTTTCTATTTCAAGCAGCCTTGCCGCTTCGGTCCTGCTGCCCTTTGTTAAATCCAGGGTCCTCAGGATAAACTCTCTTTTAAACTTGTCGACGCCGTTTTTTAACGAAAGTCCAACTGGTATTCCTTCGGATTTTTTCGCGGCCGGCTGCATGGGGAAATCATCGATCTGTAATTCATCCGTCTCGGCCATGACCAGGGCTCGTTCAATGGCGTTTTCCAGTTCCCTGACGTTTCCGGGCCAGGAGTACTTCTTCAAATACTCCATTGCCTCCCCGCTCACCTTCAAATTCTTGGACAGGGGCACTATATCCTGCTTTTTCAGAAAAAAATCCACTAAAAGAGGAATATCTTCTCTCCTTTCCCTTAGCGGGGGAAGGGACAATTTAACCACATTCAATCTGTAATACAGGTCTTCGCGAAATTTTCCCTCGCTGACCAATTGGTCCAGGTTCCTGTTAGTGGCGGCGATGACCCGGACATCGACCTTGATCGGGGAAGTCCCCCCCAGCCTGAAAAATTGCCTCTCTTCAAGAACGCGCAGGAACTTGACCTGCATGGTCAGGGACATTTCAGAGACCTCGTCCAGAAAAATGGTCCCTGTGTCAGCGGCCTCGAATATACCTATCTGGCGCCGGTCCGCTCCGGTGAAGGCCCCTTTTTCGTGTCCGAAAAGCTCCCGCTCCAATATGGTCTCAGGCAGAGCCCCGCAATTCGTGGCGATGAAAGGCTTGTCCGGCCTTCCGCTCATTCTATAGATATGCCTGGCTATCAATTCCTTTCCGGTCCCGCTTTCACCCACAATGATGCAGGTGGCGTTTGTCCTGGCCAATTTTTCCGCTTCCTTGAGCACCTTCTTGAAATTGGGGCTCTCCCCCACGAGTTGATACCTGGTTTCTATCTCTTTTTTGAGAAATTCGTTCTGGGCGGAGATGGTCCTGATTTTCGTGGTATCGTCAATAATTGTCTCGGCTAGTTGGGCGAAGGAAATCAATTTCTCCAGGTCTCCCTCATCAAGGGAGGAGCCGTCCTTGCGGTCCAGGATTTCCAATACCCCGACAACTTCATTTTGAATCCGGAGCGGACAGCAGGCGATGGAATAGACCTTGAAGCCGGTGACCTCGGATATCTTGGAGCTCCATCGATAATCCTTCTCCACGTCTTTCACCAGCAGTGGCTGGTTGTGGGACGCCACCCAGCCGGCTATGCCTTCCCCCATCCCCAAATCCAGGTTTTGTAGCTCCTTCTTGGTCTCTCCCGTGGCCATGAAAAAGCGCAATCTTTTGTCCTTGACCATGATAAGGGAGCTTGCCCTTGCCTCAAGGGTGGCGGCGGCGGTCTCCATGATTTTGCCTAGCGCCTCGTCAATATCACGGCTGGAGTCAAGCAGCTTGGCGACGCTTGACAAAATTTCGATTTTAGAGGGTTCGGCCACGAATGTGTTTTTCATTTAATAAAATCCCTTTATTTTTCGAGAAAAATTATACAATTATTTTTATTGTCAAACAAATACAGTCAACGCGGTTAAAAAAGCGTTGAATATATTTTGCGTTCACCACAGCGCATTTGGTATAATTTTTTTATAACCATTCTGATGGCCCAAAGGAGCGTATACTTTCCAGACTATAGCAATTAACGCCTGAAAGGGGTCTCCGTTCAGACGCAGATTTTTCCGGTCCGCCTCCGTTAATTTTCCATTTTATAATATTCTCCATCCCCAGGTTTTAAGGATTTCGCCTTGAAATATTCCATTATCAGAAAATACCGGATCGATGTTTTTATTTTATTATCCTTCTTGCTCCACCTCCTGTTCGGATACTTCAGCGGCTTCATTAAAAATCCTCCGGCTGTCCCTAAAGCGTCGGATCCAGTGAAGGTGACTTTCCTGGAAGAAAAGAAGCCTGTGCAAAAACCGGAGCTTCAAGGCCAGGTCATAGAGGCCCCGAAACCACAGCAGGAAGAAAAGCCTTTAAGCAATAAGGCGCTTTCCCAATACGACAGCCGGATGCACAGCAACGTTGGAAAGCAGGCTGAGGAATATAAGGATAACAAGACAGTCATTCCCATCAGCAAGCCGCAGGCCGCCGCGCCTCCGCCGCCCGCGGCGGAGAAAAAAGTCGAGCCCTTGCAAAAACGCGCAAAGGAAGAGACTGTTACAAAGGAATTGGAAAAGGCCCAAGTTGCCCAGGAAAAATTCAAGAAACCGGCGAAACAGGAGGAGAGGGAGGAAAGGACGGAGGATGTCCCTTCAAGCAGCGTTATACGCAAAAAATACAAGGAGAGCGACAGCGAGAGCAGATCCACAACCGCCGGTGAGCAGCCGGACCAAAAATCCTTTCTCACGAAATCCCCATTGCTGGACGGGACCGACCTGGAAAAGTACGCAAGACTGGACACCGGGGCCGCGAAAGAGGAGGCCACAGCGGATTCCGACACCATTTCCCTGGATACGCAGGAATTCAAATACGCCTCCTATTTCGCCCAGATTAAGAGAAAAATCGAGCTGGTATGGTCCTATCCGCCGGAGGCCGGCCGTCAGGGGCTCTTCGGAAAGCTTTTGTTGAAATTCACTATTTTAAAGGACGGGACCCTGGCCGACATGAAGCTGATCGACTCCGCCGGCCACCAGATACTGGATGAAGAAGCGCTTCGCGCGGTGAAAATGGCCTCCCCTTATCCGCCCTTTCCCAAGCGCATTGACAAGGAAAAGCTGAATATCGTCGCGAGTTTTTCCTATTATCCCGCCTTCAGCCTTGTTCAATAAGTCTACGCGCTAAATCACCAACAATCCGGCTTCGCGTATTTTCTTACACGCAGAGGATCGTAGCCACTGGCCAAAGTCCTCGCCGCCACCCGCGCATGGATATGACATCCGGGCCTCACGGATCAACGGATAACCTTCCCCGTGTTTTTCCCGCGACGGAGTGGCTTTCCGTATCAGGTCCATGAGCCAGTCCGCCCTAGCTGATGAGAGACGCAACTCAATGTCTTCCATCCGGTTCGGCAAGATCACCCGGCGCTGCGCATGTCCGCGCGCCTCCATCTGAGGCGTCCCGCCGGTCCACACCAGACGCCGCTCAGGCTGAAAATCGTCCAGCCGCCGGCAATGGCGCAAGGCCCTGGCTATCAGGTCCCGCCGGACCTGCGGCTTAGGTACGGAGCAATCAAACCAACGGCGCGCATCCACATCAAGCCCGGTCCCCTGCATGTAATTGTGCGCGGCCTTCGCCAGGCCGGTCCCAAGCCAAAGGGTGTCCCCGGCCTTCACATCTTCATGAATGAGATCGTTTTCGGCGAACCCCTTGAACTCCGGGCCGAGTATCCGTATGCCGTGGGCCTCTGGATTGAGTCCAATGGGACTATGCGCCGTGGCGGTAAAGCGGTGCCAAAACGCGGACTGAATCACCCCGTGCGCGAACAGTTGGCGGACGCGTTCAAGGCTCTCAATGGTTTCGAGTGCGGTTTCGCCGGGAAATCCGTACATCAGATATGCATGAGTCATGATTCCTGCCCTGGCGAATGCCGAGCAAACCCTGGCGGCCTGCTCCACCTTCACGCCTTTTTTCATGGCCTCCAGCAGACGGTCCGACGCCGCCTCCAGGCCGCCGTTTACAGCGATGCAGCCGGAGGCGGCCAACAGGCGGCACAGGTCCGGCGTAAAGGCTTCCTCAAAGCGTATGTTGCTCCACCAGGAAAAGGCAAGCCCGCGCTCAAGCAGTATCAGCGCCAGGCTCTTCAAGGCCGCTGGCGGGGCGGCCTCATCCACGAAATGAAATCCGCCGCGTCCTGTCTCCGCCAGCAGCGCCTCCATACGGTCAACCAGGGCTTCTGTGGGAGTCGCCTCGTAGCGGGTGATATAATCCAGCCCCACGTCGCAGAACGCGCATTGTTTCCAATAGCAGCCGTGCGCCACTGTGAGTTTGTTCCAATGGCCGTCGGACCAAAGCCGCCGCATTGGGTTGAGAATTTCCAGAATCGAAAGATAGCGGTCGATGGGCAGTCCGATGTAGGTAGGCGGCCCGGTTTCGGATTGGCTGAAGTCGCGTTCCTTGCCGCCGTTTTTCCACTCAACCTTGCCGCTCGCCAGAAGAAAGGCCCGGCACAGCCCGTCCACATCACGTTTCCCGTTGAGATGCTCCAGCAAATTCAATAAAGGACGCTCGCCGTCATCCAGCGTCACGTAGTCCACGTAATTAAAGAGACGCGGCTCGGCCAATCGCCGGAGTTCAGTATTGGCGTACCCGCCTCCAAGGGCAATCTTTATATCCGGGCGTTTTTGTTTCACTGACTGCGCGATCCTGAGCGCCCCGTAAAGGTTGCCGGGGAAGGGGACGGTGAGTCCTATGAGGCTTGGACGCGTGGCTTCAATATGCCGCCATGCCGACTGAAGCATCAACTCGTCTGCAAAGCTCAGCGGCGCGGTGAGCGTTTCTTCTATCGGATCAAAGGACGAGGCCGAGGTCCCGAGGCGCTCAGCGTACCGGCTCAAGCCGAATTGCGGGGACACCGTCTCCCGCACCAGGTCCGCGAGGTCCTCAAGATACAGGGTGGCCAGATACCTCGCCCTGTCGGTTGTGCCCATGTCGCCGAAGGCCCTCTCCATGTCACCCGTCTCCCGGAAACGCGGACCCTGTGGAAGCCATCCTCCCCTGCAAATAAGCGGCGCAAGGGCCGGATCATGCCCTTGAAGAAAACGGACCACTGGTTCTATGGTATCGAGGTAGCCTCGCTCCAGGGCCAGCATCTGCCTCGCCTCGGGCGGTATTTCATCCTTCGCGCGGGCGCGGCCAAAAACTTCTGTCAGGCCGTGGCGGCAAAAAAGCGCGAGGACCATTTCGATGCCCACGTCAGCCTGATAGGCGTCGTATCCGCGCGATTTCAAAAAACCCGTTAAGAAGGCGGTGGAGGGATAGGGAGTGTTGATCTGCGTCAGAGGAGGAATTATCAGGAGCACACGGGAATTCATGGCCGCGCCGCCTCTTTATCATCAAGCCCGACAGCCGCTATCAATTGCTTCTCTTCCCGCGGCGTTAGACGCCGCCATTTTCCGGCAGGGAGGTCCTTGAGCTGAATGTGCATGATGCGGGTCCTGACGAGCTTCACCACGCGGTATTTCAACGCAAAGCACATCCGCCGGATCTGCCTGTTAAGCCCCTCGGTCAGAATAATGCGAAACGTCCTGGCGTCCACCGCGTGCACATGGCACGGCTTGGTTTTTCGACCGAGAATCGTGACTCCACGAGACATGCGGTCCACGAAATCCGGCGCATAGGGACGATCAAGCGTGACGCGATATTCTCGCTCATGCCCGAATTCCACTCGGAGAATCCGGTTCACTATGTCCCCGTGATTAGTGAGGAGGATGAGTCCTGATGAGTCCTTGTCGAGGCGGCCGATGGGAAAGATCCGGTCTGGATGCTTCACGGCGTGAATGATGTTATCCTTGACGTGGAGCTCAGTCGTTGATGTGATACCCACGGGCTTGTGATAAGCCAGATAGACCGTCCGTGGCTGATGCTCCATGGCGCGGCCATCCAACTCCACTACATCGTGTTCGGTGACGCGGTCGCCGAGCGCCGCTGTCCGCCCATTAATCCGCACACGGCCGGCCTCGATCAGTTGATCGGCCATGCGCCTGGAGCAAAAGCCATGTTCAGTGAAAAACTTGTTTATGCGTTTTGATGGCTTGTGCATGGGCGCTTTACTCTGTTTTCCCGTTTCTTGCCATCACCAGCATGGTGCTCGTTCCACCCCGAATCCATTTGGCCACGCGCCAATTCGTGGTGCGGACAATCATCAAGCCCCCTGGCTTTACTACGCGCGGCAGTCCCTTCATCAAATTATCCGGGTTCGCCAAGTGCTCGATCACCGCGTGCAAAACAGCCGTGCCAAATTGATTGTCCCTGTAAGGCAAGTCGTCTTTTTCAAAATCAACGCTATCAACATCTATTCCTTCAGCCTCAATGCCTCGCGCGATAAACGCCTTGGCTAAGTGATTGGTCCCGCAGCCGATATCCAGGACCGGTCCGTCAATTTTACCCAACACGGATAAATAAGTCTGGATAAACCTGTCCTGCCAGGCGATCCATTCGCCTTCGGATTTTTCCGCGTTCATTCTCTGGTCGCGGTCTGTTCGATAGTCAGCAATAAGCATTTTTTATAGCGGGGTATCCACTTAACGCAAGTTAATACTATATATTGTATTCGGTTGTTATCTATTGATACCATCTATTGTAGATATTTTGGCCTTACTTGCTCTAAGTGGATACCCCGCTTTTTATATTATTAAGTTCAGAAATTTGCGATTACCATAGTTAACTGATCTTTTGATAATTTTGTTTCATCTTCCGGTCTTTTGATATGCGCTCTTTTATCATGGCCGCGCTCTTGCTCACTGAGGAATAGCTTAGTCCAAAAATATCACCGATCTCCTTATTGCCATAAAACCCCGTGTCCCAAAGCAGAAAAATCAATAAATCCCGCTTGTCCTTGTCCCCTCCCGTTGCCCTCCTTCCGGCGTCCATGATGAACTTCATGTCCCACTTCAGCGCGGAAGCGGCCTTCTTCACGACGGCTTCGGGGTTCGGATGCCTTAAAACCCGCCGTTTTTGCGGGACATCCTTGTCCGGTTTCTCCGAGGAATACCTGGATTTGACCCTGTCAATGAATTTCTGTGCGCCAAGGAAAAGTCCATGCTTGAAGTCCTCCCACGTCCTTTTTTCTTCCCCGGAATAGTTCTGGACCATTTCCCTATAGGATTTATGTTTGTCCTTTCCCGCAACGTTGAGAAGCACGGCCTTGGTTTCCAGCCATTCCGGGGGCTTTTTCCCGTAGGCGTAAACAGGATAACTGCTCCACTGATAGTCCGTAAGCCTTTTGGCCAAACCTGCCCGCAAGGGGTTTCTGTGGATATAACACGAAAGCCGCGTGATGTATTTCTCGTTTTCCACGAGCATGTTCTTGAACCTGCCCTGGAACAGGTGGCCGCTTCGGCCGTGCTTGATATTATAGCGGCGCGTGTAGGTGGTCCCGGCCCATTGCATGCATTGGGAAAGATTGGCCCTCCTGGTCCTCAGGAGCAAGTGATAGTGGTTGTCCATGAGGACATAGGCAAGGACCTCCACCTCGAACCTCTTGGACATCTCGCCCAGGATTTTCAGGAAAGAGGACCGGTCCCCGGCGTCCAGGAAAATGGGCCTCCGCTCATTGCCACGGGACATGACATGATAGAACGCCCCCTCGAATTCAATTCTCCACGGCCTTGCCATGGGGATTATGTACCACGATTGAAGGAATAATGTCAAGAATTAATTCACAAATCAAGGTTTGACCCCAATTTGTGTTTGATTTTCAAGCCTGGTTCTGATATAAAGCAGGAACTGTATGTATATAACAGGAATTGAAAAGTACGCGAATCAACTAATGGAAACTGGAATCGAAAAGATTGCCGTCGAGGTTATCTATCAATACCGCAAGAAGGATGACAAGGCCCGCAAGAAGAACGAACTGACGAAAGGCGTGAGGATATCCCTCAATAAGATCGCAAATCGTATCGACCACGGGTTCAACCACGAAGTGCGCGTGGCGCCTGTCCCACAACAAATGGAAATAGATAAGGCCAGCGAGGAGCTTCAGAAGGCAATTGCAGTGATCCAGACGTCAACATCCAACATGCAATTCATGAAGCTTGAAGGCCAACCGATTCCAAGACTCCCGGAAGCAGCAGACAAGCCCAAGAAGAAAGAATGCGACTCCAACAAAGGCCTGCTTACGTATTTGTCAACGCGCAGGGGGGTGGCAAAATTGAAAGGCTGGATTTTAGGAAACAGGAGAAAGGTAAAAAATATAAAAACAGCCGAACAGGGGGGGTGAGTATGAAACCATCTGAAATCGTTTCAGAGTCTCATTTCTCGCGCTTTTTGAAATCGCTGAATGCTGAATAGTGACGGATTTTTTTCATATTCTGTTTGCTGTCTCCTGACTACTTTTTTTGCCCACCCGAAGGGCTATGACTTCAACCCCATCATCCCTTGAGAAACAATGTTTTCTTCAATCACGAACGGCGAAACAATAAAAATAGAAAAGCTCGTATACGGCGGGTACGGATTAGGGAAAATCCATGACAAGGCGGTATTTGTCCCCTTCGCGCTCCCAGGTGACGAGTTGGAAGTGGTGATCACCAAGGACTGCAAGTCCCACTGCTTCGGCGAAATAAAAAAGGTCATTTCCCGTTCTGGTTCTTACATAGAGCCGGATTGCCCTTATTTCTATAAATGCGGCGGGTGCTTCTACCGCCACCTGGACTATGGCGAAGAGCTTCGATGGAAGAGACTGATCTTTGAGGAATTAATCGGGCCTCTCATCGCGAAGGATCTGCCGGTCCACATGCATGGCTCATCGCAAACGAAATTCTATCGAAACCGCGTGGACTTTCAGGTCTCCGGGGGCAGTATCGGTTTCTTTCAACGGGGCAGCCACGGCCTGGTCCCGGTGGAGTTCTGCGCCATCGCGGAAAAACCGGTCAACCGCTTATTGAAGAATATCATCGATTCAGGCATATTGAAAAACATCCCGTCCTTGAGCCAAATAAGCTTGCTGAGCGCCGGCAAGGACGCCTTTGTCCTGCTGGCCATTCCAAAAAAGTGGCGAAGGGAAAACGCCGTGAAAACGGTGAAGGAGTTCAGCGGATTGAAAGGCTGCGCCGGGGTGGATGTGGAGGGGGAACCCTATTTCGAGGGTAAAAAAGGGGGGTGGACCCCAAGGACGCGGACTTTAAATCTTTCCGGCTCCCATGAGTGGGAAATGGCCCTTCCGTCCTTTTGCCAGCCCAACCTTTCCATGAACCGGAAGATGATCTCCCTGTATCTGGAGGAAATCAGCGGCTGCCAAACCGTCCTGGACCTGTACGCCGGATCCGGCAATTTTTCCCTGCCGGCCGCGTTGCTTGGGAAAAAGACAACCGCCGTGGAATCGAACCGGTTTTCCATTTCCGACCTCAGGAGGGCAGAGGCCAAAGCCGGGCTTAAGGACCTTGAGATTGTCTCCTCAACGGTAACCGCCTTCCTGGCCGGGCCGCTGTCGGATAAAAATTGGGACGCCATTATCGCGGACCCTCCCAGGGTCGGGATGAAAAAGGAGGCCCAACTGCTAGCGGCCATGAAAACTAGGAAAATAATCTATGTGTCATGCAACCCCGCGACCTTTGCGCGGGACGCCAAGACCCTGTCCCGGAACGGATTTGCCCTGAAAAGGTCCCATATCCTCGACATGTTTCCCAGGACCTACCATTTTGAAACCCTGAATGTTTTTGAGCGGTAAGGGAAAATGAATCTTCATATAGTCCAACCAACCACTTATACCACGGAAGGGAAGCCGCACCGGACCAAATCCAGGCGGCTGATCGGACTTTCCCTCCCCTACCTTGCGGCCCTTGCGCCGGAGAAATGGAAAATAAGGCTCTTTGACGACCGCCTGGAGCCGGTGGATTTCGACTCTCCATGCGACGTGGCCGCAATCACGGTATGGACCCGGTTTTCACGCCGCGCCTATGATATAGCGGGTGAATATAAAAAAAGGGGAATCCCGGTTTTAATGGGGGGGCCGCACACCTACTTCTACGCGGAGGAAGTGGCGGAGCGCTGCGACGCGTATGTCTTGGGAGAGGCGGAGGACGTCTGGCCTGTCATGCTGGAGGACGCGGCCCAGGGCCGGTTGAAGAAGGAGTACAGGCAAGAGTCCCTCCCCTCCATGCGTGGACTGCCCCAGCCGAGGTACGATCTGGTTGACCTGAAAAAGTATCCCTGGCCCCGCGCCTTTCAGATGCAGACCACGCGGGGATGTCCCTACGAATGTTTTTTTTGCGAGGAAACCGTGCTTTACGGGAAGAAATTCCGCTCCAGGCCGGTGGAAGAGGTGGTGTCCGAGATCAAGGCTGTCAAGAAGATGGGCTGCCGGATCATCTACTTCGTGGATTCTGTTTTCGCCGGGACAAAAAAGAATTGCGAGGAGCTTCTCGCGGCGTTGATTCCCCTCAAAATAAAATGGGCAGCCCTGTGGACCATGAACAACTGCCATGATGAGGCCCTTGTGAAGCTCGCCCAAAGGTCCGGCTGCATACATCTCAACATGGGCATGGAGTCAGTGGACGAATACACCTTGTGCGCCATGAAAAAAAAACAGAACAGGACCAGTGAATACCACAAGGCCCTTACGAACCTGAAACGGTGTGGGATTTCCTATTCCCTGAATTTTGTGTACGGCTGGGACACGGAATCCGAATCGGTCTATGAGGCCACCTTGCGGTTTTTGGAAGAAAACAAAGTGCCAATGGCCTTTTTTAATTTGTTGACCCCAAGGCGCGGGACAGCCATATATGATAAGTTGAAGAAAGAGGGCCGCCTCCTTGCGGATAAAGAGTTGAACAGAAAGGCGGGCATGAATTGCCAATTCCAGCCCAAGAACCTGGCGCCGCAGGACCTCGTTGCCCGCGTCAGCGCCCTGCACTGGAACTTCTATTCCCTTTCCTCCATCTTCAAACGTTTCAGGCCAAGGCTTCGGATCGACTTTTGGGTGATGCTCCTCTTCAATCTGTTCCAGTGGAGCAAGGCCAGAAAGCAAAAATTCGGCAACCTTGATCCTTTTTAATAGTAAGAGAATAGTCATTGGGTCAATAGTCATTGGTCATTAAAAACAGGAAGACACCCCAATACACCATTGACCATTGACCATTGACCAATGACCAATGACCAATGACTTAATGACTAATAACTTCATCAACAAATAAAAAATGCGCTTACAAGGAACCGACGGAATTCGCGGCGTTATAAAAAAGGGCAAGGATTTAGGGTCCACCCAATCCTCTGTCCAACTCTACCTGTCGTCCGGGACCTTGACCGGGGAATTTTTTGAGATCTATTGTTTCGGCTTTGCCCGGTATCTTAGAAAGACAGGGAAGTTGGCGTCAGGTAGAGGAATAGCCATCGGCTGGGACCCAAGGGACCTCAGCGGCGATTTTACCGCCAGGGCCGTAGCCGGGGTGCGGAAGGCAGGATTGGACGCAATGGTCCTGGGCATGGTCCCGACCCCGCTAGTGCCTCTCTACATGGCGGCCCGTGGACTCCAGGCCGGAATCGTCATTACCGCCTCACACAATCCGGCGGACCAGAACGGCGTCAAAATCTTTTTAACTCCAGCAGGCTTAAAGCCGCTGCCTGAAGAGGAGGAGGAAATTTCCAGATTGATCCTGTATCTTGATCCGGAGGAATTAAAGGCCGCGAAGGAGACGGGTAAACATATAGACGCCAGACAAGAAGCCAGGCGGCTGGCGCTGGATTTTCATGCAAGCCCAGCCAATTCATGGCTCCCGGAAGGGCGGCCATGTCCGCCGGTCCGCTTGGCGATTGACGCCTCCAACGGCGCCTGTTCCGGTATCGCGGCGGAAATTTTCCGGGCCGCAGGATTCCAGGAAGTGGTTGAGTTCAATGTCCGCCCTGAGGAAGGGATCAATGAAAATTGCGGGGTAGTGGGATTTGAAAACATTTCCCTCCTTAAGGCTGATAATCCTGGCGCTCTTTCCAAAAACAGGTTCGTGAAGGCCATGTTTGAAATGGGGAGAAAGGGCCGCGGCGAGGCGGACGGGGAAATAAAGACCACCATTGGGGTGGTCTTTGACGGAGACGGAGACAGGTTCCATCTCGTGGTCTACGATCCCAAGATTGATGGAATCCATGTCCTTTCCGGTGACGAGGCCGCGATCCACCAAGCGCGATATCTTATGAAATCCGGTCCGGATAAATGGAAAGGCGCCTTGTACGTCAACACTGTGGAAAGTGATCTCCAATGCTCAGCGGCTGCTGCGCGGGCGGGCTTCACCGTGGGAAAAACCGGGGTGGGTGATAAATGGCTGCTCAGGAAGGCCGTTGAGCCGCCGGACAGCTTTGCCGTGGGGTCTGAAAGGTCAGGCCACCTGATCACCGCCGGATATATCGCCAGCCGCGAAAATAAAAACGTTCCAGTGTTTATAGGCAATGGCATAAAGGGCGCGCTGAACACCCTGGCCGCCATCTTTTTTTTATATCCAGACCCGCGGGAAGAGGGATGGATGGAAAAGGTGGTCCGCCCCTTCCCGCCTGGATTCAACAAAATCCGGTACGTTTACTACACGGACAAGGCTAAGTGGCGGCGTGATTCCGGGGCGTGGAACCGCGCCAGGGGACTGATGGCGGACAAAATAAAAGAATTTTTTGGAGAGGGGGCCTTCTTGAGGGAGAAGAATTTCCAGGAGGAGCCGGACCTCCTTTATTTCGAGATCATGGATTCCGGAGGCCGCCTCAGGGCCTCCCTGCACATACGGAATTCAGGCACCGAGGACAAGACAGGGATAACCATCAAGGGTCCAACAGAGGACAAGGACCTTCTTGCCCGCCTGGGCCAGGATGTATTTAAACTCCTCGCCGTGGAAATTAAAAATGCGGCCCATCCTTATTGCAAGGCCCAAAACAGGCTGATCAGGCTGCTTTACCCGGACCGCGCCATTGCCCGCAAGGACCTGCCCCCGGACCTTTTGGAAAGCGGTTCAGTGGACCGGCTGCTGCGGGAGGTTGGAGAAAAAGAGGGATTGCTGGAGACCGTCGAAGCGGGCTGCCGGTTAACGGAATTGGGGAGATGGTATTTCCAAATCACAATTGTCAAATAACAAATAAATCTCAATGACCAAAATTACAAGGAACAAACAAGGAAAGGGAATTGTTTTGGACATTCAATAACTGTAATTTGTGATTTATTAGTATTTGCTATTTGTCATTTGGAATTTTGTTTTTTTTTTGGCTGTGCCGGAGCCGCGCCATGGACTATTACAAATATTTTTTGATATAGCCAACGCTTTTTGAAAAGTGTCATGATTTTTCAGGCAAGGACGTTAATAGTAAACGCAAAAAATAAGTATACATGCTGAACCGCCCCAATTTGTTGAGAAAGTTAAAGGCGCTTTTTAAAAAAGCGTTGACTATCCGGACGGATGCGAGAGCGGCCCATGTCTACTTATTTTTTGCGTTTACTATAGGATTCATTTCCCCTCCGGATTTTCCCCTCCGAAAAATTCCACTCCGATTTTTCTGTCCATAAGGTCCGCCAGGGCCTGCTTGGGCGCCTTGTCCTCGTAAAGTATTTTGTAAACCTCCTCCAGGATGGCGGCTGATATATTCAGTTTTTTCAGGAGCTGGTAAGCTGAAAAGGACGTTTTTATCCCCTCTGCCACCATCCTCATCTCTCTTTGGATTTCCTCGCGTTTTTTCCCCCTGGCCAGCTCCATTCCAACCTTCCGGTTTCTACTCAGATCGCCAGTGCAGGTGAGGATCAGGTCCCCCATGCCGGACAAACCCGCCAGAGTCTGGGGATTGGCCCCCAGGGCGCATCCTAGCCTCATCATTTCAGCCAGGCCCCTTGTTATTAAAAAGGCCCTGGCGTTGTAGCCGAATCCCAGGCCGTCTGAGATCCCTGCGGCTATGGCTATTACGTTTTTCAAGGCCCCCCCGATTTCAACGCCCAGTGGATCATGGCTGATAAATACCTTGAAAAAGGATGTGGATACCGTTTCCTGGACTATCTTCGCGGTCTCTTCGGACAGGGAGGCGGCAGTGGCGGCCGCAGGGGTGTTGCGGACGATTTCGTTGGCGAAGGTCGGACCGGAAAGGACGCAAAAGGATTGGGCGGTCCAACTGCCTAAAACCTCTTGAAAAATTTGTGAAGGCGTCGCAAGGCTTTCCGCCTCAATACCCTTTCCAGCGTTTACCAATAAGGTCCCTTGGGCAATGAAGGGAGAGGCCGCCGAGACCACCGTCCGCAGCACGTGGGTAGGCACCGCGAAGAGAAGGAGGTCTTTTTCCCTGGCGGTCTCCTCAAGGGAATTCGTCGGCTCAATATTATCGGGAAGTTCTGTGCCAGGGAGGAACGGCGTGTTTTGAAAGTACCGAATGCAGCACGACCCTACAGTCCAGTTCTTCTAGGGATCCGTGGGTGAACTTTGGAGGGAAGGTCGTTGTCCTTCCGCCATAGAAGAGGCGCGACATTTTGTAGAACGGAACACCGGCGTCCCATTCTGGGGCGCCGGCTGTATTTGAGGCGTTCGCCTACTGCTTCACGTAAATATTGAGCGTACTCACATCGTC
>JACRGO010000219.1 GCA_016212295.1 Nitrospinota bacterium | reverse complement strand
TCCTTTTCTCTGGTTTAGAGCAACTCTATGGGGTCGCTAACTACGAGAAAGACGTATGGTTTAAAAGGGTACATGCCGTTGTCTCATGTATCTGGCGACGAGTGGGGGTTGGAGGCTACGGCCTCCAGCCTACCAGCTAATTTGACCACGATGGCCAAATTGGACGGCTGTGTTTTAGCCGCCCGGAGGGTCGAGGCCAGGACGGCTGAGATCAAATTGCTCAAGAAGCTCTTGCTTCTTGCTTTTCATTATAACGCTATAAGGTAAACGGGAAGCCGGAGCTTCCCTGGCAACCCCGTTCCCAAGTTGGAGCTTGGGAACGAGTAGATAAAATTCGCAAATCTCCCGATCCCTGATCCCCGTGAACTATTACAACTTTTGATTTGGGTGATGGCCTTTGCCATAATGAAACCCCATGAAGGCCAAGGCAAATAACCATACCGAACTGAAGCGTCTCTCCGCCCGCTGGATCATTCCCGTCAAAGGCGATCCCATTCCCAACGGCTGCATCGTTACCCATTCCCAATCTGTCCAATTTATTGGAAGCATCGAGGAAGCCTCCAGCCGCTTTCCGGAAGCGGAGCGCATCCATCATCCCGGCAAGGCCATCCTTCCTGGGCTGGTGAACGCCCATTGCCACCTGGACAATGGCTTCCTGAAAAATCAAATAACCCTACCCCATGATGAGACATTTTTTGACTGGATCCGCAAGGTCATCGCAACCCAGCGTGTTATTCCTCATGATAAAAAAAAGGAGGGCATGGTCCAAGGGGTGGCCCAATTAAAGGAGTCCGGAACCGTAGCGGTGGGCGACATCACCCACGATCCCTTCACCCTTTCCCTGTTAAGGGAAGCAGGGCTGGCGGCGGTTTGTTTCCATGAAGTTGTGGGTTTTTTGCCGGAAGAGGCGGAGGATATTTACAGGGACAAGCGGGAATGTTTGGCCAAATTTGGAAAATCTCCCGGCTTGACGCATTATATCTCGCCCCACGCCCCCTATTCCGCATCAAGGGAGTTGCTGCGAAAGATCGCCGAAGGCCGCGAAAGGGTAGCCTTCCACCTGGCGGAATCCAGGGACGAGGTGGAATTCCTCCAACGCGGCAACAAAAAAATGGAAGAAATTTTAAAAGCGCTGGGAAAATGGGATGAGAATTGGAAGCCGCCCGGACTTTCCCCTATTCGCTATTTCCATGAGGCCGGTCTCCTTCACCATAGGGCGGTGGCGGTGCATATGGTGTACGTGGCGGAAGAGGACTATCCCATCCTCGAAGAAACAAAACCCAACATTTGTCTATGTCCCCGCGGCAATACGCGGCTCAAGAACGGTCTCCCTCCGGTGCGCGCTTACCGGGAAATGGGACTCAACCTCTGCTTGGGGACGGATGGCCTGGGGAGCAACGAGGACCTTTCTCTTCTAAATGAAATGCGGTATTTAAAAAAGTGCTTTCCGGATTTGGAGGACGCGGCTATTGTCCGCATGGGAACCGTGGGCGGGGCCGTGGCCCTGGGTCTTGAAGAAAGGTTCGGCGTTATTGAGCCGGGAAAGGCCGATAAGTTTTTGATTGTGGATTGCGCCGGAGAGGAGGAAGGGCCCTATTCTTTTCTATAAAGTACTTGATACCTAAAAAATGCATTTGAGCCACGAATATTCACGAATATTCCATAATTTAACCGTATAGGAATTTCCATTTTCCCCAAAGAACTAATGGAAGCCGCGAAGAACGCTAAGGACCGCTAAGGAAACAAAAAACTTCGCGAGACTTCGCGTCCTTGGCGGCTAATTTAACCGTATAGGAATTTCCATTTTTTTTGTTTATAAATCAACGAGATGCTAAATATTCGTTTATTTCCTCTGTGAACGGGTGCAATACAAAAAAGTTACACTGATTAAACCACCGCCGTCAAGTTCTCTATTTTGTTCTTATCAAACATATTTCTGACTAGCCCCAACGCTTTTCGACAAGCATTTTTCAGCTTACCTGTTAGGACTAATGAGCGTAG
>JACRGO010000218.1 GCA_016212295.1 Nitrospinota bacterium | reverse complement strand
TGGAAAAAATGTTTATCCTGAAGGGCAATATGCGGTTGGTATAAAAAACACGCTAACACACCCCGGCCTTCGGCCACCCCTCTCAAGAGGGGAATTTTTAAAGGAATAAATTTTTCAGCCACCGCCGGCATGATTTCCAGCAGTTTGCCGCGACGCCTTATTCATTAATACCCTATTGAAAGAGCGCCGTCACTTATAAATTCCCCTCTTGAGAGGGGCGGCCGAAGGCCGGGGTGTGTTAAGAATTTCTTCGGCTATTTGCATGCAAGCCTTAATGTTTTTTTCAAGACAGCTTCTAAATTTAAAAATAGAACGCGGATGACGCTTAGCTGTTTGAAAAAAAGGCTTGAACCACGAATTGACACGAATTTTATAAAACTACTCTTTAAAATAATTCGCGTTCATTAGTGTCCATTAGTGGTTCCTTCTTTTCTAAAACAAACTTTTTCAAAAGGCTAAAGTGTTACGAACTTTGTACAAATGAAAACCACCGAAAAATACGACATAGAAAAACTGAATAAGGAGATGGAGTCCAGGATGCCGCAAGAACTGTTGGAATGGGGCCTTCAGGAGCTTCACCCAAGGATGGCCTTTGCCTGGAGCGGGGCCGAGGACGTTGCCGTGGTGGATATGCTGGCCAGGATCAATCCCCAGGCGCGCGTATTTACTCTTGATACCGGAAGGCTCAATCCTGAAACTTATGACGTGATAGACAGAGTGCGCGGCAAGTACGGAATCCAAATTGAAATTTTGTTTCCAGACGCCGCCAAGGTCGAGGAGATGGCGCGGGACAAGGGAGTGAACCTCTTTTACCACAGCGCCGGGGACCGCAAGCTGTGCTGTAATGTAAGGAAGGTCCAGCCCCTTAAACGCAAGCTTTCTTCCTTGGATGCATGGGTGACCGGGTTGCGGCGCGACCAGGCGGTCACCCGCACCGAGGTCAGGAAAATAGAGATTGACAAGACATTCGGCGGCATCATCAAACTAAACCCCCTTGCAAATTGGTCAAATGATGACGTTTGGGACTACATCCGGAAAAACGAGGTCCCATATAACGGGCTTCACGACAAGGGCTACCCGTCCATAGGCTGCGCCCCATGCACGCGACCGGTCAAGCCCGGCGAGGATATCCGCTCCGGCCGCTGGTGGTGGGAATCTCCGGAGGTCAAGGAATGCGGCCTTCATGTTAAACTATAGAGATTTGAGTTGGTGAGGTTGACGGCTATTTCCGGGGGAAGGTCGTGCCGGTTTGAAAAAACCAGCGCATCGGGATGGTCGATTAGCTGATCGCATTGGCTGCAAAAAGGATAAGCGCTGAATTCATTCGCATTGTGGGCGTCCCTGATGGCCTGGTACTTTTCGCTGCGCAAGATTTCCGCCAGGGTATGCGTCTTCATGTCTCCTAAAATCATTTTCCCATCGTAATCCCAACAACAGGGAATCACAGTGCCGTCCCATTGAATCTGCACAGGTCCGACCTGCGGCCGGTTGCAGGACCGCCTAGGCCCTCCATTCACGCTTCGGTATAGGCGTCCGTCTCCGAAATTGTGGGGCTTCCAAATTTCAATTGCGTCCGCTTTATCAATCCATTCCTTCTTGAAATCCTCCCACTCAGCGGCGTTTTCCTCAAGCATAAGGTAAAAGACCAATACCTTGGGCCTTTCCTTGCCCAGGGAATTTTTCAGGTCCAGTAACTTCAGGATATTCCCGGCGGTCTTCTCGAAATCAAGGCCCCTATGGACCTTTGAATATGTCCGGCCGGCCGCTCCATAAACGCTGAACCTGACCTCGTCCAATCCGGCGTCTATCAATTCCCTGGCCTTTGTCTCGTCCATGAGAGACCCGTTGCATATAAAATTGCAGAAAAGGCCAAGGCTTTTCACATAACGGACCCTTTCCACGAAAAAAGGGTCCAACAAGGACTCCCCGAACCCTCCAAGAAAGACGTTTTGAACGCCGTAATCCAAAACTTCATCTACGATACGCTTGAAAAGCCCCATGTCCATTGTCCCTTTTTCCCTGGTGAGCTTTTCCCTGGGACACATGACGCAATGGGCATTACAAATATTGGTGGTTTCGATTCTGATTTCTTTATTTATTAATTTCATGAATTGATTATAGGGGGCGCTGGAGGCATGTGTCAATTAATAGTGGGCTAAAAAAAATTGGCAAGAGGGTATTGGGGGCCATGCTTTAATTAAAATTTTGTAACTACTCGGCCGCTATGTTTTTTTTGCCACTTAGACACAAAGGCACAAAGATTCACTAATATTTAATGCTTAAAATGTTCTTTCTTGTGATACTTTGTGCCTTAGTGTCTTGGTGGCATATTTGAATTACAACTTATTGGGCTGCTGAGTAGTTACAAAATTTTTTCTCCGTGTTCTTTGTGAATTTTTTGTGTCCTTTGTGGTTAAGGGGTAAATGCGAAAAAAAAGGGACCGGGTAAAAACCCGGTCCCTTTCACAAAACCGCTATGTTCAGTGGGACAGCCTAGAAAGCGTAGGTTACGTCCCACCTGCCTTCCCATGCGTTCCTGTCCCATCCCCTCGCGCCCGCGATCAGATAAGAAGCCGCGTCGCCGGAGAAGAAGTAACCGCCCCTGAACTCCATGACGAGCTTCGGGAAGATGGTGTACTCTATCCTGAAGTCAATTTCGTGGCCGAGGTCCTTGGAAGACCTGGCGGTGTCGAAACCGCCCATTCCATAACCGCCCCGTCCATTTCCATTGTCAACAACGATGCCGGTGACTGGATCAGCGCCGGCATGTCCCGTGCTGTCGAGAAAATCGTTATTGGGATCAAAGGGTTTTCCTGTTTTAGGATTAATTGACGCGCCTTTCGCGCCTCCTATCCCCGGCCTGTTGTGGTTAACAGGCTCGTCTTCCCATGCATAGATGTTGTTTAAAGCATGGACCCATGTATAGGAAAGGAAGAGGTTCCATTTCGGCAGGAATTTCCAGTTATTGTTTGCCTGGACAAGCACCTGGTTCTCGAATTCCCTGTAGCCCCGGCTCCATGGAGCTCCAAGGCCCTGGGGGGTGATTCCAGTGAGGTCAGGCATGATTGAGTCTTCCCACACTTCCGTGATATAGAACCAGCCTTCGGTGATGAGCTTGTTCACGTTGCCATTGCCTCCGGCTTTGTTCTTGTCCCCTGAACCGGCGCCGATAATCAGTCCTGGAGTGGTATTATAATCGGCGTCCAGATAATGGAATTGGGCGTCCGCCAGAAAATTCCACCCGTTGATGTCCCCGTCGTTTATGTCGAGTCTGTTCCAGAAATGCTGCGCTGTGTAGCCGGGGAGGAGCGTGGTCTCCGGTCTTCCATCCGATCCTCGTGTTTGATTGCTGATGGTCCCTTTCCCGGGATCGGAAATAATACCCTTGGTGCCCGAACTATCCGCTGTCGCGGCCGGGTCCTTGCTCGCTGGCTTGAAAATCGTTCCTACGCCCGTGGCCTCGCCGTTTGGAAGGCCGTTGGAGTTATAGGTCCTGTTGTTGATGGGGTCTTTTCCCACCAAGCCGTCGGCCTCGAATTTCACGGTGATCATCCCGCCGTCCAGGTTAAGATTGCCGGCTAGACCGAGCGCGAAGAGGGTCCCGATCTGTGGATGGAAACGCGCATCGCTGTAATCAAGGTCGTCATTCAGGTACGCGGTGCCGTCATCAGTGCCGGTGTCCTGGTATCCCATGAAAAATGCTTCCAGGTCTCCGTATTTTTCCGGGAGTTTCTGTTTCAACTGGAGGTACCCTAAATAAGAGTTGCCGCCGCTAACTCCCGCGCCTTCGCCCAAGGCGTCCCATTTATTCTGGCTGGCCTTGTTGTCGCTAAGCCCCTGGTAGCCTTCGGCAAGGAGGGCGTATCCCAGTTTGGTGGAGGTTGTGTCCGTCCACTTGGTAACGAAGTTCACGCCGTCCAACTCGTAGTCGAGAACCAGTTTGTTGCCGAGGGTGATGTATTCCCGGCCAAGATGCATCCTGGAAGGGGCGAAGGAATCAGTGAAGGGGAGGCGGATATCTATCCATGCCTCGTCCACGTGCACCGGATAGTTGGTGTCCTTGCCGTTGAACAGGCCGTTGGCTGTCCCGGAATGGGTCCTGCGGACTCCCATGAGGTTCTTGAAGCCGCCCCGTTCGTTGTCTATGCCCCACCAGCCCTGCGCCAGATCCATTCTCAAATTGATCTGCACGTCGCCGTCAAAGGCCGAGAAGTTCGGTTTCAACCTGACCAAGCTGACGGTGTACCAGTCGTTTATATCGTCCTTCCCGAACCGGAAATCATTCTGGGCAATGGACCATGTCTTGAATACCCCGTTCATTTTCATGTCGATTGCCTTGGCCGGGGCGCACATGACCGCCGATAAAGAAAGCGCCAATGCAAGCGTCAAAAGCTTTTTAAACATATTTTTCTCTCCTCTCCAATATACGATGGTATGATTTAGATTAGTTCGCGGCAAACTTTATTTAATTACCCTTTTACCACCTCCCTCTTCTTTATTTTAATTGTCCTGTTTAGATTATTCTTTTTCATGATAAAAGCAAAAATGGTGTCCTATTCTAAACCAACTGAAAAATGGAAGTCAAGACCAAAATAACGAATAAATAATAGAACGCGGGTTTTCGCGGAAAATAAGGACTCCCGCTGAAGTCAGAATATGAAAAAAAAATTAGGACCTATTCAGCCGCTATGCTTTTTTTGCCACTAAGGCACAAAGATTCACTAAGATTTAATGCTTAAAATGTTCTTTGTGATATTTGTGTCTTGGTGGCTTTGTTGCAAATTTTGAATTAAATCCGCGCCAATCCGCGTAGTTTTCGCATTTATCCGCGTTCTATTTCTTTTCCGATTTATTCGGGTCAGGGAATTCCAGCAAGCCTTTTATCAATTCAAACCCGGAACCTTTAAAAATCCCCTTGCAGCCGGACATCTCCTTAAGGCGTTCCTGATCTTTCAATAACGCCAAGGCCGTGGACACCACCAGGGCAGGGTCTACTTGGCCGCCTGCGCCCATGGCCAATGCCGCTCCCTTGTTCTGAAAGGCATCCGCGGTCCTTTCCTCAAAGGGGTTTTGAGGTATGGTGATTGCCGGGACTCCCATCCGGACCGCTTCGTAAAGGGTCAACCCGGCTGAGGTGACCACCAGGTCCGACATTGCGATGAGAGGCTCCAGGGATTCAGGCGCATGGTGGTAAAAAATATTTTCCCCTCCCGCCGGGACCTTTCCTGCGTCCCAGTTGAAGGCTGGACCCACAACAACATGCGCCTCCATCTCCTCCCCTGTCCCTGAAATAAAGGGCAGAAGTTTATTCGTCACCCCGTTGGGATCGCTCCCGCCCATGGATATTAAAACCTTTTTCCCGCCTTTCACGTAAGCCCGGCAGGTATTTTCCAAGGGATTGGAAAGAAAATACTCCACTCCGCAATAATATTTTCCTTCTGAATTAGAATGGCTGGAAGGAGAACACGGGACGATGGAGGGGTTGATGGTGGTCCCGGCCTTTACTCCGCACAGGTGCATATCGTCCACTGCGATATGCAGGAAGCCGTGCCTGTCCGCCAATCCCTGAATGAGAGCCTTATCCTTCACCGTTCGTAGATCCGAGATCCAGGCGCGGTTTACGCCTCTCTGAAAAAAGGATTCAACGACAGGTCCTTCGTCCCCTTCTTTTACGAGACGGGCTTGGTAAGGTTTTTCCAGAAATAATTTTTCCCATTGGCAATCCCGGGAAGAGACGAGAAAGGTGATTTCCGGGTGGAAATGCCTTTCAAGAAAATCGGCCAGACGAAGGCAGCGCTTTATATGCCCCAAGCCGGTTTTGAATCCTGCCTCGGTCCGGAAGACGATGGAGGGCCTTCTTTCATTCACATCCGCAATCTCTCGTAATGGAAACGCCCTTCCCGGTTGCTTCGTCAATCTGGACAATAACGCCGTTGAATTGAGCGTCGCCTGGGGCAGGCTCGAACTTCTTGGGGATCCGGGTCAGGAAGCGGGAGATGGCGATCTCCTTTTTCATCCCTATCACGGAGTCAATGGGACCTGTCATGCCGACGTCCGTGATATAAGCGGTCCCGTTGGGAAGAATTTTTTCATCGGACGTCTGCACATGCGTGTGCGTGCCTAGGACCGCGCTCACCCTTCCGTCCAGATACCATCCCATCGCGATTTTTTCCGAGGTGGCCTCGGCGTGCATGTCCACTATAATGATATTAGTCTCTTTTTTCAGGGACGCAAGGGCCTTGTCAGCGGCCCTGAATGGACAATCTATGTGGTCCATGAAGATCCTGCCCGCCAGGTTGAGGACCCCCACGCATACGCCGGAGGCTGTTTTCACGGTGGCAAACCCCCTGCCTGGAATGCCTTCCGGATAGTTTTGAGGCCGGAGGACCGTTCCCTTTGCCTCGAAGACCTGATAAATTTCCTTTTTGTCCCATACATGGTTTCCGGAGGTAAAGACCTGGACCCCTTCCCTTTCCAGGAAGTTAATTATCTCCAGCGTCACTCCAAATCCACCCGCCACGTTTTCGCAATTCGCGATGCACAGATCAATTTGGTTGTTTTGGACAACCCGCCCAAGTTTTTCCTGAAGGAGGGTCCTCCCCGGCTTTCCAACTATGTCCCCTATAAAAAGAATTTTCATTACCTTGCGTATTCCACTGCCCTGGTTTCCCTGACAACTGTTACCTTTATTTCTCCCGGATAGGCCATTTCCTTTTCGATCTTCTTGGCTATGTCCTTTGCCAGGAACTGGGTGTCCGCGTCCTTTATGGTTTCAGGCTCAACTATTATCCTTATTTCACGGCCCGCCTGGATGGCGAAGGTCTTTTCCACTCCCTTGAAGGAGGTGGTTATTTCCTCCAATTGAGTAAGCCGCTTCACGTAGCTCTCCAGCATCTCCCTCCTTGCGCCCGGCCTGGAGGCGGAAATGGCGTCCGCCGCCGCCACAAGGACAGCTATGACGGATTCCGCCTCAACGTCCTCGTGGTGGGAGGCAATGGCATTGATGACGACCTTTGGCTCCCTGTATCTCCTCGCTATGTCCACCCCGATTTGGGTGTGGGTCCCGTCCGTCTGGTGGTCAATGGCCTTGCCTATGTCGTGAAGGAGGCCGGCCCGCTTGGCAAGTTTCACGTTCACGCCAAGTTCGGCGGCCATGATTCCACAGAGAAAGCACACTTCCTTTGAATGCTGAAGGATGTTCTGTGAGTAACTGGTCCTGTATTTCAGGCGGCCAAGGAGTTTTATTTCTTCCGGGTGAAGGCCGTCTATTCCGCATTCCAGGGCCGTTTTTTCACCCTCCTCCCTGATCTTTGTGGCGATCTCCTTCTTGGCCTTATTGACCACGTCCTCAATGCGCGCCGGATGTATCCTTCCGTCGGAAATCAATTTTTCCAAGGCCAGTCTTGCCACCTCGCGCCGTATGGGATCAAACCCGGAGAGTATGACCGCCTCTGGGGTGTCATCTATAATAAGGTCCATACCGGTCGCGATCTCCAGCGCCCGGATGTTTCTGCCCTCCCTGCCTATTATCCTGCCCTTCATCTCGTCGTTGGGAAGGTCCACAATGGAGACCGTGGACTCAGCCACGTGGTCGGCCGCGTACCTTTGAATGGCCAGGCTGATGATCTTACTGCTCTTTTCCTCGGCCTTCAACTTGGTCTCTTCCTCTATTTTCTTCAATTCGTTCGCCGCCTCGCTCCTGGCCTCCTGGAACAAACTCATTTTCAGTTCCTCCTTGGCCTCGGCCATTGAAAGACCTGACAGTTTTTCTAGTTTTAAAAGTTGCTCGTCAATGAGGTTCTGATAGCGGGTTTCCTTGTCCTTTGCCCTTTTCGCGGTCTCATCCAGGTCCTTTTCCTTTTTGGATAGTTCCTTCTCGCTCTGGGAAATAGAGAAAAGCTTCTTTTCTATTTCCGATTCTTTCTGGGCCATGCGGCGCTCAATTTGCGCCATTTCATTTTTTTTCTCCCTCAACTCCTTGTCAATGTCCGTCCTCGATTTAAATAGAAAATCCTTGACTTCTATTTCCGCTTCTTTTTTCTTATTTTCGGCTTCCTTTTCCGCCTCGGAAATAATCATCTTGGCCAGTTTTTCGCTGTCCTTCAATTTACTTTCCACCACGAAGCGCCTCAGGAGATAACCTATGGCCATCCCGACGAACCAAATGCCGATGCCGATGCTGACAGTCCTTAACGTTATCTGTATTCCAAGGTTCATTTTCTTGCTCCTTTTCTATTCTGTCGACAATTTATAATTCTTTTTTCAGTGACGACTAAATCCATTGGGACGTCATTCTCCATTGGCACAGCCTCTTCCACCATTTGAAACTCAAAGGCCAGGCCCACGAAAAGGGGCTTTCGTGAAATATTTTTTAAAAAACGGTCGTAATACCCCTTGCCGAAGCCAAGCCTTGTTCCCTTTTCATCAAAGGCAATCCCGGGGACAATGATAAGATCAAGGCTTTCCGGGTCGGCCTCCACGGATTTTTTTTCATCCGGCTCAGGAATATTAAAAGCCCCTTTTCGCGTGTCGTTATAGGACCTGATTTCAAAAACACGCAATTCATTATGTTCGACTTTAGGCAATGCCACTCTCTTGCCCCTTGCCAGGGATTCCTCCACCGCGCCGGACGTCTGCACTTCTCCCTTCAGCGCCGCGTAAAAAAGAATAAAACGGCTCGCGGCGAACTCTGGAACAGCCATCAGCAATCCAGTGGCCGCTTTGCTTTTTGATTTGACCGTTTCCGGATCAAGCCCCTCCCTGACGTGAAGGACCCTGCGCCTGACAGCTTCCTTTTCGGAAAACACGGTATGGCCGGAAAAAAGTTTTATAATCAGCGCATTTTAAAAAGCGCCGTAATTTTTCAGGCGGAGAAACGGATGGTAAACACGGGAAATACGCGGGCATCAGGCCAACGTATTGCTTGCGTTTACAATGAATTTCAAGAAAAAATTATGGGGGTGTTGAAAAGGAGGGGGACCGGATGGGGTTCCAGGAAAAATCAAGAAAGGGGAAAGATATCTCAGGCTTTTTGTGATACAAAGCCTGGCCGGAAAGACATCTTTCCAGGAAAAAAACTCATAGGCGGAATAAAATTTATCGCGTGAAAAATAAAACCCTGTTGCATGCCTTTCATTTTTCTTGAGTGAGCCTGAAAGGGCAGCCATCCGGCAGGCAAGGGAAAAGCGGATTTATTTTCCCCAAATGGAAAGGATGGTTCAGAAAACAGGGCAAGCGTAAATAGTAGCACGATTAAAGCCATAGGAGCTTATTGATCTTTCCTTATTCCTTTAGAGATTTGTAAAAAAAATTGCCTTGGAAGCATTCCCAAAAATCCGATCTACCTCACAACCATGAAATTTCTTCTTAAAATCCTAGCCAAAAATATTTGAAATTTTTTAAAAAGACGCAATAATTTTTTTCCCGCCATGAAACGTTTTACTTTTTGCGGCCTTTTTTAAATTTCAAATATTTTTGGCTCATCGCCGGAAATAATAATTGATCCCCCGCCACAGTGCCGATATGGAAAAGAAATTATGAACCCTGCTAAGCAGGTGGGCGCCAAGTGAATCGCTTCGAACTTCCCTATCGGGCGTGTTCTTAGTCGGTTTAATCCCGGCTCCCTTTTTTAAGATGTTGGTACAAAAATTTCAATCCACACGGACACGACAGGGGATCATTTTTTTCCACGCTTAAAGATTAGCATAAAGGGTTTTTTAATGCAATAACCCAAAACCAATATCACCGCAAAATTAAAAGTTCTGTCTTCGGTAAAGTAGAAATCCGTGCGATAAGCCGGATATAATATTCGTGGCAAAATAATTCTTTTTTAAGGAGCTAAATCCATGCAGGATCCCATTACCGGGGAAGATAATGAAAAAGGCCTTAAAAGGGCGCGGAAAATCGTCATGTGTTTTGGATTGATCCTTGTCCTCATCGGCATCATACGCCAATGGCCAATTTACGGCAAAAGTTATTTGCAGTTCATCGAAAGCGATGGATACCTTCCCTTGATGGTCGGCATTATCACAGTGATATTGGGGCTTTCCATTCACATCCTTATCGACGATTACCATGAAGACCATGCCCCAGGCCAAGAGTGCGAGAAGAAAGAAAACAGAACATCGAACGTCCAACGTCCAACATCGAAGTAGGAAAGTGTGTGCGTCATGTGTCACGCGCCATGAACGCATGGCTGATGACATACTTCGGCGTTAGATACTTACTCGCCTATTCTGAGAATTTATCTCGCACATTTCATTTCGGCAATGAGCCAAAAATATTTGAAATTTCAAAAAGGCGGCAAAAAGTGAAACGTTTTATGGCAAAAAGAGATAAATTTTCGGAATAGGCGA
>JACRGO010000217.1 GCA_016212295.1 Nitrospinota bacterium | reverse complement strand
GTTGATCGCGGAAACCTCGTAGGACTTCACGGGAACGGAGCTCGGGCAATGCGCGCCCTTGAAAACTTTCTCGGCGGCCTCGGACGGCCCCAGGAGATAGCCCATTCCCAATTGATGCTCCGCCCAGGACCCATGGTAGGCGCCGCCTTGCGAAGCGGGCGCGGCATGCTCCATGACCTCGGACTTCATTTTCTTCATGAGGCGCATGAAAGTCTTGTCCATCTGCTCGCTTTCCTCGCCTCTGCCGCTCATCATGTTCTCGTAATCGATCTGCTTCTCCATCTTGTCGAGCCAGGCGGGCCGGCTCCCCGGCGACCCGTGCTTGCCTTCATCGCCTCCCGCCTGGGGGGCCGTCGCGCCTGCCGGCCCGGCAATCAACCCAAGCAGAAACAAGAAGGCCGCGAATACGGGGGCCGTTCTACGTTTCCCGTTACCGAATCGATTTACCATAACTTTCTCCTCCTTAGGTTTGTCATACAAACATGCGTGAAAAAAACAACTTCCCCCTCTGAACGATAAGAACCGCACATTGACTGCATGTGACAAGAAGAAATTTTTCCTTACAGGCAAGAAATCCTTATAACCCGAAGACCTGGGCGCTCCCCCGCTTTGGCCGGAAAAAACCTTTTATTTACAGGATAAAGATACCCCCAAAATGGAAATATTCCCGCAAAGAGGAGTTTTTTTTATTTTTTGAGCTTTTTTAAAGCGGGGGGAAACCCGAAAGGAGGGCGTTCGGGAAAGGCTTTGGCGGGGAAACCAAGGGAAGTCAATAAAAATAATGGGTTATGCTTAAAGCGAAAAGAAATGGGGACGATAGGCAAATTTCTTATACATGATAAGAAATATCCTGTATCATGCGCGCGATTCTATTTCGAGGGCGAGTTTTTGGGAGCATGGTTCTTGTTCAACCACTGCTCGATATCGGCCCGGAAGGATTCGGACCGGATCAATTCCTTTTTCAAGTAAACTTTTCCGCGCGCTATTCGGGACATGACGGTGCCGATGGGCAAATCCATCTTGTCCGCGATTTCCTTGTAGGACAGCCTTTCGAAATAGAACAGAACGATGGGCTTTTTCAAACGGTCGTCAAGGCTGTCCAACAGCTCCCGGACGTTCTTCTCGACTTCGGCCTTGACGTAATCGTTTTCAATATGTCTGATGTCCTGCAGGCTATTACTGAAAAGATCGAACTCAAAATCTATCCGCCGCTTGTTTTTTTCGATTTCCTTCAGGAACAGATTCCGGAGGATGGCAAACAACCAATATTTACATTTCGCCCGGTCTTTCAACTGGGGGAAGTTCTTGATGGCGTAAAAAAATGTTTCCTGCATCAAGTCCTCGGCGTCGTCCTTGTTGCCGCTCAACCGGACGGCCGACTCATAAATCGATCTGGCGTTTGGGAAAATATACCGCTCGAAGATATTTACTTCGGAATTTTCCGCTAGCGCGTTTTTAAACAGTTTCAACCGGGTGGCAAAACTCATTTACCCTGACTTCCCGCAAGCTTTTAAAAATAAAAACCGCCGCCCGGGGAACCCGCCCCCAGACCGCAAGCCAATCTCTCGACAAACGGACGAAAATTAAAAGGAATATAAACTCAATTCGCGTATCTTAATTTCATATTCATGCATCCGCCAAGCCCTTCCTCTTAAATGATTTTCATGCGGAGAGAAAAGGATCGACCCCTATTTTAGATATAAAAAAACAATGATTTCTAGTAAAAACAGTATAAAAATTAACGGGTCTCGAAAACATATATTAGCAGAATTTTCGAATCTTTAATGCTTTAATAACATCTAAATTTTTTTAATTTTTATTTTTTATCCATGCATAATCGCTTGCTCTTGCTCAAATCAAACTCTTCGAGTCAAAAGACTTAATAAGCCAATGAAGATCACCGACACGGGAATCCTTGAGATTTCCCTGAAAATCGAAAGGGAAGGCGGCGAGTTTTACAATAAGCTGGCGGAACACGTAGCGGACCCCAAAATCAAGGAATTCCTGCTCCATCTGGCCAAGGACGAGGCCCAGCATGAAAAACAGTTTAAAAAAATGTTGCGCGAAAAAGGCAGTTCGCTCTACGGATGGGAAAAAAAGAAGGCCATCCATAAACTGATCGAGAGCCAGTTTCAGACGGACATCTTCCCCAAGGTAAACGAGATTTTCGCTCGGTTGCCCAATTTCCAGGGCATTCAAAAAGCCATCGATTTCGCCATAGAGGCCGAGAGAACCTCCGCGGAATTCTACTCCCTCCTCGGCGAATTCTGCGACAACATCAAGGCCAAAACCCTCCTGGTCATGATGGAAAAAGCGGAGCGCGATCACCTCACCCAAGTCCTGGCTTTAAAAAAACAGTATTTGCACGATTCCAGGAAAAAATCGAAATCCTCCTGAAATCCGGACCGGCCCCGCCGAATCCAAGTCCGGCCCATCATCTTTCCCGCAAAAAAAAAGACAGTACCGGAATATTGTTCCGGTACTGTCTTTACAAAACCAATCGACCTGAAAAATTATTTCGCGGCCAACTCGAAATCGGTTTTCGCGTCCGCGCCGCCGGCGACGGTCACTTCCTTCGAGGCGGCGCCTACGTAAGGTTGCCATACGGTAACCTTGTATTTGCCCGCGGGAACGTCGGCGATCTTGAAGGACCCATCGGCGCCGCTGACGGCATAGTAAGGATTGTAGACGATCTTGGCGTCCGCTTCCATGAAGTTATGCTGGTCGCACTGCAGGAAGAAATGCTCGTCCTTGCCTTCCTTAAACCGCTTCAAGGTCGCGGTAACGTCGGCGGTGGCGCCCTTGGAGGGCAACGGCTTGTTGAACAGGGTCAGCCGGTTGGCGCCCTTCACGTTGTACCCGTGCGGGTTGTGGAGAATATCGGTGTCTTCGTTCGTAACGATCACAACGTTATCCTTCTCTTCCTTGCCGGGAGGCCGGACAACGCCGACCCTCTGCACGATATCGCAATCCTGGAAATCGTATTTAATGGCTTCCTTGGGCCAGGCCTTGCCCTGCGCGATATTCTCGATATACACCACGGCATCCTTCAATTTACCACCTTTCACCTGCACCTTGTAGATAGGCCGCACCCCGTCCTTGTTGGCGTCGGGATGCTTGGTGCAGAATTCGGGGTTCTTCTCTTTTTTGAGATCCTGCATGATGGGCGCGGGAGCGTTGCCTTTCAAGGTAACCACGCCGCTGATGGAGCCGCCGCCGCTGACGGCCCCTGCCTGATAGTCGGCAAAGCTGACGCTCGCCAGGCCGAAATATACGGCGCCTGCTAAAATCCCGATAGACGCTCTCTTCCTTGTCATCCTTTTTACCCTCCTTTATGATTAAACCCAGTTGTCAACAATCCACTTCCAATTAAGTGGAGCCGAAATTTAGATTTACTGAGGGGAGCGCTAAATAGATGGCATTTCAAATCCCCCTAAATCCCCCTTTGCAAGGGGGACTTTCGCTCCCCTCTTTGAAAAAGAGGGGCGGGGGAGATTTTGATCCTTAACATGCAAAAGCGTTAAAAATGCCGC
>JACRGO010000216.1 GCA_016212295.1 Nitrospinota bacterium | reverse complement strand
GGGACTGCTTCAAAATTGACAAGTTTATATTTACTGGTTTTCAATTTACCCATAGACCCTAAAATCCTAACTCATTGATTTTGTTGGGTTTTTTAAAATTGATTTGTTGTTTTTTAATTTATGCGTAGGCTCTATAGTAAAACCAAACAAGGGCATATCCCCCCAAAAAGTGGACCGGGAGCAGTGCTTAAAGGAGGGGCTTTTAATCCTCTCCGTGCCGAGGTGGACCCTGTAGACAACGCCAGCCCAACCTATCGTTTACGACCAGCCGCTAAAGGTGGCATAGAAATGGGCTATGGAAGCCCCGATATTGGTGGCCGTTGCGCGCAGGATCTTCCCGCTCAGTAAAAGTCTAAAAGGTGGAAAAAATCACGGTTTTTGGCTAGACTTTTTACAAAAGAGGGTGTAAAATAGCGGCGTTTAAGTCCTCTTTCCCTCCCTGTATGTCCGAAGAAAAAATCAACAACGAAAAGCTTTGTAAATTCCCCAAAGAGCCAAAGGTGAAGGGAAAGCGCCAAACCTCCAAAGCTAAGGGGGGGGGGGGGGCGAACTAAAGACCTCTTTAAGCAAACAGTTGACCGCTGTTTCTTTTCTCCATGGTCAGCTTCTCCGCCTTTTTGGGGGGAAATTTGGCTATGGTTTTTTTCGCTAAAAAATTAATTAATCTTTTTTTATTTCTTAACAAAAATCCAAATAAAATGAAAGCTCTCCAAAAAATCCACGCTCTTTTCAGGGAATGGTCTAAGGCTGTTATTGCCTCGCTTCTGACCATCGCTTTTTTGCTTAGTGCTTATTTTATAGTCTCTGCCGCTTTTGTTGGTAGTAATGTTTCCACCACCAACACCTACTGGTCCCCCGGCGAACCCCCGCAGACCACCCCGGAACTGGGGAATGTGGCGAGCGTGTGGGTGACGAAACCGGAGTTAGCAAAAACCATGGGAAGAATTGATAATACTTACCATATAGGTAATGTTAACATTAACTCAAACAATGAGCGGTTAAGCGCGACAAATCCAAATGATGTTGCTCTTAATTTAACAGGTGCGAAAAATGTTGCTCTCAATCTAACAAGTGCAAATCAGGCAACTCTTGAGCTTAAAACAACCAATAAAGATGCCCCTGTAATTATGGATTTTACTAACGCCGTTAGCGGTTTTGATTATGGCGCTCGTATTGTGTACAAAAGAATTCCAAAGACCACAGCGGGCGATCACGGTGTCTTAAAAATCGCTACTGATAAAGTAATTTTTGCGGATAACGCCAGTAAAAATAGCTTAGGAGTTTCTGAGTATAGTAATGGCAAGACACTTGAGATAAATAATAGTGATTGGAAGGTGAATGTGAGTGGAGATGTAAATGTGGGTCTTGATGCTGGTGGTGGAGGTGGAAATATCACCGCCAAAGGCACTATCACCGCCCCGACAATTACCCAAACCTCCGACTCCCGCCTCAAAAAAGACCTTCGCCCCATCCAGAACGCTCTCGCCAAAGTCTTGCAACTCAACGGGGTTAATTTTTACTGGAAAGACAAAAACCAAGATCAGGGTTTGCAAATGGGCGTGATTGCCCAGGAGGTGGAAAAAGTTTTCCCCGAACTGGTGAAGACCGACAAAGAAGGGATGAAATCGGTCGCCTATGCCAACTTGGTCGGGGCGCTGATTGAAGCGATCAAGGAACAGCAAAAGACCATTACGGAGCAAGGAGCTTCCATCAGGGAGCTTCGGGAACAAGTGCTGAATTTGGAAGAGCAAGGATAGTCCGCTTTTTATTTTTCCAAACCTCAAAGATTTGCCCGCCTTTTATATTTCTTAATCAAAACTCCCAATGAAACTCAAAAAAGTCTTTTCCGGCTTGCGGAAGAAAATCTTATGGTCATTTCTCCTTTTCGCCGCCAGTCTTACTTTTATTTCTTTTTTCCATTTAGCCCGGGAAAAAGTCTTGGCCGGAGAAGTGGAAATTAAAATTAGCCCGATTGAGCACGCCTTGGCCAAGCTCCTGAATTTGAACGGGGTCAATTACTATTGGAAGGACAAAGCCAGGGGTGAGGGAAAACAAATGGGGGTCATTGCCCAGGAGGTAGAGGCGGTTTTGCCGGAGCTGGTGAGTGAGAACAAAGACGGGATAAAGTCCGTTGATTATGACGGGCTGTTTCCGGTGGTTGTGGAAGCCATCAAGGAACAGCAAGGCGGCTTGAAAAACATAGAGGAGAGAATACAAGCCTTGGAGAAGCAGTAAATTTTTTATTTCCTAACCTTTTTAAAACGACCTAATCCCCGGTATAATTAACCAACGCCCTTCGTTCTATCCTCTCTCCTTTTGTCTCTCCCTATAAGATTGCCTATAAGATAGGGTATAAGATGACTACAAAATCCAGTCTTATACTCTTTTTCTTTTTTTTCTTTTTTATTTTTTTGTGGCGTCCTGGGGGGTGTCGGGGGCAGATTTTCCTAATGCTTACGGCTATTTACAGCTTTCTCCCTTTCTTGCAATTGGGGAAGAGAAAGCGGAAATAGCTCTTGCGCAAATAGGAAAAATCTCCCCCGACCCTGCCTGCTTGATGGTGTTAACTGTTATTCTGCCTTCTGAACGAATGCCGACTAACAGACACATCTAAGCAGGCAGGGTCGGGGGAGGTCCCCCAACACCCCCCGGACGCCTTTTTTATTTTGTTTTTGTTTTTTGTTTTTTTGAAAACTGTTTTCCCCTTCGGATAGGGCATTTAAGCGACCGGCCTTTTTCATTATCGCGGTGTGGCATGGTTCAGCATTGTCCTTGCGGAGGGCGTCAAGGTAGTCCCCGCCAAGGCGGGGCTCCACCTTGACTCCTTGGCGTTTTTGCAAACTTCAAAAAAACCAGCCAAAAAATTAAGAGGCCGATAGTCGCTTAAATCGCCCAGGGTCTAGCCTGGAACTTCTTAAGCGTTTCCAGATATACCTTTTTACATATACCTTATCCCCACCCTGGATTTTAACCCTCTAGGCGGGGATTTTTATTTCTTAACCACTTTTTTAATCATGAACAAGAAAATCATTTCCTTGAACCTGACCGGGCTTGCCTTCCGCGAACTAAAAATGATCGCCCGGCTTTTGGACAAATACGCCGAAGTTCAAAAGGACTTTCAGGCTGATGTAAAAGCCGTTTTTGACCCTGCCACCAAGTTGGTTTATCTGGAAAATGGAAAGGGTAATAAAGTTTTGCTGAAAGGCGATAAGCTGAGTAAGTTTTCCTATTACGCTCAGAAAACGGAAACTAAAAATTGACCGTCAGGGTCTTGGGGGGCAGGTCCGGCAACTGACTTGCCCCTTTTTATTTCTTAACCAATTTTTAACCATGAAATTCTCAACTCACAATAATAGAAAAATCAAAATCACAGGAACATGCTTTCAGGGAGAAATAATATCTTCCTTCCAAAAATTGGTTGATGCCTTTGGCCAGCCATTAAAAAGCGACTTTATTTGCTACAAATCGGACGCCGAATGGTGGGTAAAATTTGAAGATGGAAAAGTAGCTACTATTTACAACTGGAAAGACGGGAAAAATTATTTAGGCAAAGACGGAATGAAGACCGAAGAAATAATGAATTGGCACATTGGAGGGAGAGATAAGGCGATAGTAGAAAGAATAATAAGTATTTTAGAAAAAACAAAATAAAAAAAGGGGCAGGCTTCAATGGGGCTTGCCCCTCTTTATTTCATTAACCTTTTTTTTACTATGAACAATGTATTCCAACAATGCGAACCACAAAGTGCAAAGACTTTGAAAATTGACGACATCGTCAATCATATTATCTATGGCGACTGCCTAAAAATAATGCGGAATATGCCCGGCGAAAGTGTTGACATGGTCTTAACCGATCCGCCTTATCTTGTAAATTACAAATCAAGGGATGGCAGAAGCATCACCGGTGATAATAATGGCTGGTGGCTCAAACCCGCTTTTTCAGAAATTTATCGTGTTTTAAAAAAGAACAGTTTCTTGATCTGTTTTTATGGCTTTCAGCGGGCGGATGAATTTCTCTTCGCGTGGAAGTCGGCGGGCTTTAAACCGCTTGAACATTTTGTCTGGAAAAAGAATTATCCGTCATCCAAGGGTTTTGCCGGGCGTTATCATGAATCGGCTTATCTTTTGGGGAAGGGATGGCCTAAACAACCACCGATTATTCCTCCAAGTGTTTTAGAATGGCAGTATACCGGCAATAAACTTCACCCCACCCAAAAACCTCTCGTGGCCTTATTGCCCCTTATCAGGGCCTACTCAAGGAAGGATGACATTATCCTTGATCCCCTTTGCCGGTTCAGGTAGCACTGCGGACGCAGCCCAAAAATTAGGACGTCAGCATATCTCTATCGAAATCAATCGCAATTATGCCGATATCGCTATCAGCAGATTACGATAGAGGAGATTTCAGGGGGTGGGCTTTTCAGCCTGCCCCCTTTTTTTGTGTCTTTAAAAGAGCGGAAATTCAAAGCGCTTTCCAAGGAGCCTGGTTAAGAAGGGTTTCCACCCTTCTTAAATTCACTCCCCAGGAAGTTCATTGGCTCCTGCCGTCGCCCCAGGCTCCCCTATTTTTGAGGTTTTAGAATGTTGATCTTGTAAAGCCACAGCCTTAGTAATGATTGAGCAGGCTTAAACATAGTAAAATGTTGTTTGATAACAACACCCTATAATAATAACCGATCTCATTTATCGTTTTTATGGATATCATAAGAAATAATCATTACGTTCCACGATGGTATCAAAAAAGATTTCTGTCCACCAAGCAGAGTTCTTTTTATTATTTAGATCTTTCACCAGAAGAAATAGAATTATCTAACGGAAGAAAGATTCCAAAGAAAAGTGTTCAGTGGCCTTTTAGTCCCTCTCAATGTTTTTATCAGACTGATCTTTACACGACTTTTTATTACGACTTCCTCAATGATGAAATCGAGCGATACCTCTTTGGAACAATTGACAACGCTGGCTCAAAGGCAGTAAAGGCTATGGTGGATCAGGAATTTAGTGAATTGCATGCTAATTTTTCAAACTTTTTTGAATATATGGATATTCAAAAAATCCGTACACCAAAGGGATTAGATTGGATTAGATCAAAATTTCCCAAACTAACCCACAATGGATTGCTACAAGAGATGCAAAATATAAGACTAATTCATTGTACGCTGTGGACCGAATCCGTAAAGGAAATTGTGTATGCTGATAATTCTGAATTTAAATTTATAGTATCTGACCACCCCGTTACTATTTACAATTCTGCCTGCCCCCTAAACTCTCGTGAGTGCGAATACCCTAACGATCCTAAAATTGAAATGAAAGCAACTCAAACAATTTATCCTCTTGATAGTAATCGGTGTTTGATTCTTACAAACCTTGATTATGCACGTAATCCTAAATTACCAGACCCTAAAGCCTATAGAATTAACGCGAATCCTTTTCGGCAACCTTTGGTTCGAATTGATAACACTATTTGCAAAAGAAAACTTAGCGACGAAGAAGTCGTAATGATTAATCAAATTATAAAGTTTCGCGCTAAACGTTTTATTGCCGCAGAGAAAAAAGAGTGGCTCTATCCTGAAAAAAACATAAATTTATCATGGACTGATCTTGGTAAATCACTATTGCCACCCATAGATGAGCTACATCACTATGGCGGAGAAATATATGTAGGATACAAAGACGGCACATCTTCTTACCATGATCAATATGGTAGAACGGAGAAAGAAGCTGATTATTTAAACAAAGCACCAAGGAAAGGTAAGGTTGGTGCTAATGAGCCTTGTGTTTGTGGTAGCGGGAAAAAATATAAAAAGTGTTGTCGCGATAAAGCGGAAGATGAAAAACCCTCCAGCTCTGTGTTAAGCATTCGCGAAAGAAACTTACGTTTTTTTCACATTATTACGAAAATTCTAAACATCAATGAAGATAGTGATTGGAATAATATCCGTCGAAATCTTACAGACGAAAAAATTGCCGATATTCATAGAGCGGTTGCAATGCTTTGGCCAAGTGAAACGGATTTGATGTCCTTATTGCCAAGACCAGATTCAAAAGTTGTACGGGCTTTATATATAGGCATTTTAGACCCCCGAGTTATATATAAGAATGTGGTTTCATTTTCTCTCTTTGCCGATGAAATATTAATACAAAGCCCCTTTTTGAATGCAAATATTATGAATAAAGACTATAGCCCAATAGATAACCCAGGGCAATATAGGCAAGAAACGATTAAAAATTTAACTTTTTTAATTGAGCTGATGCCTTTAATTGAAAGTGGACAGGTAAATTTAATTCCAGACCCATGTATTTTCAATCCTGTATTACGAAGGCAAGTTATGGAAGAGGCAGAGAAACGTCTCGGAAAAGTAGAATTGGATGAAAAGTCAAAAGAAGCGATGGAGACTTTGGTCAAAGAAGACTTTGAACGTTTTATTTTAAGCCTGCCAACTGAAAATTTAGAAGCTTGTATCAAGCATGTAAGACCTGGTATTTCTGATAAAGACCTGAAAAATCTTCTCGAATGTGTAAAAAAGAAAAACTAAGCTGACCCATTGGCTACTCTTCAGCCGTTGTCTGCTGGTAAAAACGGGGGGCAAATGATGGTACCGCAGTTAAGCCCTAATCTAGAAATAAGTATGTTTTTAGCCCAAGCTACTGGGTCTTTTATTTATACCGATCACCCCTTCAGATGGTCGGAAATATGTTCATCAATTAATTATTTTTATGGCACTGATCAAACACCCTGGGCCAAAATTGAGGAATATATAACAAATTTAGAGATTGAACTTATCCATTTTTTAGATCAAAGAGAACTGGTGTCTGGTCAAAATGGATTTGAACTCCGTTATATGAAAAACGCCTTAAAAAAGGTTTGGGAGGCAGTTCAAAATGAAACGCTTTCAAATCAATTAGAAATTGATAACCTTATAAACGAAATTAGGGTGGCGCGGGAAAAGATGGCAACGGCAATAGAAAAGATAATCAAACTAAAAGGTAATGATAAACCTGGTCAAAAAAAAATGCTACCGTTTACAACAAAGGGGAAACTGAGTTGTAAAATTGCTCCAACTGGTCATGGGAATGATGCTGTATATCGTTTTTTATTAGCATATGCGGGGCATGAAAAATACATAAAAACGTTGCCGATGGCTCTTTTTCTGGAGCATGTTAAATAATATAAAAATAAGATATTGCTTTGCCTAATTGAATTATGTAAGATGAAATTTCAAAAAAAACTAAATATTTGATTGTGGGGATTTTGTGTCATTAGAACGGCAAAAACGGCGGTTTTTAACGGTTTGGGACAACCGGTATCAAGCCAAAAACCCCTTATTAATCAATTATTTACATGTGCTCCTTGTAGTCCCATGCCATGCATGGCATTCAAGAGGCCGGCGGTTCGATCCCGCCCAGCTCCACCAATAAAATCAAGGGGTTGGCTCAATTCGAGCCGGCCCCTTTTTTTTTCTTGGAATTTTGGATATTTTATGTGATAATTCTAATCTAAAATTTCAATAGGCTTGATATGGCTAGATTAACTTTAAAATTCAAGGACAAGGTCCTGAAGGAATACCAGTTTAAATCCAACATTTCCATCGGGAGGATAGTTGGCAACGATATTGTTATTGACAACACGGCGGTGTCAGGGAAGCACGCGGCTGTTGATGTGATTGACGGCCATTTTATCCTGAAGGACCAGGGAAGCCTGAACGGGATTTTCGTCAATGAAAAAAAGGTAAAGGAGCATGAACTCAGGGAAGGCGACAAAATCCTTGTTGGAAAGCATATATTGGAGTTCGATTTTGGGACCAGCGGCGCACTGATAGGTTTGCATGAAAAGGACGAGCAGGAATTCTCCGGCATGACCATGTTTATAGACACCAAGCAATATAAGGAAATGCTGGAGTCAAAGCTGCCCAAGGATTCGCCTAAGACGGAGCCTGTCGTGCCGGAGCCGGAAAAACCAAAGGGGGCCTCCGCCAGGGCCAAGATAATAACCGAGTCCCAGGCCACAGGCAGGCCCACGGAAATAATGTTGGAAAAAAACATAAATATTATCGGCAAGAAATCCGATGCGGACATACCGATTCACGGTTTCCTTTGCGGAGAAGTGGCCGCCATTATTGAAAGACGTAAGGAACAATTCGTTATCCGGCATTGCGGAGGTTTTTCCAGGACAAAGGTCAACGGAGAAACCGTCCAAAAAATAAAACTCCTCTCAGACGGGGATGAGATCAGGATAGGCGGAAACCGGCTGGTATTCAGGGAGATTATGTAAACGAACGTAATGAAAGCCGCGAAGAACGCTAAGGAGCGCCAGGGGAACAAGAAACTCAGCCGGGCTTCGCGTCCTTGGCGGCTGATTAAAAGAGGTTGCCGTGAAAATCATGCGGATTACCAGCTTCTGTATTGCATTCATGCTTGCCTCCCCTGGCCTTGTCCATGCCGCGGCAAAAAACGGTAAGGAATATTCCGACGGACATCGCGGCAAGGTATTCTTCCCCAAGGGAGACATTTCCTTCGCGGACGAGGCGGTTTCCTTTCAAAAAGGCAGACCAGGTCCCCAGGAAACAGACCCCGGTTATGCCCTCGGCGCTCCCAATCAAAAAAAAGCCGCGGTCATCGGCTGCGGCGGGGAACTGGTGCTCCGGTTCACGGATAATGCCCTCATTGATGTCAACGGTCCCGATCTCTATGTCTTCGAGGCTGGGCCTGATATAGAACCCACTAATTTATCCATTTCCAAGGACGGGAAAGACTGGGTCGATATAGGTAAAATTTCCGGCGGCAGGGCGGATATAGACATATCGAGTTTCGTGAAAATAGGCGATGTATTCCACTACGTCCGGCTCCAGGACGCAAACGCGCCGGGTTGCGGCGGGAATTACCCCGGGGCGGATATCAACGCGGTGGGCGCCATAGGGTCCGCTATTCAGATCTCGATGAAAAACTCGGTCCTGTTCGATTCTGGGAAATGGACGTTAAAACCAGAGGCCCGGCAGGAGTTGGATAAGGCGGTCTTGAAGATAGAGGAGTATCCAAGCGTCCGCATTGTAATTGAGGGACACACGGACAGCGTGGGTTCAACTGAGTCCAACCAGGAGTTATCGGAGAAGAGGGGAGGGGCCGTCCGGGATTATTTTATGGGAACCCAAAAACTCACCGGCTACGAAGTGGAAGTCAACGGTTATGGCGAGTCAAGGCCAGTGGCCACGAATGAAACTGAGGAAGGACGGGAAAGGAACCGGCGGGTGGAAATTATCCTCATCCCTGAAAAAAGACCATAGCGCGGCTTAACCGCAACAAAGTGGAAGCAAAATTTCAAATAAATTTAAAGCTACAATTACTGTAGGAGGCGGTCTCGAAGCAGGCCGCCCCCTAATCCATTGCCCCTGGGGCCAAGTCATGCGTGTCCATTTTTAATTGTGCGCATATTTTCTGGAGCATTACGGCCTTGGCCACTGGCTTTACGATGTAATCCTGCGCGCCGGCTTTAAAGGAAAGCACCACGTCCTCCTTGGTGGATTTTCCCGTGACCATCATGATGGGAATCTTGTCCAGGGCAGGCTGGTTCCGTATCATTTTCACCAATTGAATCCCGTTGATTTCAGGCATTTCAATGTCAACAAGGGCCATATCAATCCGTGCGTCTTCATTCAATTTTTGGATGCCGCTCCTGCCGCTTCTCGCCAAAACAGTTTGAAAACCCGCCTTTTTCAATATCACCTCCATCAGGTCAAGGATAATCGGATCGTCATCCACTATTAAAATCGTTTTCTTTTTTGCCGGCATGGCTTGATCGGATGGTTTTGAGGCCGCAGGCGTCTGGTTGCCGACATTTTCATTCTGGGATGGCATTGTCTTCTTTTTTCAGGTTTGGTATATAATTGAAATTATTTTATACAATAAGTTTGCATACATCAAGTTTGGGGAAGCGTCGCAATAACATTATGAAAAATTGTAAAATGAAACATGGCCCTATTTTTTGCATGCACTTGACAAATCAAGGGTTTGATCTTATATATTGCTTTGAATGCCAAGACCTTCTGAACGAAAATCGCCATCTCCCGATATAGGCAGGCCCTCAATTTATCTGGCTTTCAATAATTTTAATTCTAAACCGTTAACTTGCATTTTTTTCATGGAGGATTCAGCCTTGAGCGCCACTGAAACGCAAACCCAGCCGGAAAAATATGAATATAACGCGGAAGTCAAACAACTCCTGCACATCCTTGTATACTCACTATACACAAACCGTGAAATCTTCCTTCGCGAATTGGTCTCCAACGCCTCGGACGCCCTGGACAAGGTCCGCCACGAAGAGCTTGTGAACGAAAAAGTGCTGGACAGGGGCAAGGGGCTGGAAATCCATATCGACTTCAACGAAGGCGATAAAATACTGACCATATCGGATAACGGGATCGGCCTGACCCACCAGGAGGCCATCGCCAACCTGGGGACCCTTGGGAAGTCCGGCTCCCTGGAGTTCATAAAAAAATTGACTGAGGAAGCAAGGAAGAACATCAACATCATCGGCCAGTTCGGAGTCGGTTTTTATTCAGCCTTCATGGTAGGGAAGGAGTTGAGGGTTATAACGAAGTCCTATATTCCGGAAGAGCCAGCCTTGGAATGGAGATCCGACGGGTCCGGGACCTTTGATATCCTCCCCTCCAGCCGCAAGAACAGGGGCACCACTGTTGAGATTCATTTAAAGGATGATGCGCTGGAATTCGCGGGGAAAGACAAGATAAAGGAAGTCATCAACAAATACTCCAGCTTTGTCGCGTTCCCCATCTTCCTCGCCGGGAAGCGGATAAACGAGGTCTCGGCGCTTTGGGCGCGGCCCAAGAATGAGTTGAAAAAGGACGATTACGCCGGCTTCTATAAATTCCTGACCAACGCCGGGGACGATCCCATGTTCCATATACATTATTCAGCCGACGCCCCGATACAGATACACGCCCTTCTCTATGTGCCCAAGAAAAATTTTGAATTGGCCGGGTTCGGGAAGATCGCGCACGGCCTGGGCCTCTTTTCCAAGAAGATTTCCATTCAGACCGAATGCAAGGACCTCCTGCCGGACTACCTCCGCTTCGTGCGGGGCGTGGTGGATTCAGAGGACCTTCCCCTGAACGTGTCCAGGGAGACCATTCAGGAAAACGCGCTTTTCAATAAGATAAAATCCAACGTGGTAGGCAAGTTTCTCGGCCACCTGCAGAAAATGGCGGAATCGGAGAAGGAGGAATACCTGAAATTCTGGAAGGAGTACGGACGTATCCTCAAGGAAGGCGTTCACACTGATTTCGCCAACAAGGACAAACTGGCCCTCCTCCTCCGCTATAATTCCTCGGCCTGCAAGGACGTCGAGGAGTTGGCTTCCCTGAAGGAGTACGTGGATCGCATGCCTGAGGGACAAAAGGAGATATATTACCTTTGCGGCGCCAATCGCAAGGCCCTTGAGATGAGTCCTCACATCGAGATCTTCAAAAAGAAGAAGATAGAGGTGCTCTTCCTGCTTGAGCCTCTGGACGAATACCTCTTGGGAAGCTTGCGTGAATTTGAAGGGAAGCCAGTTAAGTCCATTGACCAGGCGGACCTTGACCTGCTCAAGGACCTCAAGGACGAGGAAGGCGCCGCGAAAGAGACCATCGCGGAGGAAGCCAAGCTGGATAAACTCCTAAAGCATTTCAAAAAGGTCCTTGGCTCCAAGGTCTCGGACGTCAAGGAGTCAAAACGCCTGTCTGACAGCCCGTGCTGCGTCCTGAGCTCTGACGGCGCCTCCGCCAGCATCCAGAAAATGATGAAGCTGGTCAACCAGGACTTTGAGTCAGGCCCAAAGCTCTTCGAGTTGAATCCCAAGCACCACCTGATAAAGAATTTGGCGGAAATATTGGAAACCGGCAAGAACACAGACGCTGTTGACGCCTGCTGCCTTCAGCTTTTTGATAACGCCCTGATGATGGACGATCTGATTTCCAATCCAAGGGAGATGGTCCCAAGGCTGAACGAGATGATGGAAAAATCCACGGACCTTATCCTGGATAAGTTCGGCCGCGGCTCCATTATCATTACGCCTTGACAGCGACGGCGTTTTGTGGTGAAAAAAAATGATATAAAATTATGCCTTTATTCGAGTTAGGAGGTGATACTATTGGTTAAAAAAATTGGAATTAAATTGGTTTTGGCAGGTCTTTTAGTTGTATCCGCAGGGCAGGCACAAGCTGGCGACCCGCCTGCCTCGTTTAAAAAGTGCAGCGCATGCCACAAAATAGATGCTGACAACACCGCCTGGACCATGGGCCCTGGCTTGAAAGGGATAGGGAAGAGAGCATCCAAGGCTTATCTGGAGAAAATACTGAAAGATCCCCAAGGGGCCTTTGACGCCGGTGGACCGGAGATCGAGGCCCTGAAGGCCGGGGCCAAATTCAAGCCAAAGTTGCTGATGCCCAAGGCCGTGCAAGGGTTAAGCGCGGATGACATTAAGTCCCTTGTGGATTATTTAATGGCCTTGTAAAAAGCTAAAAAAATTTTTAATCAGATAATTTCCCGTGGCTTGCTAAGGGGTTTCCTTGTATTCCCCCTTGGAAAAGGGGGACCAAGGGGGATGTTATAAAAAAATCTTCAACAAATACCCCGCCGCTTGCGGCGGGGATTATTTATTTCAACGAAGCAATAACCAAAAAAGATAATGACCATGAACTCAGAAAATTTATTGGGGAATCATATCTGGAAGCAGGCATGCCAGAAAAAACTGCTGAAAACTTTCGAGCGGCAATCAAATTAGGCGGAGGCACCCATATATATAATCGATTGGGTATCGCCCTTCGAAAGCAAGGATTCTACAAAGAAGCCATAATAGAGTACAATCTGGCCATTTCCTTGGATCCGGAGGATTAAACTCTGTTTTATAATTTAGGTAGATCCTTTTTAGCAAAATGCAGAAAATTCTTTTAAAAAAGCTATATTATTAAACCCTGACTTTACTGATGCTAAAATAATGTTAGAAAGGACTTTTAAAAAATCACAAAGTGATAACCTTCTGCTGGGATGATTTGATTTGTTTCTATAGACAAATTTTTCCCCTCCCTTCGCGCCGGTCCTTGATAGCCAAGCGAATATCTTGCCCTCTCTTACTCATAAAAAAGAGCCTACTCTTGGCTTTGCCACGATTTTTCTTTCGGAATCAATGGTACAAAACCACCCCACACGCTATATATTTTTCCCTGGGTCCATCGGTGAAAGTGGCGATAGCGGGCGATGCTTCCAAATTCGTCAATAGTGGCCAGCACCCTCGGAATCGGCGATGTGGGCCAACTCGTTAGAAATGGCTATGCCCGAAATCTTGTCTCAAACCATCCGCAAATTTTAGTGGCCATGCAAGAACGCCATCAGGATATTACCACGCCATTTTCGGTGATGGTTCCCGGGGAAGGGGGGCAGGGCCGGAGCAGGGTGTCCTGGCCGCAGGCAGCGCTATCAAAAGGGGAGGGGGAGCGGTTATAAAAAACAAACGCCCTGCCTTCCGAAATATAGGGGTCGATAAGGAGTTGGTCTATTGCGATCCGCCTTTAACTCTTCCCTTGCAGGGCAAGTAGAGGACTTTTACCTTCAAGTAGGTGCGCCATGTCGGGCGCACCAATAAAAAAACCTCCTGTAAAAACAGGAGGTTTTTTTATGAGCTTTTGAAATCAACAAGTATATAGGCTTGGATACCTTTTGGATACCCTTTTTTAGGGGTTTTGGTTGTCGTAACTCATTGAAATATAAGGTTTTGTATGGCTGGGGGACCAGGATTCGAACCTGGATTAAATGGGTCAGAGCCATTTGTCCTGCCGTTGAACGATCCCCCATCCGGGATTTATTTTACAAAAACAGCGGCGCAAAAACCACTGAGACAATGGACATCAGCTTGATCAGGATATTCATGGCCGGGCCGGAGGTGTCCTTCAACGGATCGCCGATGGTGTCCCCGGTGACTGCCGCCTTGTGGCAGTCGGAGCCCTTGCCGCCGAGATTTCCCTTTTCAATATACTTCTTCGCGTTGTCCCAGGCCCCGCCGCTGTTGGCCATGTAAAGCGCCAGCATGACGCCTGTCAGGGTGGCGCCTGCCAGCATTCCGCCCAGAGTCGCAACCCCGAACACCTTGCCCACTAGCACTGGAGCGATAACCGCCAGAAGCCCCGGAGCCACCATCTCCTTCAGGGCCGCCTTGGTGCAGATATCGATGCAACGACCGGTATCCGGCTTTCCCGTTCCTTCCATAAGACCGGCGATTTCCTTGAACTGCCTGCGGATTTCATTGACCATCTTGAAGGCCGCCCTTCCAACAGCGGACATGGTCAAGTCCGCGATCAGGAAAGGTATGGCCCCGCCGATGAAAAGGCCGACCACGACCATGGGATCAAGCAAATCGATCGCCTTGAGACCCGTGGCTGTGGAAAAAGCGGAGAAGAGGGCCAGGGCGGTCAAACCAGCCGAGCCGATGGCGAATCCCTTCCCCATTGCAGCCGTGGTGTTTCCCAAGGCGTCCAGCCCGTCAGTGATCTTCCGGGTTTCGTCTCCAAGCTTGCTCATCTGGGCTATTCCCCCGGCGTTGTCGGCTATTGGACCGTAGGCGTCCACGGACATGGTGATACCAACAGTGGCCAGCATCCCTACAGCGGCCAGGGCGATTCCGTAAAGGCCGGCGAATTTCGCCGCCGCGAACGTTCCTATGGCCAGCATTATAACAGTCACGCCCGCGCTCTGCATGGCCACGGCCATGCCAGCGATGACCAGGGTAGCTGTCCCTGTCTGGGATGCCTCCGCGATCCTGGTCACAGAGGAGCCGCCGGTATAAAACTCGGTAAGCAGACCGATAACGACCCCCGCGAAGCAGCCAGCGAAAATGGCATAAAAATACCCCATGCCAAGCCCCATGAGCGCAGTCAGAATCCATGCGCCGGCCAGAAAGGCCCCGGCGCTGATAAAGGTCGCGTAACGGAGGGCCGCCGCCGGATCAAGGGACTTCAAGTTCTCGATGAATTTTATCCCCGCCACCGAGGCGCCAAGGCCGACCATGACAAGGAGAATAGGATAGGCCATTAACTGAGGCGCCAATTCCCCCATGGAGGCCCCGATGATGATCGTGGCCACAACGGCGCCTACATAGGATTCAAAGATGTCGGCACCCATGCCCGCTGTGTCGCCCACGCAGTCTCCGACGTTGTCCGCGATAACTCCCGGATTCCTGGGGTCGTCTTCCGGTATTCCGGCTTCCACCTTGCCCACCAGGTCGGAGCCTACATCGGCCGTCTTGGTGTAGATACCGCCGCCTACCCTGGCGAACAGGGCGATGGAACTAGCGCCCATTGCGAAACCGCCCAGGACGTCAACGGAAGATACTCTCCCGAAAAATATATAGAAAAACCCGATACCCACAAGGCCAAGGCTGGCCACTGCCAATCCCATTACCGCGCCTCCGGAAAAGGCGATATGAAGGGCGTCGCCCTGGCCTGTCGTATTGGCGGCTTGGGCTGTCCTCACATTCGCCTTGGTGGCGGCGTTCAGTCCGAAAAATCCGGCCAGCATGGAGCAGCTCGCCCCGCCAAGGAAGGCGCAGGCGGTCCAGAAGCTGATGAAGATCGAAAGTATCAGGAACACCGCTGCGATGAAATATAGAATGATAGTGTATTCTCTTTTCAAAAAGACCATGGCGCCTTCATGGATGGCGTCCGATATTTCGCGCATTAGATCGTTCCCGACATCTTTTCCCTCGATGTCTTCGTAAATTTTCCAAGCCAGGAATAACCCGTACAAACCAAGGAGCGGCGTCAGATAAGCCAAGAATCTCATTTCTTTTTCCTTTTTAAAAAGTGGTTAAAGGTTTAACCGTAAAGACACTAAGGCCCCAAAGGCTTTTAAATTAAAAAAATTTGGAATCTTGGTGTCTCTGCGGTATTGATAATTGTAAGCTTTTTTTTCCTTAAAGGATCAACAACTCTTCCACCTTGTCCGCCGCGGATTCTATCAGGGCCTTAAGCGACCCCTTTTCCTCTATCGAAAAGGGGGACAAAACATAGTCCGAAACATCCATGCCCGCCGGCGGTCTTCCAATGCCCACGCGGACCCGGTAAAACTCACCGGTTCCCATCTCTTCCATCATTGATCTGATTCCCTTGTGTCCGGCATCTCCTCCTTTGCTTTTTTTTTTAGTTTTTCCAAAAGGTAAATCGATGTCATCGCAGACCGCGATAAAATCATCAGCGTTCAGCCCCAGTTCCTTTTGAATGGCCTTAAGGGACTTTCCGCTCAGATTCATGAATGACTGGGGCTTGGCCAGCCATACCCCGACGCCCTTAATAGTACCCTGGCCTATATGGCAGTTGAACTTCCTTTTATTAACAGGGATTCGATGCCTTTCGGCCAGGAAATCCACTACCATGAACCCGATGTTGTGCCGTGTTGCCTCGTACTCGCTGCCAGGATTCCCCAACCCGGCTACAACTCTCACGCCTTTGCCGCCGCTTCCGGGGCTTTTTCACCAGCGGCTTCCGTTCCCTCCGCCGCAGCCGCGGGGGCCGCCTTTTCCACTTCAGCCTTGACCACAGCCACCAGAACATCCATGGGATTGCCAAGGATTTTAACTCCCTCCTTCAGCTCCAAATCCCGGAGATGGATGCTTTGGCCCGCGTCCAATCCGGAAATATCCAGATCAATCACTTCCGGGATGTCACCGGGGAGACATTCGACCTCCAGATCGCGCCGCACATAGTTGCAAACCCCGCCAAGCTTGACTCCCTTGGGGACGCCTATGAAATTCAGCCTGACCTTTATCTTCTGTTTTTTATCCATGGCGACTTCAAAAAAATCAACATGTATAAGATTGTCCTTGAGAGGATGGCGCTGGATTTCCTTGATCAACACCATCTTGCCAGCGACCGTTTTTCCATCCTCGATCAGGTCGAGGGTAAGGAGTTGGTTGCGGGATTTCTTCATAAGGGTCTCCAACTCCTTGGCGTTAACGGTGATGGAAACGGATTTATCTTTTCCGTATATTACTCCCGGAACAAAACCGTTTCTTCTTATGCCTCTCATTGGGCATGTGCCTCTTTCAGCGCGAATTGACGCTGCTAAATTCTCGGACATTCTTGTTCTCCATTAAAAATTAATCAAAAAGTGAACTGACCGAAGACTCATTATGAATCATTGAAATCGCGTCTCCCAAAAGGGGAGCAATCGATAGCACGGTCAGTTTGTTGTCTTTAATTTTTTCTTCATCGTGGCGGATGGTATCTGTCACAATGACCTCTTTCAAGCAGGAATTTCTTATCCGGTCAAAGGCGGGCCCGGAAAGCACCGGATGGGAACAACAAGCGTAAACGTTCCTCGCCCCGCTTTGCAACAGCGCCTTGGCTGACTCCACCAGGGTCCCGGCGGTATCTATCATGTCGTCCACGATCAATACATTTTTCCCTTTGATATCGCCGATCACGTTCATGACTTGGGCCTCGTTGGCCTTTTCCCGCCGCTTATCGACTATGGCCAGGGAGGACTCCAGCCTCTTGGCAAAGGCCCTTGCCCTTTCCACGCCTCCGGCGTCCGGCGAAACCACCACCAGGTCCGGGATATTTTTTTCCTTTATATACTTTATCTGCACCGGCATGGCGAACAGGTGGTCCACTGGGATATCAAAAAAGCCCTGGATCTGGCCCGCATGAAGATCGATGGTCAAGACCCTGTCCGTTCCGGCGGCCCTTAAAAGATTTGCCACCAGCTTTGAGGTTATGGGGACCCTAGGCTCTGTTTTCCGGTCCTGGCGGGCATAACCGTAATACGGCAGGACGGCGGTAATGCGCTTGGCGGATGAACGTTTCACGGCGTCGATTATGATCAGGAGTTCAAGCAGATTAGTGTTGCCTGGATTATTGGTCGATTGAAGGATGAATACGTCCTGTCCCCTGACATTATTCTGAAGCTTGACAAAAATTTCCCCGTCCGCGAAATCGGTTATTTTTATCACGCCCTGCTCAATTTCCAAATGGCCGCATATGGCCTTGGCCAGGGGTTGATTGGACCGCCCGGAAAAAACAATCAAATTGTTATTCATAATTTTCTTTAAACCTTTATATTTTGGCAGGGGCGGGAGGATTCGAACCTCCGAATGCAGGATCCAAAATCCTGAGTCTTACCGCTTGACGACGCCCCTTTTGTCCATTGATACTTTTAAGAGAATTATCGAAACCGGAAAAATAACCAGACTTACCAAGCGTTTTAAAAGAGTTCAGGAAGGGTTATTCAATCCCATCTTCCGAGAAAACCTTGCCGGGGTTTTTCAGGGCTTCATAATATTCCGCCAAAATGGGATCTTCAATTTTTTTCCTGGTTTCATTGTCCAGGGGGTGGGCCGTGTCTTGATAAGTTCCATCCTTGCGCTTCTTGCTGGGCATGGCTACAAAAATGCCGGAATTTCCATTAATTATTTTTAAATCCCTTAAAATAAAACAGTCGTCTATTACTATATTGACGTAAGCTTTAAGCCTTTCTCCTTCGACTGGAAATACCCTGACCTTGGTAATGTTCATCGGGCTTAAGGAAAAAATTAAAATAAAGCGAGTCTGGAAAACCAAAGCCGAAAGGCCGGAAAAATCATCAGGCCACGAATTCGGCTAAAAATCCCTCGTTTTCGCCAATTAATTTTTTCAAGGCTTTCTCCGCAAGGGAACGGTCCTGAAATAATCCAAAAACCGATGACCCGCTGCCGGACATTAAAGCGCCGGACGCCCCTTGTTCGAGTAAATCCTTTTTGAGTCCCATTATTTCCGGATAGGCGGGAAATACCACCGATTCCAGATCATTAACAAGTTTTTCCGCTATTTCTTCCCGCTTATTTTCTTCAAGGTAAAGTTGAAGAATTTTAATATAATCCCCGTTTTTTGTCAACTCCATGCTGAAATTGCCGTAGACCCAAGCCGTGGAAATGTGGATTTTGGGATAAATCAAGGCTACCCACCACCGGCATTGGGTGGAGATGGGTTCCAGGTAGTCTCCCCTGCCAAAGCCTCGTGCACAATTGTCGTACAAAAAAAACGGAACGTCGGCCCCAAGCTCCCTTGCCAGGGAGGAAAGCTCTTCCCTTCCGGCATCCAGGCCCCACATTTGAGCCAGTCCTCTTAAAACCGTGGCGGCGTTGCTGCTGCCTCCCCCAAGTCCGGCCCCTATGGGGATTTTCTTTTCGATATGAATGTCCACTCCCTTATCTATTCCAAAACGGGCCATTATCTTTTCCGCCGCGCGGCAGGCAAGATTGGTTGAGTCCAAGGGGACAGCGGCGGAATCGCTGGTGACAGTTATCCCTTTCCTGGCTTCCCGCAGGACGATGCGGTCCTTTAAGGAAATCCTTTGAAGGATGGTTTCCAACTGGTGATACCCGTCTGGGTATTTTCCTGTTATCTTAAGGGCCAGGTTGATTTTTGCGTGAGACTCCAAGGTTAATTCATTCACGGGAATTATTATACCGGTTTACTGCATTGGGCTCAATCTGGACAAAAAGGTCGGCGTGGAAATACATTAAATTTACAGAGTTAGTGTATTGATTTTATTGAAATTTATTTTGGTTGCGGCCATGCCGCGCTATGCTAATTCCCTAAATACATGGATGGAAGATACGCCTTCTTCATCTCAGTTCCTTCCGGTGAAATGCTGACCAAAAGAATTCCACTGGGTGATTTTAGTGATATTTTCGGGTGAAGAAAATCAGCAAGGTCCATGACGCCCGAGAATTTAATGCCAAGCTGGTTCTGGCACTTAACATTATAGATGCCGTCCTTTTGGGTTTTCTTTTCTAATATTTCGTATACGTAAGCCGATGGCAAAACGCTGTCTTCCCTGCCGATGCTCTTGCCAAAGGTCACAACCTCAATGGCCTTTCCGGTATAAGTGGCCTTGCCGATAATGCCGGTAAATTGGTCGTCGGCCCGAATTTCTATGGCCATGTCAATGTTTTCCGCGGCGCTGCTGATGGAGCATGTTAACCAGGCCGCCGCGCAGAAAAAAAACAATTTTTTCATCACTGCTGTCCGGTTAAAATTGTCATAGCATGCTCTAACATACTGTTTTTTAAAACAAAATAGTCGTTTTATGGGTGTTACCGACTTGAATTTTAAAATATATCCCTTTATTCTCCCCCGCAGGATTATTTCTGAG
>JACRGO010000213.1 GCA_016212295.1 Nitrospinota bacterium | reverse complement strand
TACAGCAAAAAATGGACTTATTGGAGTTTGACGAGGGAATAGACATCAGCCATTGGTATTATTATTCCAAGTATAAGGCCATGTTAAAAATTTTAAAGGAGGCGTCAGCCTGGCCGCCGGGTTCGCGGGATGATGGGATTATCGTTGATGTTGGGGCCGGTTCCGCCATTTTTACGCAAGCTTTTTTAAAGGAGTTGGGTTCAAATGGAAAAGCCGCGTACGCCGTTGACAAGAATTATGGCGAGGGGCGCATCGGGTTTCATAACGGCGTGCATTTTTGCACTGCATTGCCGGGGGAGGCCGACCCTTTTTACTTTTTTTTCGTGGACGTGGTTGAGCACATAGATGAGGATGCCTTATTTCTGAAGAGTTGGTCCGGTAAATCGAAATCAGGAAGCGTCTTTTTGCTTACCGCTCCTGCTTATAACTGGCTATGGTCTAGCCACGATGATTTTTTAAAGCATAAAAGGAGATATTCCCTGAATGAATTGGAAAAAATTGTCATGGAAGCGAACCTTGCCATTTTAAAATCGTGCTATTATTTCGCGACTCTGCTGCCTTTTGCCGTTGTTAAAAGAAAAATCCTGGAGCCTTTGCTGAATAATTTAGGTCTTTTTTTAAAGCCTGGGATAAAGGCAACTAATAAAAACATCAATTCTTTATTAAAAACTCTTCAAAAAGTCGAAACTGCCTTCAGCCCTTTGAATCGATTTTTTGGTTTAACATGCATTGTCGTAGCCAAAAAAACGTAAAAATAAAAGAGGTCATATTTTGAAAGTTTCCGTTATTATCCCGGTATACAATGAAGAAAGGAGGATCGGAGCTTCCTTGGAAAAAATATTTTTTTTTCTGAAGAGCATGGAATTTGACTTTGAGGTGCTAATAGTGGATGACGGAAGCGTGGACAACACCAGCAATATTTTACGTGAATACTCAAAAAAAATGAGATCCATTGAAGTTTTAAGAAATGAAAAAAACATGGGCAAGGGATACTCCGTGAAAAAGGGGGTTTTGTCAAGCAAAGGGGATATTGTCCTGTACACAGACGCCGATTTGTCCACGCCGATCGAGGAGTTTAACAACCTGGCGCCTTGGCTTGAAAACGGATTTCATATAGCGATAGGCTCCAGGGACCTTCCTGAGTCCGTGATAACAACACATCAACCCTGGTATCGGGAGTTCATGGGAAAGGCTTTTAACAGGATCTTGCGCTTAATCCTGGGCCTTGATTTTCATGACACGCAATGCGGCTTCAAATGCTTCCAGCGGAGGGCCGCCCTGGAGTTGTTCAACTCGATTAAGTCTAGCCATTTCGCCTTTGACGCTGAAGTGTTACTGCTTGCCAAAATGAGAGGCTTTCAAGTAAAAGAGGTCCCGGTTCGTTGGGTGCATTATCATGATAGCAAGGTCAGGCTGGTAAAGGATTCCTCCAAAATGTTATGGGACGTCCTGAAGATGAAGCTGGCTTATGCATTTAAAAAATAAATGCATCTATTCACCATGCTGCGCTATTCTATAACCATTGGATTCTTTTAGAGATATTCCCGAATGTATTTAGACCCGTTTGCGCCCTATACAATAATTGAAGCTTTGACTGTTTTTGGGGCATGGTTTTTGTTCGTCTTTGTTCCCGGATGGGCGATTTACCGCCGGTTGCCGGATTTGCAAGGAAGCCTTCCGGAACAGTGCGCGCTCGCCTCCGGATTGGGCTATTTGTTGTTGCATCCTCTTGCCTATGTGATGTTCCTAATGCGGTCCGATGCGTCGCTGTTTCTGTATCTGGCTGGATGCCTTGTTTACGTGGGAAAGGAGGCTTTCGTCTGGCTCCGGAAGAAGAAAATGCCTGTTGCCGTGTTCAGCAATATTGAATATCCCAAGGTTATCGCCTGGGTTTTCCTTATAACAGCGGTTTTGTATTCGCATCTTGTTTGGGGAAATTTCGGTTTGTTCCGTGTTGGAGGAGACCTCGGAAATAATTATGGCGCTGTTTTACCTTGGGACGATCTTCACACGCTTTCCATGATTAATGAATCACGGCACCGCTTTTTGCCAGAGGACAATCCGTTTCTTCCTGGAGAAATGCCTTTTTATCATAGTTGGCTTGGAAACCTCATGGCTTCCTTTTTGATCAAAGTGGCTGGAACTGATCAGTTGCATGCTTATTTTTCATGGTCACCTCTTTTCTTTTTTCTGATTTTTTTCGGGCTTTTATACCACCTTATACGCCGCTTGGGAGGGGAGCATTGGCCGGCTTTTTTGGGGATCGGTTTTTTCTATCTTGCCCCTGAATTGGGTTTGTACAAGGCGGGCATGATGCCGCTGAGAAATCTCGCCGGGCTTTTCATGATTCTCTGTACTCTTATCTTCATGAAAAGCTACCTGGACCACCAACGTCCGGTTTTTCTGTTTCTCTCGTTTTCCTGGACCTTGCTCTACGTAGTAAAAGGAAATTATTTGGTTCCTGCGCTTCCCGTGGCCGCGGCGTTTTGTTTTTTGGTTGTGTGGAACGCTTCAGGGTGGAAAGCCCGGCTCAGGGAACTGGGCCTATGTGCCCTGGGTGTGTTACCGCTTCTGCTGATGGCTTGGGTAAGCCGGAAGTTTTTCGCTCTACTGTTTCTTCCTGACACGATGTTTTTTTTTGACTGGACAAGAATAATACATCTTTTTCAGGAAATACTAATTATTGTGCCGTTGATTATTGTAATCGCGTTTGAGCGGCTGAAGCGGGTTGGAGCGAAACCGTTGTCCCAAATTGAAAAGGTTTTGTGGACAGGAGTTGCAAGTTTCATGGTATATGGCTTGGTGGCCCAGATTCATTTGCTTGGAGACGCGGCCGAGATCGTGCTTCACGGTTTGGTGATGGCTTTACCGGTTGCGTTGTTCAGGGTGGGAGTTGCAAGGCCGGTTTTATTGGGCGCAGGCGCCACGGCGCTTGCCGTTTTTTTTTGGATTTTCCTGTTGCAGCCGCGTTTTGAAAATTGCAATGAATATTTTTCAATGACACAGGATGAGTTTGCCGTTGTCCGTTATCTCCGCGCGGAGACCCCGGAGAGCAGTGTTTTTCTGCATAATGTAATGCGCTATAACGACCGCCCCAGTTTTCTCAGCGCGCTTTCATACCGGAAAAGTTTCATAGATGAAGCCGAGCGGTTTGCCGGTTCGTATCAGCGCATCCTGGAGCAGAGGCTGTATGATTATTTTAATTTTTACACGAGCGGGTTTAGTCCTGATTTCCAGCGATATTTTTTTTCCATGCATAAAAACATTGATTACTATGTGGAATATGACGCATCTTTTCTCAAGGAAATGAGTCCGCTAGGGGGCCAGCCTCGTCAGGTGAATGCAACCCCGCTGCCTCTAAAGGACCCATCCATCTTCCGTCCGGTTTTCAAGAGCGGAACAATAACCGTGTATCACATCCAAAAATAATATGCGGAAAATTATCGCGGGATTTTTAGTTGTTGCCGGTTTGCTGGCCGGACCGGGGCTTGCTTTCTTCCCGGCGAAGCCGCAAGCGCCGGACTTTCTTTATTGTTTGTGGAAGGAGTACAAGTACAACGACGGCGGGAGTGTAATTCAACGAGTGTCGGCCATTGCCTACGATCCGGTAAACGCATGGTTGTTTTTCGGGGTGGAGCCCGCGCTGTTTAATCAGCCCAATTTGCTGAAAATTAAATTAGCGCCTAAAAAAGATTTGCTTCAGAAGGCCGCCCCGCATATTGAATTGATACGTATAACCACGAATGTTATAAAGGCCATAGCCATAAGTCCGAACGGGGTTTACTCGGCTTTCGGAGGCAAGGCCAGGGAACTGGTGATTCTTAAAAACGATCTTCGCCATGGGGAGATTGAATTCGACCATGAAATCACCCGCATGGTGATCGGCGATAATATCCTCGCCATGGGCGACCTGGGCGGACGGTTGACCTTGATTGAGCTTGCCGGCGCCCGTGTGCTTGCGACAATTCCTTTATTTAACGGCCCGGTATCCGCTATTCAGTTTGTGGGACCAGGACGTTTAATGGCCACCGGCCAGTCGTCCAGTATTGTCGAAGTTGACGCGAAAACCGGAAAAATCCTGCGAACCATCGAAACCCGCGCCTGGAAAGAAAAGTTCTTGCATTGGACGGCTTTGCGTCCTTGCGCCGTTCCAGCGATCAATCGCCTGATTCATATTCCGGATAAGGGTTGGTTGATAACAGCTCATGGCAATGACTCTTGCCATGAGAACCGGATCGCCGTTTGGGACGCCGCCACTGGCAGCCATATTCGTGATATTGCCCTGCCGCATGGACCCGTTCCTGAAATGGTTTGGGTCCCATCTTTACAGGTCGTCGCCATGGCCGATTCCAAGCGCAATTTGCTTACTCTTTCTCTTGATGATTTTTCGGTGAGAAGCCGATTTTTGTCTGAAAGCCTTGAAATGCCAAACAAAAGTGTCGGCCATGTTCTTGATATGGCGTCCATCCCGGACAGTCCATATATTCTTCTTGGAACCGGGTCTTTATTTTTCGCCGGAGGAGGGGTAATGCTCACGAAAATGGATAAGGATTCTTTTCATCATGCCGCTTTTCTTAGAATCAACGTCTTGGGACATGCGAGCTTTTTTTTAAATAGGCGCTTGTTTCCGTGGGAAGAATTTAAGAACCCAGCCCATGCCTCTCCTTGAAAACAGCCGTGGTTATACTCAATATGGCCATAAACGGTGATTTTTCACCGCTCATTCCCGCGAAAGCAGGAATATAGCGTTTTTAATTCTTCTTTTAGAAAAGCAAGATGAACCACGAAATACACGAAACACACGAAAAAATTTTATTTAAGGAGGAATGTTTTGCCATTCAGGGGGCAATATTCGAAGTGTATCGTGAAATGGGTTGCGGATTTGTTGAGTATATCTTATCCCAAGGCCCAGGTTGAAAGAATCATTCTATAATTTTTTCGTGTGTTTCGTGGTTAATAATAAATCGCCATTTGTGACCTTGTAAAGTATAAATCAGTTTCCCCCGCCCTTTTTCTGTCCCTTCCAAGCGGGGATACCCTGTTCATCACGAAGCTTAAGTACTCCCGTCCCCTTTTTCACCTCGGCGGCAATGATGGCGGGCACTCCCTTAACGGTGATTCTTGATCCCTTGATTTCTATTTTGTCCTTTGGCTCAATCCTGAAATTCTGTTTTTCAATGAACCCTCCAGGCCCCAAATGCACGGGAATCTCCTCCTGCCCGGTTTTAACGATATTGTTCCATTCTTTTTCATCTTGTTTTCTCCAGACATGGTTGGAAGATGTGTTCACGGACGATTCATAGGTTAGCTTTCCTTCATGGAAATTATCAAGGTTCAGGAAAACTAATGTCCAGAAAAACTAAACCTGGAATAAGGCGAAAACCCTTTCTGAAATGCGCATGGACTTGGTTAATTCCCCTGGTGAATATAAGTGGGAACATAGTGTATACTTTTAACAATAAGTCCTTTATTTAAAGAGAGGCTAAACCGGCATGTCCTTAATTAAAAAAGAATTGAAACCCCTTGAGGAGGTCCTTTGGGACCTGAAAAGAAAAGGGCAAATTCACATTGCCCTTCTCTACGGCTCTTTTGCCGAGGGCACGCCGCATGGACGGTCGGATATCGACTTGGCGATATTTCTAAGCCCAAGGGACGGCAAGGAAGAGGCCGACGCCGTGGATAGAATCCTTATGGCGGTTGACCGGGATATCTCAATTTTAAGGCTTGACGATGAAGACGAATCGCCTTTCGTGGTTCAGAAGGCCTTAAAGGGAACACACCTTGTTGAGCCTGACAAGGACACCCTTTATAAAGTGGCCGATTGGGCGCTTCATGAATCTGAAGGCATACGCTTCAGGAGGGCCTTGAGTGCCTGAAAAAAGAGCAATTTCCTTATGCGCGTTTTTAGAGGAAACCATGTCATATTTCCTTTCACGGCTTGAAGGGGTGGACAGAGACCTTTATTTTGCCGACAGAGACAAAAGAAACATCCTGGACAAAAGCATAAACGATATTATTTTGTGTTTGGTGGATATCGCGGAGGAGTGCTTAAAAGAAAACAAGAGAAGTGTCCCGGATACATATAAAGACACGATCCTGGCCTGCCATGAATTTGCCGGGGATATTGTACTGAAGGTGGCGCCTCTGGTGAAGCATCGCAATGAAACCATTCATCATTATTTAAAGGCGAATTGGCATAACATCATAGCCGTAAAAAACAAAATTCCTGACATAAGAGAGTTCGTGGAAAAGATTAAGAAGCTGTCTTGGAAAAAATGTTTATCCTGAAGGGCAATATGCGGTTGGTATAAAAAACACGCTAACCCACCCCGGCGCTCCGCGCCACCCCTCCAAGGAGGGGAATTTTTATGCGCGTTCTATTTTGAGACGGTTAATATTAACCTTTTCTTTTCAACTTTCCTCCGCCTTCCTTGAATTTCAAAAATGACCGTAGCTTGGAAATCTCCCTTTCCGACAAGTGGCGGTAGTCGCCTGGCCTAAGGCCGGTGCATTTCAGAAACGCAATGCCGGTCCTTTTCAGTTTGCTTACAGGGTGGCCGACCCTTTCGCACATCCTGCGTATTTGCCGGTTTTTCCCTTCCCTGAGGCGGAATTCGACCCACGCGTTCTTCCCTGTGGTCCTGAGCAGGAAAGCCTTCAAGGGCGCGGTCTTTTCTCCTCCATCCAATACAATCCCTCCCTCAAGTTTTTTCAGGGTCTCCTCCTTGGGGACGCCCCTCACCTTCGCCTGATAGGTTTTTTCCAGTTTATATGAGGGATGGCTCAAAGCCTGGGCCAGCTCGCCGTCATTGGTGATGAGCAAAAGGCCCTCTGTGTTGAAGTCCAGCCGCCCAACAGGGAAAACCTTCTCCTTTATGCCCTTCAGGAAGTGAAAGACAGTCGGCCTTTCCTTATCGTCCTTGGCGGTGGTCAGGCATCCCAGGGGTTTGTAGAAAAGGAAATAGAGCTTCCGGCCCATCGCCCTTACCGGCTTGCCGCGGACGGTTACGGCCCCCTTCTCGGGGTCCACCTTGGTCCCCATTTCGCGGACGATCTTTCCGTCCACGCGCACTACCCCCTCTTCTATCATCTTTTCCGAGGCCCTTCTTGAGGCGACCCCGGCCATGGACAATAATTTCTGAAGGCGGACCGGTCCGGTTTGTCCGAGTTTTTTAGTTACTTTTTTGGCTTTCATGTTTTTCCCTAACTTTAGGCACTTTAGTTCACTTGACACTTTAGTCACTCAGCTTTTTGGGAAAGCGCCTATTTTCATTAATCAACTTGTGAAGCTATGTTCTTTTCCAGCATCATCAAACCGATGATGGTCTTGGCGTCCTCTATCTTGCCGGAGCGGACCATATCCAGAGCGGCCTTCAATGGAATTTTTTCAAGGCGTATATCCTCCTCCTCGGATTCCTTTCCACCGCCCTTTTCCTTTTTATCAAGATCTGAGACCTTGCCTAAATAGAGATGGACCCTTTCAGAAGTCCCGCCTGGACTTGCAAAAAAAACGCAAAGTTTTTTCAGGGACACCGGCGGGATGAAATAGCCCGTCTCTTCCAGGACCTCCCTGGAGGCGATTTCTTCAAGGGCCTCTTCCCTGTCAACGCTTCCGGCCACTATTTCCAGCAGCCACCCCTCATGTCCGGCGGAAAAAGCCGGATACCTGAATTGCTCGATCAGCAGGACTTCCTCCGTGCCGGGATCAAAGAGGACCACGGCCACCGATTCCCCCCTCTCAAAACAGAACCTGGTTTGGGGCGGGCTCATGCCTCCATCGTGTTTTTCGTGCCGCAAGAGGACTTCATCTATTTTGAAAAACCGGTCGAAGATCCTTTTTTTCTCCAGGACTTCCACTTTCATTTTTCACAAACCTCGATGTCCGCTCCAAGGGCCTTGAATTTCCCGAAGATGTTTTCATAGCCGCGTTCGATGTATTCCACGCCGTGAATTTCAGAAACCCCCTCGGCGATGGCGGCCGCGATCAGGTACGAAAAGCCCGCCCGGAGGTCGGGGATCCGTATCTCCCGCCCCTTCAAGAGACTCTTCCCCTTGATGACGCAGCTATGCTTATAGTCCCTCCCGGAAAAGCGGCACGGCTTGTTGCCCAGGCAATAGTTATACAACTGGATTTCCGCGCCCATGCGCTTGAGTTCCTCGGCATAACCGAAACGGTTTTCGTACACGGTCTCATGGATGACTGAAAGCCCGTCCGCCTGTGTGAGCATCACGGCAAAAGGCTGCTGCCAATCGGTCATGAACCAGGGATGGACGTCCGTCTCCATAGCCACGGGCGTAAGGGTCCCGGCGGAAAAAAAATGAATGCCGTCTTCCTCCACGCGGAACCTGCCCCCTACCTTTCTGTAGTAGTTCAGGAAGGTCAGCATGTGGTCCTGGCTAGCGCCCTCGACCATGACGTCCCCTTCCGTGACCGCCGCAAGGGACGCGAAGGAGGCGGCCTCTATGCGGTCGTTGATGACCCGGTGCGCCGCGCCGTTAAGCTCCTTTACTCCTTCAACCACTATCTTCCTGTCCACGTCCACGTAAATGATCGCCCCCATGCTCTGCAGGAACGAGATAAGGTCGATTACCTCCGGCTCCACCGCCGCGTTCTTGATGGTGGTGGTCCCTTCCGCGAGAGTGGCGGTGATGATGATGTTCTCGGTCGCGCCAACGCTTGGATAGGGGAGTTCTATGAGATTGCCGGACAGCTTCCTGGCATGGACGATGAATTTCTCGTCCTTTAATTCAACGCTGGCCCCCAGGCGTTGCAGGGCCTGAATGTGGAAATCCACGGGCCTTGGTCCTATCCTGCATCCGCCAGGGACCGGGACCACCGCCTTGCCGAACCTGTGGAGAAGGGGGCCGAGCAACAGGATTGGAATCCGGTTTATGCCCGTGTAATCGAAGGGGATTTCAAAGGATGAGAGCGCGGAGTTTTCAATTTCGAGGGCCCCGTCCCCGGTCCATGAATAATTGGAGCCGAGGAGCTTGCACATCTCCAGTGTCACCTCTATGTCCCCGATCCTGGGGACATTGCCCAAGCGGCACTTTTCCCTGGTCAGAAGGGAGGCGACGATTTCCTTCGTGGCTGCATTCTTGGCCCCGGCCACCTTCACGGCGCCTTGCAGTTTTTTCCCGCCGGTTATCTTGTAGATACTTACCCGCCTATTCTGAGAATTTATCTCGCGCATTTCATTTCCGCAATGAGCACAAAATATTTGAAATTTCAAAAAGGCGGTAAAAAGTAAAACGTTTCATGGCAAAAAAAGAGATAAATTTTCGGAATAATATAACAACCTTTTCAACAACGAATTATTTCATTTTAGCCTGGCCTTGTCAATGAAGAGCTTCCGTGGACAGGAATTTGGCTTTTTTCTTTTCATTGGCCTCCTGGAATAAACTTTGCTATCATTGTAATTAAATACTTTATGTTGGAAACCTTGACGCTGAAAAAATAATCTCTGCTTACCTTTTCATGGGACGAAACAAACCTTGCCAGGCTATCTAAAAAGAATTCTTGGCTACGCGGCCCTTACCGCCATATGTTTTGCCGGGCCGACGCTTTGGAAGGTCCACGCGGAATCAAACCAACTCCCGGAATATAAGGTCAAGGCCGCCTTCCTGTACAATTTCGCCAGGTTCGTAGAGTGGCCAGAAAGTTCCACCTCCTCTCCCGAATTCTCCGTCTGCGTCCTGGGACTAGATCCATTTGGAGAAGACCTGAATATTATTAACAGCAAACCCGTGAAGGCCCGCAAGGTCGCCATCAGGCTCATCACCGATTTACAGCACATCGGAAACTGCGATTGCCTCTTCGTGAGCGACTCGGAGAAAAAAAACCTTGCAGGCATCTTCCAAGCCTTGAATGAAAAGAACATTTTGACCGTGGGAGACATGGAAGGTTTCATAGACGCCGGGGGCATTATCCAATTTGTTTTACATGAAAGCAAAATCCGTTTCGTCGTCAATCTGCCAGCGGCCGAGCGGGCAGGCCTCAGGATAAGCTCCAAACTCCTTGAATTGGCCAAGGGTGTTAAGGAATAAGATTAAGTGAGGACGCTGAAAAATCTGAACCTGAAAAACAAGCTGCGGGCCATTATCCTTCTAACCAGCTCCGCCGCCCTGCTCATCGCCTGCGCCATGTTCATCGCCTACGACCAGGCCTTGCTGAGAAAAAACATGGTCCGGGACCTCTCCACCCTCGCGGAAATCATCGCGGACCGCAGCACAGCCGCGATCGCCTTTAATGATCCCGTGTCCGCCAAGGAGACCCTTTCCGCGCTGTCGGCCAAGCAATCCATAGTCACATCCTGCATTTACGAGGACACGGGGCAAATGTTCACCTGCTATTTCCGCGGGACCCAAAAGGCGGATTTCCCTCCAAGGCCGGAAAAGGACGGATATATATTCCGCGACTCCCATCTTATCATGTTCAGGCCCATTTTCCTGGAGAATGAAAGGATCGGGACCGTTTACATCAAGGCCGACTTAAATGAATTGAATGATATCCTGAAGCAAAACGCCATTACCGCGGCATCCGTGCTGCTCATTTCCTTCCTGGTGGCCTTCTTTCTTTCCTCAAGGCTCCAGAGGTTGATCTCAGGCCCGGTTTTGAACTTGGTCCAATCCGCAAAAACCGTTTCCGAGAAAAAGGATTATTCTGTCCGGGCCATGAAGGAAAGCGAAGATGAATTGGGGCTGCTGGTGGACACCTTTAATGAGATGCTGAGCCAGATACAGGGAAGGGACCAGGAACTCACGCGGCACAGGGAACAATTGGAGGAAATGGTGGAGGAAAGGACAGCCGAACTACAGATCGCCAACAAGGAACTGCTTGTCGCGAAGGAAAGCGCGGAAAAGGCCACTAAGGCCAAGAGCGAGTTCCTCTCCATAATGAGCCATGAAATCCGCACCCCCTTGAACGCCATCATCGGCATGGGCGAAATGCTGGAAGAGACCTCTCTCACCCCGGCCCAGAAGGAATATTTGCAATTATCCAAAACATCGGGAGACGTCCTCCTGGCCCTTATAAACGATATTCTTGATTTCTCGAAAATAGAGGCAGGGCATATCGAGTTGGAATACGTGGACTTCAATCTCCGCGATTTAATGGAAAAGACGTGCGACATTCTGGCCATACGCGCCCATAAAAAAAACATCGAGGTGGCCTTCCGCGTGCATCCCGATGTGCCGGGCATGATAAAGGGCGACCCGGTCCGGCTCCGCCAAGTCCTCATAAATCTCATAGGAAACGCCATCAAATTCACTGACAAGGGAGAGGTGGTTATCGAGGCGCGGCTGAAGGAAACGGAAAGCGGCGGCCAGGGGGACGTGGAACTGCTCTTCTCCGTAAAGGACACGGGAATAGGCGTCCCTAAGGAAAAACAAGACAGGATTTTTGACAGCTTCACCCAGGCCGATTCCTCCACCACCCGCAAATATGGGGGCACTGGATTGGGACTCTCCATTTCCAAACGCTTGGTGGAACTAATGGGAGGGCGTATCTGGGTGGAAAGCGCGGATGGCCAGGGATGCGTTTTTTATTTTTCCATCCACTCCCAATCGGCCTCCGGGCTGGAAGAGGCCCGCCCGCCCGCCCCAACGAACCTTAAGGACGCAAGGATACTTATAGCCGATGACAGCGCCATGAACCGTTTTATATTGCGCGAAATTCTTTCCGAGGCAGGCGCCCTGGTGGAGGAGGCAGAGTCGGGACCAACGGCCCTCTCTAAATTGGACCGGGCCCACAAGGCGGGAGATCCTTATAAATTTGTTTTTTTGGATTGCCTCATGCCTGGAATGGACGGCTTTGATATCGCCGGACATATAAAAAAGAGCCCCGGCATGGGGAGCCTGCCGGTCATGATGCTTACCACCGAAAACCGGAGCAGCTATATTGATAGATACCATGGATTGGGGATCGGCGGTTATCTGTTTAAACCTATAAGGAGGAGCAATGTGCATGACTCCATCCTTTCCGCCTTGGGGGAAATAGAGGAAGCAGAGGCGGAGACGGCCTTGAAGGTCTCCATTGATCCCGGTAAATTTCCCCCGCTTAAAATACTCCTCGTGGATGACGCGGAGGAAAACCGGATGGTGGTCCATGCCTACCTGAAAGGCGCTCCCTGGGGCCTGGACGTGGCTGAAAACGGCGCCATGGCCGTGGAAAAATTCAAGGCGAATAAATATGATCTGGTTTTGATGGACATGCAGATGCCCGTCATGGACGGATACGCCGCCACCAGGGAAATAAGGAAGTGGGAGCATGAAACGAACGCGGGGGAGACACCGGTCATCGCTTTAACAGCTTATGCCCTCAGGGAAGAATCGGAAAAGAGCCGCAGGGCGGGCTGTAACAGCCACATCACTAAACCGGTGAAAAAGGCGCTGCTGCTGGAAACCATCCTGAAACACGCGGCTTGCGCTACTCAATCAGCCGAGGCGATAAAGGGAAAAATTCCGGCCCACATCCCGGTGGACGTCCAGGATTATATACCTCGTTTCCTGGAAAGGATGCGTGAGAATCTCAAGGGACTTCAAGAAGCATCGCGTGAAAAGGATTTCGAGGCCGTGGCGAGTTTAGGGCATAAAATGAAGGGGACCGGGGCCTCCTTTGGATTTGAGCCTATCAGCCGCATAGGCATTGTCCTGGAACAAGCCGGCAAGGGAAAGAACATTGAAGAGATCCGGGGGAAAATCGAGGAATTTTCAGATTATCTGGAACGGGTGGTGCCTGTCTTTAAAAAAGAAGCAAAGTAGCGCGGCATGGCCGCAACCAAAATAAATTTCGATGTATTCAACGTTCGTGATAATATAAATCATGGACAAAAGAAGCATTATAGACCTGGAAGACAGGGTCCTGGGGGGAGAGCGGCCCGGTCCGCGAGAGGCATTGGAATTAATGGACGCCAAGGGGCCGGATATCTTTTCCCTCATCGCCTCGGCCAACCGGATCAGGAACCACTTCAAGGGAAACAAGATCAGCCTCTGTTCCATCATCAACGCCAAGTCGGGTAATTGCGGCGAGGACTGCTCCTTCTGCCCCCAATCCTCCCACAATTCCTCGGAGATCAAAAAATACCCCATGGTGGGAGCGGACGCCGTTGCAAGGCAAATGGACCGCGCCCGGCATGGCGGCGCGGACCGGTTCGGGATAGTGACCAGCGGCAAGGGGATTAACGGCAAGGACAGGGAGGCGGTGTTGCGGATGCTCCGGCATCTAAGGGCAGAGGACTCCTTGCACCGTTGCGCCTCATTGGGAATCATTTCCAGGGAGGAGGCGTTGGAGCTGAAGGAGGCCGGACTCCAGGAATACCACCACAATCTGGAAACCGCCCGGAGTTTCTTTCCCAATATCTGCACCACCCACGATTACCAGGAGGACGTGGACACCATCATCGCCGTGAAAGAGGCGGGACTCATGGCCTGTTGCGGCGGAATCTTCGGTTTAGGGGAGTCGCCGGAGCAGCGCATCGAGTTGGCCCAGACGCTTAGGGAACTGGACGTGGACTCCGTGCCTCTCAATTTCCTTCATCCCATTCCCGGCACTCAGGTCCAGGACATCCCGCCATTGCGTCCATTGGAAATTTTAAAGATCATAGCCGTGTACCGCTTTTATCTGCCTGACAAGGACATCAAGGTGGCTGGAGGAAGGGAATATAACCTGAGAGACTTGCAGTCGTGGATGTTCGCGGCCGGGGCCAACTCCACCATGGTGGGCAACTACCTCACCACCACCGGCCGCGACTGCGAGGCGGATTTAAGAATGATCGAGGACCTGGAGTTGTGTCCACTTGCCAACGGTTGAAAAATTTGCGCGGATTTATCCGTCCAAAGGGCGCGAATCCACATCTTACCACCTAGCTGTCCTGCCTTTTGTCCTTTTTGTCTGGCTTTGCGACATAATTTTCATAATTCGGCATGGTTTTTCCACAGAAATTTTTCTAAGTACTTAATTTAATTGAGTTTTTTATTTTTTTAAATATTTGGCATTGTATTTGCTTTTCAAGAGGCAGAGTCCAACAAATTTAAATTAAGGAGGAACTTAGGATGGAAACACAAAGTAAAAAAGGAGTAACAGGCATTCTTCCCCTCATGGCCTGTGCGGCCTTGATTTTCTGTCCTGTTGGAAACGGCGAGGCTTATAACATTACCCAGAGCAAAACATCGGACCCAAAAGGAATCTTATGGAAGGACATTTCAGACGGATCTAATTCCAAAGGGACTTGCGCCACCAATGCTACATGCCACACCAAGGCCAGCAACGGTAAGTATGGAAAAATTAAAAATTCACAGTTGTTGTCTGGAAACAAAAAATTCACCTCTTACACCGGCGGGGCCACCTATACGCTTACCATCACAGTTCCTACGCCTGGAGCGATAAACGGATTTCAGATGTCGGCGCGGGACCTCAGCAAGAACAGCGTGGGAACTTTCAAAAAAGGCACAAACAGCCAGATTTACAATGCAACTGACGCCGATACCCATAAGACAGTAGGATTGATAGAAAACATCCATAATAAAAAGAATGTGTCTTCCTGGACGTTTAATTGGACGGCCCCGGCGAAAGGGACCGGCAAGGTGGTTTTTTATTACGGCCTGAATTCCGCGAACAATAACGCAATATCCACTGACGATACGGCTTACTACGGCTCCGTTACCGTCAGCGAACAATAGCTATCCCCTCCTCTCCCCCAATTTTCCCCTCCCCAGAGGAAAGCCGGTGGCACCCCCCCCCTCGCCATCGGCTTTCCAGTTTTTTTCGTAACCGTTCACGAAGTTGCCATGAAAAATCAAGGAGGGCCGCATTCGTTATGTTTTTACATCCCCCTTGATCCCCCTTGCTAAGGGGGAATTAAAACAGAGCCATTTTAGTGGCGTTCCCGTATTCCCCCTTACCAAAGGGGGACCAAGGGGGATGTGGTTCCCTCTGCAATTGAGCGTGAAGCCGTTTTCCATGACACCCCGTGAACGGTTACAACTTTCCATTTATCTGAAATTTCTGGGTAATGGTTTTCAGTTGCTCGGCCAGGGCGGTAAGTTTTTTGGTCTCTTCAGCGGATTCCATGGAATTGTTGGATGTTTCCCGGCTTACCCCGGATATCAGGAAGAGGGAGTCCGCGATTTTCCCGGATATACCCACCTGATGCGCAGTGGCGGTGGAAATCAAATTGATGCGGTCCGTGGTGTGGGAAATGTCCTCTGTTATGGTGACAAAGAAGTCACCTGTCTTTTCCATCAATCCGGAGCCTTCATTCATGGTTTTTGTGACGTCAATTATTTCCCGCTGAATATCTTCCAAGTCCGCTATGATATCGGTGGTGAATTTGGATGTTTTCCTTGCAAGCTGCCGTATTTCATCGGCAACCACGTCAAATCCCTTGCCGTGAACCCCGGCCCTCTCGGCCTCGATGGCGGCGTTTATGGCCAGAAGGTTCGTTTGCTCCGCAAAGCCGCTTATGAAATGCACGATCTTGCCTATTTCAGCCGATTTCCTGTTCAACTCCTCCACTTTTTGGTTGGCCTTTCTAATGGTCACCACCGTCTCTTCACAAGTTGATCTTCCCTGCCGCAAGCGGTTGGAAGCCGTCTCCGCGTAACTCACGGTGGTTTTCGCGTTCCTGGAAACCTCCTGGATGGAACCGGACATCTCTTCCATTGCCTCGGAGGTCTTGATCACCTGCTCAACCTGCTCCTTGGCGCCATTGACGATTTCCGAGGCGGCAAGGGAAATATTGGAAGAAGAAACCAGGAGTTTTTCAGAGCTTTCAACTAGCTGCCTCAATATTTTCCTCCATTCGTAAATAGTCAGGTTCATGGTTTCACCCAAGACGCCTATTTCATCCTTGAGGTTTATTTTCACTATTTCCGTTAAATTGCCTTCCGCCATTTTGTGGGCCACGCTCACAACTTCCTTAATGGGCCTGATGATCAGATACAAAAACCAGATGGAGAAGAGGAAACTAAGGACTGAGGAGGCCAAAAGGATTTTTTGGATATCCTTTAGCCTTGCGACGTTTTCCCGGAACCTGCTCTCGAAGAGTTCGACCACTCTATGCGCGGTTTGCTTCAGATGAATGGCGTTTTCTATGGCAAGCATTTCCGCGGCGCGGCCCCGGTCCATATCCGTCGCCTCGGGCCGAAGGGCCTTTTTAATATAATTTTCCCATTCGCGGAATTCCTTTTTGAGAATTTCAAGCTGGTCAAGCACGTATTCGTCCTCGGCCGCCACCAATCCAAGGGCCTCGCTTCCGTCGGCCAAGCCGTTCAAATACTCCACATAAGTATTTGTTTCCTGGATGATCAAATTTTTTAACTTAAGCGCCCTTTCGTTTGGCCTGCTATGGCTTTTTCCCATCTCGTGGACATATTCATTTAGGAGGGACCCCAGCAGGATGGACCTCATCCTTTCGCTCCCGGAAACATCTATGGCCCTGCTGACTCCTTTCAGGGTATGAAAAGTATAAACGGTAAAAAAGACACTGGAAATGGTAAGGAAGGACATCAGGCCAAAAAGCAAACCGAGCTTTGCCAGGATGCTGGATTGGATTTTTTTTAACATGATTATAATTTTAACAATTCCACAATAGCGCTTTTCAAGTTTTTGGGGTCCAGGGGGACGTGAAAAAAATCCCTCACCCCCAGAATCTGCATGCGAAGATAGCTCTCAACAGAGGAGTCCCTCTCCGCCGCCAGGACCAGGGTCTCCCTGGAAAGGTCTTTTATATGTTTGATGCATTTGTCCAGCTTGAGGGAGGTCACGTTGATAATCACGGCGTCTGGCGTCCAATCGAATTGAATTCCCGTTTCCACCGGGCACCTGTCTTCGGAGTGGATCTCTAAATCCAGCCCCTCCAGGCATGCCATAACCTCCTCAAGAAAAGAGGCGTCATTGTGGCCCAGTATCAAGACTTTCTTTTGCATGATTATTTCAACACGATATTCAGCAATTTTCCCGGGACAAAAACTGTTTTCACTATCTCCTTGCCTTCCACCAGGGACTTGACCTTGTCCATGTTCCTTGCCAGTTCGCAAGCTTCGTCCTGGCCGATACCGGCGGGAACTTCCAGGCGGTCCCTCAGCTTCCCATTAACCTGCACAACGAAGGTGACTCTATCTTCCGCCGCTAACCTTTCATCCCATACCGGCCAGTATTGCCTGTGGACGCTGCCCTTCCCCCCTGTCCTTTCCCATAGCTCCTCCGTAAGGTGGGGGACCAACGGGGCCAGCATAAGAATATAATGCCTTATGGCCTCCTTCCATGCATCGGTTTCGGCCATTTCCGCTGATTTTGCCTTGTACATGTAGTTATTCATTTCCATGAGGGAGGCAAGCATGGTGTTGAACTTAAAGGATTCCATATAGCCGGACGCCTTTTTAACGGTCTTATGGGCCAGCTTCCTCAATTCCAATGTTTCCTCGCTGGAAGGCCGCGCCCCTTTGGCCATTGCGGGCTCCAGGACAAGATTCCAGGTCCTTTGCAAAAACCGTTGTATTCCGATGATCCCCCGGCTGTTCCAGGGTCCGCCTTCGTCCCAAGGCCCGATGAACATGAGATATGCCCGGACAGCGTCGGCGCCGTATTCGTTCACCAAATCATCCGGGCTTACCACGTTCCCCCTTGATTTGCTCATTTTTTCCGAGTCTTCCCCAAGAATAATCCCCTGGTTGTACAGGTTGAGCACGGGTTCATCGAAGTCAACCAGCCCTATGTCCCTCATGGCCTTTGTGAAGAACCGCGTATAGAGCAGGTGCATGGTGGCGTGCTCTATTCCTCCTGTATACTGGTCCACGGGCAGCCAGCAGGCGGCCTCCGCTTTTGAAAAGGGCGCGTCCTTGAAGTAAGGGGAAATATATGCGTACTGATACCATGAAGAGCATAAAAAGGTATCCATTGTGTCGGTTTCCCTGTGGGCGTCGCTGTTGCATTTCGGACACTTGGCGCGCAGGAAGCCTTCATGCTTTTTCAAAGGGGACTCCCCTGTAGGCAGAAATTCGGCGTCCTCCGGCAAAAGGACCGGGAGTTGATCGTAGGGAACGGGAACGGTCCCGCACTGGGCGCAATAAATTATTGGAATAGGAGCGCCCCAATACCTTTGGCGGCTGATAAGCCAATCCCGGAGACGGTAGGTGATGCTTGCGCGGCCGCAACCCTTGTCCGCCAGAATCTCCACGATCCTGGCCTTGCCTTTCTCTGAGGGAACCCCATTAAGCGGGCCGGAATTGACCATTTCCCCTTGTCCGGGATAAGCCTCTTGCAATGGAGCGCCGCTATATCCTGGGGGGGCTATCACTACCTTTATATATAGGCCGAATTTTTTCGCGAAGGCGAAGTCGCGTTCATCATGGGCCGGCACTGCCATTATTGCCCCAGTGCCGTAAGTCATCAAGACATAGTCCGCTATCCATATAGGTATCCTTTCCCCGGTCAGGGGATGGAGAGCGAAGGCCCCGGTAAATACGCCCGACTTCTCCCGGTCCGCTGTCAGGCGGTCGATCTCCGTTTTCCTGCTTGCCTCGGAAACATAGCCGCGCACTGCTTCTTTATGGTCTGGAGGCGTTAATTTCTGGACCAAGGGATGCTCCGGCGCAAGGACTAAAAAAGTGGCGCCGTAGAGGGTGTCAGGGCGCGTGGTGAAAACAGTCATGGGATCATTTTGCCCGCTCATGAACGTGATTTCAGCGCCCTCGCTCCGTCCGATCCATTGTTCCTGCATTTTTACCACCCGCTCCGGCCAGTGGATTTTGCTGAAATCCAGCAACTCCTCCGCGTATTTCGTTACCTTGAAAAACCACTGGTCCAAACTTTTCTTGATCACCGGGGTCCTGCATCGCTCGCAATGGCGGTCCTCCCCCCACACCTGTTCCCTGGCCAGGGTGGTGTTGCAGGTTGGACACCAATCCACTGGAGAATTTTTCCTGTAGGCAAGGCCATTTTCGAGGAACTTGAGGAAAAACCACTGGGTCCATTTGTAATAATCCGGATGGCAGGTGACTACTTCATGGTCCCAATCGAACATGGCGCCCATGGACTTCAATTGCAGCCGCATGTTCTCAATGTTTTTCATGGTCCATTTATATGGATGAATCCCGTTTTTTATGGCGACGTTCTCCGCCGGAAGGCCGAAGGCGTCAAAGCCCATGGGGAAAAAGACGTTATAGCCTTTCATGGCCATGTATCTGGCCTTGGCGTCTGATGGGGCAATGGCGTACCAATGCCCGATATGGAGGTCTCCGCTTGGGTATGGATACATGGTCAAGGCGTAATGCTTGGGCTTGCCTGTGTCCTTTACTTTTTTATAAAGGCCTTCCTTTTCCCAGCGCTCCCGCCATTTTTGTTCGATTTCTGTCGGATTATATTCCACTTTTTTTGAGGCCTCCTAACAATATTATTGCTCTTTTATTTAAAATTCACAACCTGAGCAAACTTAACTTTGGCGAAGAATACCGGGGAAAATCCTTGAAAGGGGGGCTGCCCCTTAAAACAAACAGGAAAGAGTTCGATGGAAGGATTAAAATGTGGGGGATAAAAAAATATCCCTGCGCTCCTGGCGCAGGGATATTCTCATCCTTTTTCGGAGTTCAGTGTTGGACGTTCAATGTTCAATTCTTTGCTATCGAGAATTATTCCCGCGTCTACTCGGCCTCCTCCTTGGATTTTTCCTCATCCCCTTTCTCCTGGTCCTGGACGGGTTTCTTTTCCTGGCCCTTTTCCTCCTTTTCCCTGAGGGCGGCTTGGGCCGCGGCCATATAGGCTATGGGAATTCTATAGGGGGAGCAACTCACGTATTTCAATCCCAGTTGATGGAAAAATTCCACTGACGCCGGCTCTCCGCCATGCTCGCCGCAAACGCCCAAGATAATATTGGGCTTGGTCTTCCTGGCCTTTTCGATGGCTATGGCCATGAGTGATCCAACTCCCTCCTTGTCAATGGAAACAAACGGGTCCCGGCTGTATATGCCCATGTTAAGATAGGCCGGCATGAAGGTTCCCGCATCGTCCCTGCTTATTCCAAGGGTCGTTTGGGTGAGGTCGTTGGTCCCGAAAGAGAAAAACTCCGCCTCGGCAGCTATTTCGTCGGCGGTCAAGGCGGCCCTTGGAAGCTCTATCATTGTCCCCACATGGTATTTGATTTTTTTATTAATGTTCTTTTGAAATTCCTTCACCACATCCTTGATAATCGCCTTTTGGGCCGTCAATTCCTTCACGTGCCCCACCAGGGGAATCATGATTTCCGGGTGGACCGGTATATTCCTGGAAACACATTCCGCGGCGGCGGAAAAAATGGCCGTGGCCTGCATTTTGGTTATTTCCGTGAAGGTGATCCCCAGCCGGCAACCCCTGTGCCCCAGCATGGGATTGAATTCATGGTGCCTTTCCACGTCTTCCAACATGGCCTGGAGGGCTGAAAGCTTGGGCGGCTTTTTCCCGCCGGCGTCCAGCCGGTTAATCTCGTCGACCAATTCATTCCTCTTGGGCAGAAATTCATGGAGAGGCGGATCCAGGGTCCTGATCGTAACCGGAGCTCCTCCCATTTCCTTAAACAGGGCAATAAAATCCTTTTTCTGCATTGCGAGAAGTTTTTTCAGGGACTCAGTATATATCTTGATGTCTTTTTGAAACTCTTTTTCAGCGTCTTTTCGTTCCTGCAAAAGCTCCTTCTTCTTCAAGCCCCTGGCTGACTTAACCCTTTCATCCAGCCTGGCCAGGGTATCTAGGCCCAACTGCCCCCTTGTGGCATGGAGTATCATGCTCTGAACTATTGGAATTCTGTCCTTCGCGAAAAACATGTGCTCGGTCCGGCAAAGTCCGATTCCGTTGGCCCCGAAGGAGCGGGCGATCTTCGCGTCGTTGGGGGTGTCAGCGTTGGCCCTGACCTCTAACTTCTTAAAACTCCCGGCCCATTTCATCAACTGTTCGAAGTCCCGGAAAATTTCCGATTTATCTGGGCTCAACGTTCCCTCGAAAACCTGGATTATTTCCGAGTGCATGGTGGGAATTCTTTCCAGGAACACCTCGCCTGTGGAACCGTCGAAAGAGATAAAATCCCCTTCATTAATCCTCTTGCCGCCGATATTCAAGTACCTGCCGTGTTCGTTCACCTCCATGCCCCCGCAGCCCACAACAGCCGGTTTCCCCATTTGGCGGCTTACCACGGCGGCATGGGAGGTCATTCCACCCGTTGCCGTCAGGACCCCCATTGATACGGCCATGCCGTGGATGTCGTCAGGGGTGGTTTCTTTTCTGATCAGGACAACCTCTTCTTTTTTGTTGGCCCAAAGGACCGCGCATTCCGCCGTGAACACCGCTTTCCCGGCGGCGGCGCCCGGAGAGGCGGCAAGCCCCTTTGCAACGGCCTTGGCCTTGCCCCTCTCCTTTGGAGAAAACATTGGATGTAGAAGCTGGTCGAGCGCAATGGGCTCAATGCGCTTTATGGCGTCCTTGCGGTTGATCAGGCCCTCGTTTACCATGTCCACCGCGATTTTCACCGCGGCCATGCCGGTCCTCTTGCCGTTTCTGGTCTGGAGCATATAAAGTTTTTCTTCCTGGATTGTGAATTCAAAATCCTGGATGTCCTTATAATGCTTTTCCAGCCTGCTGGTGATTTCCTTGAGTTTTTTGAATGCCTGCGGCATTACCATTTCCAATTCCGTAATGGGCCTTGGGGTCCTGATGCCCGCCACGACGTCCTCTCCCTGGGCATTGACCAGGAATTCGCCGAAAAATTCCTTACGCCCTGTGGCCGGATTTCTTGTAAAGCCGACCCCTGTCGCGGAAGTGGTCCCCATATTTCCGAAAACCATCATCTGCACGTTAACGGCGGTGCCGAGGTCCTCTGAAATGTGATTCAAGGTCCTATAGGTCCTGGCCCTTGGATTGTTCCAGGATTTAAAAACCGCGTCCCTGGCCATTTTCAACTGGTCCAATGGATTTTCCGGGAAATCCTGGCCGGTGTGGCTTTTATAAACGTCCTTATAATCTGAAACCAGCTCTTCCAGTGCGAATTCCCCTAATTCCTGGTCCAACAGCACCTTCATCTTCCTTTTCTTTTGGGCCAGGAGTTTTTCGAATTCGTCTTTTTCTATCCCCATCACCACATTGCCGAACATCTGGATGAACCGGCGGTAACTATCATAGGCAAAAACGGCGTTTTCAGTTTTTTGGGCCAGGGCGACCACTGTCACGTCATTCATTCCGAGATTGAGGATGGTGTCCATCATTCCCGGCATGGAAAATTTTGATCCGGAACGGACTGAAAGAAAAAGGGGATCTGTCTCGGAACTCAATCTGGCGTCCCCCATTTCCTCTAGTTTTTTAATGGCGGCGTCAATTTCCTTTTCTATGCTTTGAGGGAGTTGGTTCTTCTCCTTCAGGAATATTTTGCAGACTTCGGTTGTTATGGTAAAACCTGGAGGGACGGGTATCCCGATCCTGGACATTTCAGCCAACCCCGCTCCTTTCCCTCCAAGCAGGTCCTTCATTTCTCCAGTCCCGTCGGCACAGTTCGGCCCGAAAAAGTAGACATGTTTATTCGACATCATGCGCCCCCTTTCCTAAATTAGAAAAAAATTTCATGGAAAATTCCGATATTCAAAACCCGGCATTGTTAATTTGGCATAGTAATTCATATTTTAAACTTAGCTGACCTTCGTGTCTTAGAGTCCACGTCGCGCTATGGAAGCCGCGAAAAACGCTGGCTCAACTCCTCCACGACCTTGTCCTCGGATATTCTAATCTGTTCCATGGAATCACGGTCACGAAGAGTAACCGTGCCGTTTTCCAGGGTCTCGTGGTCGATGGTGACGCCATAAGGGGTCCCTATTTCATCCTGCCTTCTGTAGCGGCGTCCGATGGATCCCTTTTCGTCAAAGAACGTATTATAATGTTTCCTCAAGGCCGACTCAATATTTTTAGCCCTTTCCAGCATCCCGCCCTTTTTCATTAAAGGGAAAATCCCCACCTTGATGGGGGCTAGCCTGGGGTCCAAATGCAACACTACCCGGTCTTCCTCCTCCGCGTAAGAATCCGCCAGAAAGGCCAGGGTCCCGCGGTCCGCGCCCGCCGAGGGTTCTATTACAAAAGGAATATACCGTTCCTGGGTATCCTCTGAGAAATAGTGAAGGTCCTTACCGCTCTTCTTGGCGTGCTGGGTGAGATCGAAATCGGTTCTGTTCGCGATCCCTTCCAACTCGGACCATCCCATGGGAAAAAGGTATTCCACGTCCGAGCACGCCCTTGCGTAATGCGCCAGTTCCTCCTTTTCATGGTCGCGGAGGCGGAGGTTTTCCTTTTTAATCCCCAATTTCACGTACCATTGGAGCCTCTCCTCGCGCCAACGCTCAAACCACTCCATGTCAGTTCCCGGCTTCACGAAGAATTCTATCTCCATCTGCTCGAACTCCCTTGTCCGGAAGGTGAAGTTCCCAGGGGTGATTTCATTTCTGAACGCCTTTCCTATCTGGGCTATGCCGAAGGGGACCTTCATCCTGGCGGACGCCTGGACATTCTTGAAGTTAACGAAAATCCCCTGGGCGGTTTCAGGCCGCAGGTAGACGGTTGATTGGCTGTCCTCAACCGGGCCCATGAAGGTCTTGAACATCAGGTTGAATTGGCGGACCCCGGTAAGCTCGCCGCCGCATTCCGGGCACTTGTCTCCTTGTATATGATCGGCCCTGAACCTGTGCTTGCATTTCTTGCAGTCAACCATCGGGTCGGAAAAGGAATCAACATGCCCGGAAGCCTCCCACACTTGCGGGTGCATGAGTATTGATGCGTCCAGGCCCACCATGTCCTCCCGGCCCTGGACCACCGCCTTCCACCACTGCTCCTTCACGTTCCTTTTAAGCTCCGCGCCCAAGGGGCCATAGTCCCAGCAACTGTTCAGTCCGCCATAGATTTCGCTGCTTTGAAAGATAAATCCCCTCCGTTTGCAAAGAGAGACAAGTTTTTCCATTGTTACGTCCGTATTACCCATTTTTCATCCCAAAAAGTATTAAACAGTCATTGGTCAATAGTCATTGATAAGCAGGAAATCACCTAATCACCTAATGACCAGTGACTATTGACCAATGACTGTTTAAAGTCCACCCAAAAGGCGTTAATTTATTATTTTTCAATATATTACACTAAAAACAGGCGTGGGAAAGTTTATTTAAGATTTTATTGCTGAAATTATAGGGGTTTGTTAGTCGCGTTTCAAGTTTTTAAGGGGAATATTACCTGAATGGCGAGATTTTTTTCAGCTTCCGGTGCAGGGTGGTGTAGTCGATCCCCAACAGCCGGGCCGCATGAGAAATATTGTTGTTGGTGTATTGCAGCGCGGAGATGATATGCCTTGCCTCCACTTCCTTGAGGGTAGGAATCGGTTCGAATCCGCCGTCGGCCAAGGGATCGGGACCTTTCCCTTCCGTTCCCTTTTCCAGATGGATGCTCTTTTTCACGCCTTCGGCGTCGAGAAATTTACCCTTGGAAACGGCAACCGCGTTTGCGATGATATTTTCCAACTCCCTGACGTTCCCAGGAAAGTGGTAACGGCCCAGGAGGTCCAACAAATCCGGCCGGTAATCCGGGGGTTTTTTTCCCCAAACCCCGGCGTGCTTTTGTATAAAATGCCTTAACAGAAATGGCAGGTCGGCCTTCCGCTCCCGCAGGGGAGGAATATGGATGACATGGGTGGAGAGACGATAGAACAGGTCGGCCCGGAATTTTCCTTCTTTCATGGCGTTCTCAAGGTTTCTGTTGGTGGCCATGACGAATTTGGCGTTGGTTTTTTGAATCTGGTCTGAGCCTATGGGGTGATATTCCCGATGCTGTAGGAGCCGCAGCAGCTTTAGCTGAGAGGACACCTCCATATCGCCGATCTCATCCAGAAAGACGCATCCGTTTTCCGCCTTGCGGAGCAAGCCATCTCTGTCCCTGTCAGCGCCGGTGAAGGCCCCCTTTTTGTGGCCGAACAGGACATCGGATAAAAGGGCGTCATCCAAGCCCGCCACGTTCACCGCGATAAATTCACCCTTACAACCGCTCAATTTGCGGATGCTCCCGGCGATGAGTTCCTTTCCTGTTCCGCTTTCACCCGTGATCAGGATAGGATAGGGCGTGCCTGCTATGGCTTCCAGATAGCTGAAGATGGCTTCCATGCGGGGGTCGACCGTTATAATTTCCTGGAAGGCTTCCGGATGCGCGGGTTTATTATCGAAAAATTTTTTTTTGAGGGCCTGATTTTCATCTTCCAGGACCTTGATGCGCAAGGCGTTTTCCACCGTGGCCAGCAGGCGCGACTCGCGCACGGGTTTAAGCAGATAATTTTGCGCCCCGGCCCGGATACAGGAAACCACGGAATCCAAATCATCTACCGCTGTCACAACTACAACTGGAATATCCGGGAAGGCTTCCACGATGTTCTCCAGAAGGTCCTTTCCTGAAACATGGGGCATGAGAAGGTCCAGAAGGACCAGGGAGAAACGGTCCCGTTCCAACGCGTCCATGGCGCGACGGCTGTCATCCAGGGCCACGACGTTCCTGTATCCCGCTATCCTGAGGCTGGCGGAGAGGCTGAGCAGGACGTCCTTGTCGTCGTCCACGAGAAGTATCTTTTTGTCCTGGTAAAGAGTTTTTGGAGTTTGCATGTTCGTAAAATTAATAGTCATTGGTCATTAGCCAATGGTCAATGGTCAATGACAAATGACAAATGACCAATGACTAATGACCAATGACTATTCCCTCTCCACAGGCAGCCTGACGCATACGGTAGTCCCCTTGCCCGGCGCTGAATCATAAACCATGTCGCCCCCATGCTCCCGGATAATTCCATAGGAGATGGAAACGCCCAGCCCGGTCCCGTCGGACGCCTGCCGGGTGGTAAAGAACGGCTCCATCACCCTTCGCAGGACCTCTCCATCCATTCCCCTTCCCTCATCCCTGACAGTGATATCCACCATGCCTTCGGGCTCATTGTGGATCGCGCTGACTTCAATGCGCTGGCTGGGGTCCTCCAGCGCCTGGCAGGCGTTTATGATTAAATTAACCATTACCTGTTCCAATTTATGGAAATTTCCCCTGACCAACGGGAGCGGTGGAATATCGCATCTGAACCGGTTGGCGCTTTTTTTTATCAGGCTTTCCAGGAGTTTCACCGAGGATTCAATCATCCTGCCCACGTCCACCTTGTTTTGGTAACCCGAGGTGTCCTCCCTGGCGAACGCCTTCAGGCCGTCCACGATTTTTTCTATGCGTTCCCCGGCCTTGCCGGTCACGCCCAGCAGTTCCTCGAAGAGTCTAATGCCCTCTCCGACGTCCATTTCACCAAAACTATTTTCTCCAGCCGCTTCGGCTTTTGAAAGGACCATCGGTTTCATCCGTTCCCATATTTTTTTAAGGGACGACACGTTCAGCAGGATATTGTTATTGGGATTGTTGATCTCATGGGCGACCCCGGCCACCAAGGTCCCCAGGGATATCATTTTATCGGCCTGGGCCAGTTGCTCCCGCTGGCGCCTCTCCTTTTCCTCCACGAGTTTTTTTTCGGTGATGTCTTCCTTCACCGCGATGAAATGCGTGGCCTCTCCCCTGGTATTTTTTATGGAGGAGATGGCCACGGACTCCCAAAAGAGATCTCCGTTTTTCTTTTTATTGTGAAATTCTCCCTGCCATTCCCTGCCGGAGACAATGGTGTCCCACAGACGCTTGTAATACTCCGGCGGGGTTTCCCCGGATTTCAATATCCTGGGATTTTTTCCGACCACCTCTTGGGATGTGTATCCGGTCAACTGGCTGAATTTAGGGTTGACGTATTCTATGTTTCCCTGGATGTCGGTGACAATCACGGAATTAGGGCTTTGTTCCACGGCCCTGGACAGCTTGAGCAGTTCTTCCTCGATCCGCTTTCGTTCCGTGATGTCCGTTGAGATGCCGCACACCCCGTAGGGGACCCCTAGTGGATCAACAAGAGGGAATTTCATGGAAATATAGGTATGGTTTCCGTCATCTTGCGGGACCTCCTCCTCGAACTCCAAGGGACCCAGTGTTTCCAATGCCTTCCTGTCGTTGGCCATGAATTTATCCGCTGTTTCTTCCGGGAATATATCATGGTCGGTTTTCCCTGAAATTTCATCTTTTTTTATGTGGAAAAGAACCTCATAGCGGTGATTGATCAAAAGATACCTGCCCTGGGTGTCCTTGAGGTACACAACCGCCGTGGCGTTGTCCAAAATGGATTGCAGCCTCTCTTCACTCTCCCGCAGTTCCATGGTCCTTTGTCTTACTATCTTTTCGAGGTTCTCATTAAAGTCCGCCAGTTGGCGGATATATTCCCTTGCGGCAAGGGCCATTTTTATCCTTGATTGCAAGACCGTTTTCTTGATTGGTTTTGAGACAAAATCCGTGGCGCCCAGTTCGAAACACTTCGCGAGGAGCATTTCTTCCGGTCCGCCGGTCAGCATGATTACAGGAATATTTTGATAAACCGGGTGGGACTTGATTAGTTGAAGCAACTCCATTCCATTGATATCGGGCATGAAAACGTCCAGCAAAATGAGATCAACGGAGTTATTCTCCAAAATCGGAAAAACCTGGGTGGAATCAGGGGCGGGAAGAGGAGTATGGCCAAGGGCGCGAAGGTATGCCCCGGCCACTTGAAGAATTGGTTCATCGTCATCCACTATCATGATTACAGACATGGGATTTACTTGAGGACTTAGCGCCCTTCTGGAGGACTAAAAAAATAGAACGCGGATAACGCGGATAATACGGATTATCGCGGATAAAACTTTTTTAAATCCGTGAAAATCAGCTTAATCCGCGTCATCCGTGTTCTATTAAAAAAATAAACTTTCAGCCTTTCAGCTATCTATTTGATTTTAAAAGATTAAAAATGGAAATTCCTATGCTGCTGGAATTGAAAAACTGAATGTGGTCCCGGAGCCAAGCCGGGTTTCAACTCCCAGCGTCCCCCCATGGGCCTCTATTATCTTTTTTGTAATGGCCAGTCCCAGCCCCGTGCTTTTTTCTCCCCCGGTGGGTTTGGCGCTCAATTTTTGAAAACTCCCGAAAAGCCTGGCCTTG
>JACRGO010000215.1 GCA_016212295.1 Nitrospinota bacterium | reverse complement strand
CATGTCCGCGGCGGCTGAAAATTTATTTTTAAAAAATTCCCCTCTTGAGAGGGGTGGCCGAAGGCCGGGGTGTGTCAGCGGGCTTTTTATTCAAACCTCATATACGTGCTTCAGGGTAAACATTTTTTCAAGACAGCTTCTTAAAAGGGCTGGTCCGCTCCGCCTGTCTTGCGGCGCTGCACGGACAAAGGCCCGGTGCGGGTCCGCCACCCCTTTGCCTACGAAATCTTTTGCAGGCATCTGGACAAAGGCACAACGGTGGAGGAGGCCCTGTCCGATCTGGCCCCTGCGGAGAAGGAGTTGAAGGCATTCACCCTGCTGGAGGCCACCTATGAAAAACTCTCTGCCATGTCCAAGGACCTGCTCCAACAGCTCTCAGTTCTGGAAGAGGCTTTTCCCATGGAGGCCATGCAATGGATGGCGGAGGGGAAGGACATTGCCAGGGAGGCGGAGGAGATCATGGGCTGGGGCTTATGTCCAGGGAGCAAAGGGAAGAGGGGACCCTCTATTCCCTTTACGCACTGGCGCGGGAGACCTGCCAGGAGCGGTTAAGGGAAAACCCTGATTTGGACCGGACCCAGCTCCTGGTCCGGGCCGGAGAGTATTACGTAGACTTGGTGAAAAAGTCTCAATCCCTTGAGGACCTTCTGCAGGCCAGGGATTATTTTTACCAGGCCGGGGAGTTTGAGCGGGCGGCGTATATTGTTGTCGCAGCTTGTGAATATCTCCTGCGATGGGGCCACTTGGACCGCCTTATGAAGCTCCTCAAGGAGAGCGCGGACACAACCCAGGGCCATTGCCTTGGGAAACCTGGCCACCATTTATCAGAATATGGGAAATTATCCAGCGGCCCTGGAAAAGTTCACCCAGGCACGGAATATGTTTGAGCAAATTGGGGCCAAACCAGAACTTAAAAAAGCCGAGGAAAACATCGAACTGGTCCGCTCCAAGATGAAGGAAAGCTGAGGTCCCGTCCCTTGCTGGCTCCATAGTCCCGTCAGGGCTATATGGAGCCATACTGCTTTAAAATAGCGGGCGGGACGCCCGCGCTCCCAGGACTTGCGCCCATAAACCTCAATCTAATGGCGCGAGGCGGAAGCTTGGAACGAGAAGAGGGATTGCAAATCCGCAATCAGCAGCAACCACAGATTTCACAGATTCCACAGATTTTTAAAAAATAATTTAATCTGCGTAATCTGTGGTTTAAAAAGCTTTGGTTGCGGCTGCTGCGGCACTGACCACCGGCATATCGCGGCGGTCGCGGAAAGATTTAAGAAAGTATAGTCCATTCCTGGAACTCAAACGCGCTTCACGGACGCGAACCTCCGGCGGACCCCTTTCTGAAAATGAAAGGCCGGATATCCAAGGACGTAGACAATCCCGGCCTTGTTCCCGTCCGGCGCCACGTACTTGGCCTTGACGCGCTTGTTCATGTTCATGAACGGCGCGACGGTCCCTATCAAGCATCCCCCAAGCCCCATGGATTCCGCCGCGATCATCGCGTAAGTGGCGGCGATATGCGAATCAGCAGGGTCGGCGTAAGGCGATTGGTGGAAGAGCAGCGCCGCCGGGGCGTCGTAAAACAGTGAGTCAATCCCTTTTTCCCTGCATTCGAGGGTCAATTGGACCAATGGCGCCACAAAGTTTTTCAGGAACTCATACATCGCCTTGCCCATAAAGGGCCTGAGCATGGCGAGAAAAGCCGGGCTGCCCAGCCACCTCGATTTTCCGAAGACCTCTGCCATGTCCGTCGCGAAAGCCCTGACCTTTTCCCTTCCGTGAAAAACGACAACGCCCACGTCCGACGGCGGAATTCCCATCGGGGCCGTTGACGCCGCCCGGAGGACGCGGTCGATTTTGTCCAGCTCCACCTCGCGCTCCTTTCATAAACAGGCTTTTTTCGGTAATGACGATTCAGCATGAAAGAACTGGGGTCAGGCTTGCAATTGTGGCATTTAGTGGTTGTTATTTCAAGGCAATATGGCGAGAAAATCGCGTTTACATGTCCCAGGGGCCTTTTACCATGTCATGGTAAGAGGAAATGATGGCCAGGAAAAGAACAGGGGAGACGCGCTCCATAGACTTCAATATCTTATAAAGAGCATTGCCGTTCCTCGTAAGAAGCGTAGAGCGACAAGGTCAACAAAAGGATATCTGGAAAGGCGCTTGGCCGGCAAAATAAAACTGGGCCAAAAAAAATCTCTGCGGGGAAAGGTTGACAGCCAGTCGTAACACCCCGTCAGCATAGAATATTTTTGAGCTTATCGCCCTTCGGACGGACTTTAAAGAGTCATTGGTCACTGGTCATTAGGGTGTCTTCCTGTTTATCAATGACAAATGACTATTGACCAATGACTATCACCTGATGCCGCTAATATGCAACTGTTTGATTTATAAACGAAAAAAATGGAAATTCCTATACTATTAAATTAATCCGTCAGCCTCGCGTTTCCTTGCTATTTTGACCCTTTCAATCTGGCCCCGATCCGTTTGGTCAGCGATTTCAAGCTGCTTTCAGACAATGTATTCCGCCAGCTAACGGAGAGATACGGACACCGCGAAAGCTCCAAGCGAAGGTATTTATCCTCGGCCCGCCGGTGCATGATGTCGTTGGCCTTGGCCAGGGTCCACTCCGGGCAAGGCCGCTCTATAAGTTCCATGCTCTCGCCTGAGTTCACCGTTCCCTCTTGGATGACCCGGAAGTACCAGCCGGTCCGCCCCGTGTCCTGTACCAGCCTGGCAAGGTCCTTGATTCCCCAGCGGCGGGCGATTTTCCAGCAGGGCTGCCGGGGTTGGGAGACCTGTACCTTGGCCTCCCCGACAGAGTACACGTCGCCGATGCAAACCGTTTCCTCCAGTATCCCCTCAGTGGTGAAATTCTCTCCGAAGGCGCCGTTTGCCAGTTCCGCCCTGCCGGTCTCCTTCCGCCAGAAGGCGTAATGCTCAATTGGATAGGCATTGACCGCCTTGTCAGGGCCGCCGTGGTTTTTCAGGTCGGCTTGGCCGTCTCCTGCGAGATTGGTTTTTCCAAGCCAGAGGGGACCTTGCGCGGGTTCCTTGAAAAGACCGGTTGACCAGGGACCTGCTGAGCCGGAAGGGTCATTGTCCATGATTTCCCTTGGGAGGCCTACCTGGATCGAAATCAGTATGCTTTTTTTCATTTTGTTTCCTCAAGAAAAAGTTTCAGGGCCGCTGCGTTGTTGCGCTGCTCGTCCTTGGCCGCGTATATGAATCACACCCCCCTTGATCCCCCCTTGCCAGGGGGGAATTTCTGAGATACTCCCCGCCATAAGGGAATTTCTGAGATATTCCCCCTTAAAAAAGGGGGCCAGGGGGATGTCAATTCTTTCCTGCCTGTGCGTGTTTTATTTTCAGTCCGCCCAAGGGGCGATAAGTTCATAATTGGGAAAGAAATTCACCCCAAAGGCCGGATTATATAAAAAGCTGTTCCAACTATGCTATACTTTTATAAAATTTTTTTAAAGTTCCATCAGATGCCATGAAGAAAAAAATCATCCTCATAGAAGACAATCCGGGTTACATGAAGAAGATGCTGGACGCCCTTGAGGGAGAGGGGAATTATGAGGTGGAATCCGCGTCTGACGGCAAGGCCGGACTGAAGCTCGTCAAAAGCTCCAAGCCGGACCTGGTGGTCCTGGAGTTAACCCTCCCGCAAATAAGCGGACTGCGCCTGATAAACGAATTGAAATCAGATCCTCATTTCAGGGACCTCCACATATTGGCCCTCACCCCCGTCATGGTGAACGGCTTAAGAGATGGCGAAGGGTTCACGATAGGGTGTGACAAGCACTTTAACGCCGACCATGTCCTGAATAAGCCGTTTGACGAGGACGACTTTCTGGACAAGGTGGAAGATATCCTCTTCGAGGACCGCCCCAAGAGGAAAACCGGGAAAGAAAAAATTTTGCTGGTGGACGACGATCCATCGATCATTAAACTGCTAATTGCAATACTGGAAAAGGAAAATTACGACACGGTCGAGGCCGTGAACGGGAAAAAAGGGCTTGAGATGATTAAACATGAAAAGCCGGACTTGGTCCTTTTGGACCTCATGATGCCTGAAATGAACGGGGCTCAGGTTCTGGAAATCATCAAAAAGGAACACCCGGAACTCCCTGTCATCATTGTGACCGCCCACGGGTCAGAGGACAAGGCCGTTGACTTGATGAAGGGGGGGGCCATTGATTACATAAAAAAACCCTTTGACAGGGAAGAGGTCCTGGCCCGGGTCCGGGAGGGAGTAAAAAAGTCCAGGCTCCTGTCCATGGAAAACCATTTCAACGCGCGCCTGGCCGAGACCACTGAGCTTTTGCTGGCCCAGATGGAAAAAGTCGAAGAATCCCCTTACAGGATGAGACACATTGTCCTGACGTTCATAGTCACTCTCATAGGCGCGATCATCGGGATTTACCTGGCCCTTACCACCAGAAATTGATTGCGCGGGCCGCTTCCTTGTAACATGCCTGCCTTATATATTATTACATTCAGAAATTTACGTTGTCCGCGCAAATTTTTCAACCGTTTCCAGGAGCGCGCATGTCCGCAAACAAAATAAATTTCTCTTGAAGCATTCAACGCTGATTTTATTTCAAGCGGAAAACGTAAATTGCGGAACGTAATAATATCATCGAACGTTTGAATACATCGAAATTTATTTTGTTTGCGGACATGCCGCGCTATGCAATTAAACGAAATAGTCATAAAGGGCGCCAGGGAACATAACCTGAAAAACATCAACCTCAGGCTCCCAAGGAACAAGCTGATAGTGGTCACCGGACCCAGCGGCTCAGGGAAATCCTCGCTCGCCTTCGACACCATCTACGCCGAGGGGCAGAGAAGGTACGTTGAGTCCCTTTCCGCCTATGCCAGGCAATTCCTTGAGCAGATGTCCAAGCCGGAGGTGGACCAGATAGACGGCCTCTCCCCGGCCATCTCCATTGAGCAAAAGACCACCACCAAGAATCCCCGCTCCACCGTCGGCACGGTCACCGAAATATACGACTACCTCCGCCTCCTGTACGCCAGGGTAGGCAGGGTCAACTGCTACCAATGCGGCAGGGAGATCTCTTCCCAAACGGTCCAGCAGATAGTCGACCAGGTGGACTCCCTTCCCGAGGGGAGCAAGCTGCAAATCCTATCCCCCATAGTCCGCGGAAGAAAAGGCGAGTATAAAAAGGTCCTGGAAAATTTCAGGAAAAAGGGGTTCGTGCGCGTTCGTATAAACGGCGATATCCTGGACCTTTCCGAAACCGTGGACCTGGATAAAAATAAAAAGCACTACATCGAGCTGGTTGTGGACAGGCTGGTGGCCAGGGAAGGAATAAAAAAAAGGATGGCCGACTCCGTGGAACTGGCGCTCCGGCACTCAGAGGGGCTTGTCTCGATACTGATGGAGGACGGGTCGGAGAGGATCTTCAGCGAGAATTTCGCCTGCATCGACTGCGGCGTCAGCTATCCTGAATTGACTCCGAGGATGTTTTCCTTCAACAGTCCGCACGGCGCCTGCCCGGAATGCTCAGGACTCGGAATCAAAAAAATTGTGGACCAGGAGCTTGTCATCCTTGACCACTCCCTGTCCCTGGCCGAAGGCGCAATCCGCCCGTGGAACCCCAAGACCTCTCCATTCATCCAACATGCCCTGGAAGCCTTGGCGGAGCATTACAAGTTCAGCCTGGACGCCCCATTCAAGGACCTGGGCGACAAAATCCGCCAGGTCCTGTTATTCGGTTCAGGAGAGGAGCAGATAGAATTTTTTTACTACAGGAACAACAAGAAGTATGAATACATAAAGGAATTCGATGGTGTGCTTCCCTCCATGGAAAAACGGCACAAGGAAGCCGACTCCCAGTACGCCAGGGAGGAGATAGAGCAATACATGAGCGCCCAGCCTTGCCATGCCTGCAAGGGCGCCCGCTTGAAAAAAGAGAGCCTGTCCGTCCGGGTGGGAGGATTGAAAATCATTGAAGCCACGTCCATGTCGGTGAAGGAGGCCATTGCCTTTTTCAGGAACCTGAAACTCACCGGGCAGGAAATGATCATAGCCGGACGTATCCTGAAGGAGATAGAGGAACGCCTTGGTTTCCTGCGGGACGTCGGACTCGATTATCTTGCGCTGGACCGGCCGTCATCGACCCTGTCCGGCGGAGAAGGACAGAGGATACGCCTAGCCACACAGATTGGTTCCGCCCTGGTGGGGGTATTGTACATACTGGATGAGCCTAGCATCGGACTGCACCAGAAGGACAACCAGAGGCTCCTTGCCACCCTCATCCGGCTGCGAGATATTGGAAACACAGTGATAGTAGTGGAGCATGACCCGGAGACCATGCTGGCCGCTGACCATATAGTGGACCTGGGGCCTGGCGCCGGGGTCCACGGCGGAGAGGTGGTGGCTGAAGGCACGCCGGAGAGTCTGCTGCGGAATCCAAATTCCGTCACTGGAAAATATTTGTCCGGGCAGTTGAGGATCGAGACGCCAAAGCAAAGAAGAAAAGGCATGGGCAGGTTCCTGGAAATAAAAGGCGCGGCGCATAATAATCTCAAGGGAATCGACGTGAAAATTCCCTTGGGCGCCTTTACCTGCGTTACCGGGGTTTCCGGGTCCGGCAAAAGCACCCTGGTGATAGACATCCTATATAAATCCATGCTCAAGAAGATATGGAACTCCAGGGAAAAAGCCGGGAGGCATGGTGGAATCTTCGGAGCGGAATTCATCGACAAGGTCATAGATATTAACCAGAGTCCCATAGGCCGGACGCCGAGGTCGAATCCCGCGACCTATACCGGGCTCTTCACCGCCGCGCGGGAATTGTTCGCGCAAGTGCCGGAGTCCAGGAAAAGGGGCTACAAGACCGGAAGGTTCAGCTTCAACGTCAAGGGCGGGCGCTGCGAGGCTTGCTCGGGCGACGGAGCAATCAAGATAGAGATGCACTTCCTGCCGGACATCTACGTGACCTGCGAGGTCTGCAAGGGGAGGCGGTTCGACAGGGAAACCCTGGACGTATTATACAAGGGAAAAAACATAGCGGACGTGCTGGATATGACCGCCGAGGAGGCCCTGGCGTTTTTCGATAATGTGCCGGCGCTGAAGGAAAAACTGAAAATCATAAACGAAGTGGGATTATCTTATATAAAATTGGGCCAATCCGCCACCACCCTCTCCGGGGGCGAGGCCCAGCGTGTGAAGCTGGCCAAGGAGCTTAGCAGGCGGAGCACCGGGAGGACCTTATACATACTGGATGAGCCCACCACCGGGCTTCACTTCGCGGACATCGCCCATCTGCTGGCGGTGCTGAACCGCCTCACTGACGCGGGGAACACCATAGTGGTGATCGAGCATAACCTTGATATCATAAAGTCCGCTGATTACGTCATAGACCTTGGACCGGAAGGCGGCGACGATGGCGGGAGGATATTGGCGGAGGGGACTCCTGAGCAGGTCGCGGGGAATCATTCCTCCTATACAGGGCAATATTTAAGGAAGGTTTTGATTTAACAGACTTACGAAGACAAAATCACCAGGTCGTTACGGTGGATGACCTCGTCAAACACCTTGTATCCTAGGATGGATTCGATTCGCTCGTTTTGAACCCCCTTGATTTTCCTCAGATCCTGGCAGTTGTAATTAACCAGCCCCCTTGCGAACTCCTTCCCGGAAAGGTCCGTGCAGGAGACCGACACCCCTGGTTCGAATTCCCCTTTTACATCAATTATCCCGGTGGCAAGGAGGCTCCGCCCGTTGGAGACCAGCGCCTTCTTCGCCCCTTCGTCGACCACGATCTCCCCTGAGGGTTTCAGCACGTGGGCGATCCAGTGCTTGCGGCTGGACAGCCTGTCTTCCCTGGAAAGGAAAATGGACCCTATGGCCTCGCCGGAGAAGAGGCGGTCAATATTGTCAGGATCCAGGCCGTTCACAATGGCGGTTGGGATCCCGAATTCCGAAGCCTGCTTCGCGGCCGAGACCTTGGTATACATGCCCCCTATGCCGAAGGGGCCGCCGCTTTTGCCGGCGATGCCTTCGATCTCCGGGGTGATTTTCTCGATGGTGGAAATGATCTCCGGCTTGGCCGGTCCCGTCAGCGTGGGGTCCGAGGAATAAAGCCCATCCACGTCCGAGAGAATGACCAGGAGGTCCGCCTGCGAGACAACGGCTGAGAGGGCCGAGAGGGTGTCGTTGTCTCCGATCTTGATCTCCTCCACCATTACCGTGTCGTTTTCGTTTATGACAGGCACAATGCGGTTTGAAAGAAGGGTCTCCAGGGTATTGCGGATGTTCAGGAACCGGCGGCGGTTGTGAAAGTCGTCGCGCGTGAAAAGTATCTGCGCCGCCTTTATCCCGTATTTTTCAAAGCAGGATTCGTAGCAACGGACCAGGCTGCTTTGTCCTATAGCCGCGGCGGCCTGCTTCTGCGGAATGGTAAGGGTCCTGCCGTGCGGGACATTGAGGCAGCTCCTCCCGGCCAGGACCGCCCCGGAGGAGACCAGGATAATCTCCTTTCCAGCCGTATGGAAAGCGGCGAACTTGTCAACGAGACGCTTAATGACCTCAGCGTCAAGTCCGCCGCCGGGCAGGTATTTTTTTTCCGCGTCACGCTTGGCGATGGTCCCTGAGCCGATCTTGAAGACGATGCGTTCAGCTTTTTTGAGTAAGGATTTTCGTTTCATATTTAGTGATTTCTTTTTTTCTCCTGATTTCCTGAATTCCTTATAAATATTAGTGCATTAGGAAGACAGGAAGGCAGGAAAAACTTTCTAAATAAAAAATTCAGGTGATAATTAATGCCTTGTATTTTAATTCTACAGGAAGGGGAAAGGCTTGCGCAAACGAGGGATTTTAAAACCATGCTTCACGGTTCCATGTACATTTTTTCCAATGTTCAGCCAAACGCGACGTCCAATACCATCATGATGGTGAAACCGCACATGAGGCCAATGGTGGCGGCATCAGAGCTGCCGCCGGACTGGGACTCGGGGATTACTTCTTCCGCCACAACGAAGATCATGGACCCAGCGGCGAATGAGAGGGCGAAAGGCAGGAGCGGCTGGACGGAAAGCACAACAGCGGCCCCGGCAACGCCGGCCAAGGGCTCCACGAACCCTGACAACTGCCCGTACCAAAAACTTTTCCATCGCGACATCCCTTCCCGGCGCAGTGGGACGGAGACCGATGCGCCCTCGGGAAAATTTTGGATTCCTATGCCTATGGCCAGGGCCACGGCTGCCCCATAGGTGGCGTCCGGCAGCCCGGCGGCCGCTGCCCCGAACGCCACCCCCACCGCGAGCCCTTCGGGAATATTGTGCAGGGTGATGGCCAAAACCAGCAGAGTGCATCTCCTCCATGAAGTCTTCACTCCCTCAGCGTCCTCCATGGGAAGGCCGAAATGCAGATGGGGAAGGAACATGTCCACAAGGCGCAGAAAAAGCCCGCCGGCCATAAATCCAGTGGCCGCTGGAAACCACGAAGGATAGCCCATTCCCTCCGACATCTCAATGGCCGGGGCCAGGAGGGACCAGAAACTGGCGGCGATCATAACGCCTCCCGCGAACCCTAGCATAACGTCCAGTGTCTTCCTGCCAATTTCCTTCCACAAAAAAACAAGGGCCGCGCCCAAGGCGGTCATTCCCCACGTAAAAAGGGTGGCCAGAAGCGCCTGCGTGGCCGGATGGAATTTCTGCATGGAATTTTTACTTGAATGGTTGTAATTTCAAGGGAGGTGGCATAAAAGCCCACAGTTTGATTTATAGCCGAAGACGATTATAATAAGGGCTAATGATTATTGCAAACTGCCGCGCTGAAAAATGGAAGAGAATAAATACAACTTAAAAACCGGCCTTGAAATCTCCATGGAATGCCCCTCCGCCACGCATAAAAAGGCGAAAAGCGTCCTTCGTGGGTGGCGGCCAGGTGAATATCTCATAGTGGACATCCCCCAATTTGACTTTGCCTTTCCGGTTTCCACGTATCTAAAGGCCAACTGGGTGGTCCGGTTCATTCATAAGGGGAAGGTGGTGGGATTCAAGGTCAAAGGGACCGATTCCATCCCTTCCAGTGGTTTATTTCTGCTGGAATTTCCGAAAGGCGTGGAGGCCCACTCCCTGAGGAAACAATCACGGGCCAAGGTGAATATGCCGGTGTTGGTCCATACCCATAAGGACCGTGAACTAAGCGCGTACTACAAGGGTGTGTCCCTGGACATAAGCGCCGGCGGGATCAGGCTTCGATTTCAGGAGGAAATCAAAAAGTCCGGGTCTTATTATCTTTCCTTTTATTTGCCAACGGGCGAGGCGTTCAAGAACGTGGAGTGCAAGTCAATGAAAACAAGTTCCGGAGAGCACGGTTATGAGGTGGGAATGGAGTTTGTTGACCTGGATGAAAAACACAAAAAGGCCATTGAGTCGTGTCTGGTCCGATTTCTGGATGATGCCACGGAAAAAGAAAGGGGTGTGTTGCCGGGCGAGACCAAATAAAAACGGCCTTTATTGCATAAGAGCCGGATTCAATGGGCCGGTGTCGATGAGATAGTAATTTTCCCCGTTGTTTTCTATGAAAAATCTGATCCGGTAATTGGGGTCGATGTTTATGGACCAGAGTTCCTTGCCTTGAAAGGCAAGACCCTTTAATTTTTTGGTATGCAGGGTGGGGTTCCAGAAATCGTCCATCAAAATAAAGAATGCCTTATTGGCCTTTTTTTGGATCGGGACCGGAAGGGAATTGTAGCAATTCTTGAAATGTTCGGAATAGTAGATATTCATTTTTCGCTATGGCTTCAATGAAGAAATCAATTCATCAATGTCCTTGAAAGGGCCCCTGCGGTTTCCTTGTTGAATGTCCTTTAATCCTTCCCTTAGGCAATCCATATTGGAAGGTATCCAGTTCCAGCTCTGGTCCTTGACAATCAGTTCCGCCTCAATGGCTTTTTGGATTTCTTCCTCCGTCAGGCCGGCCATTTTGTTTATTTTTTCTTTTAAGGTCCTTAAGCCGTTATTCTGGCCCTTCGGGGGTTTTTTACCCCTCCTTGCCCCCTTGGAGGGATCGTCCTCTGAATCCCTGCCCTTGACCGCCCGGAAATGGCCAGCCAATTCTTCCATTAAATCAGAACTTACCGTATTTACAATCATCTTCCGCTCCAGCAAACAATAAATATCCTAAAAATTATTTAATATAATTATCTAATTATATATAAGAAAAATTATGTTTACATAAAACAAAAATCTTTCTGACTAATTCTGTCAGGTTTATAGTACTATAAACTGAAAATTTTTTCAACAACTTTTTTACTGGCTTTAAAACTCAAGCCTTCATAGCGATAGACTGATTATTGTTATTTTTCAAAAAGTTAGAAGATAAATTCTATAAAAAAAATTGAACTTATCGCCCTTCTGGCGGACTTTAAAGAGTCATTGGCCAATGACTATCACCTGATGTCGCTGATATGCAACTGTTTGATTTATAAACGAAAAAAATGAAAATCCCTATACTATGAATTTTATCTCCCTTTCAAATAATTCATCAATTTTGTCAATCAGGTCATTCCTTTTTTGGTTCGCCTTATCGATCTCCCTCTTCAATTGAGCGATCCCGGCGTCCGGGAGGCCCTCCTCGCGGATACGGTCCTCCAGATGCCATAGCAGAATATTTTGGTATGCCAACTGGTCAACTGCCTCCCCGACCTTCCCCAAATGGTGAAAAAGTCCCTTCTCTTCCGGTTTATTATAAAGCTTTACCTTTTCCTCTCTCAAAACGACATTGCCCTTGACCGCTTCCGCGGTAAAGGCGTCTATTTCCCGTATAAGACGGTCCCGCTGGTCTAACACCAATTTCCTCTTTTCCTCATAGCCTTCAATGTCCTTGGCTTCGTCCATATGCCAAAGTCTGAGGTTTTTAATGGATAATTTATCGACAAGACTTCCCAGGGTCTCCGCCATTTTTAATCCTCCATTGGTTAAAATTACAAGTCCGAGGCTTTAAAAGCGTCCACCACGGCCCTTCGTATCTGTTTTTTCAGGTCCTCGTCAAGGGGTACCACGAGGTCATGGAACTGATTGTCTTTCCCTTTCTGCGAAGGATAGCTGATGAAGAGTCCCCCTCCCTTCCCCTCCATCACCTTGATCCCCTTCAGCAAAAGGACATCGTCCAGGACCACCTCCGCGAAGGCCAGGATCATTCCCCCCATTTCCGTGGTATCAAAGGGATAAATTTTCACAGAGGTTATGATCATAAGAAGCCCCAGCCGCAACCACAATGAATTCGGCGCTGATAAAACTTTATTGTACTAGTTTTAGATGGGAATTTACATCATGGGAAAAGTAAAACGCTTGTGAAATATGGACCAACTGTGATAATTTCGTTCATAGTGTTTCAAATTTTTGAGGGAGCTTCGCGCTTGGAGGAAATAACCAGGGTAGTGGAAGTCAAGGACGTCATAATCGGCGGGAACAATCCGCTGGCCCTCATCGCCGGGCCTTGCGTCATGGAAAACGAGGGGCATGCCTTGGATTGCGCCTTTGAGCTTAAGGAGATTTGCCTGAAGGCCGGGGTCGGCCTTATTTTTAAAACCTCATACGACAAGGCAAACCGCTCTTCCATTGGGTCCTTCCGGGGGCCGGGATTCCGCGAGGGCTTGAGTATACTTCAACGAATCAAGGAAGAAACCGGGCTTCCAGTGCTGTCCGATGTTCATAAGGAGGAAGAGGTAAGGCAGGCCGCGGAGGTATTGGACGTCCTCCAAATACCAGCCTTTCTCTGCCGGCAGACCGATCTTCTAAATGAAGCTGCTTTGACAAACAAGCCCATAAACGTGAAAAAAGGACAATTCCTCGCGCCCTGGGACATGAAAAATGTCGTGGATAAGATCGAGGCCAAGGGGAACCATCGCATCCTTTTGACGGAAAGGGGCGTTTCCTTTGGATATAACAACCTGGTAGCTGATTTCCGCTCCCTGGTATGGATGCGAAGACTAGGTTATCCGGTGGTTTTCGACGTGACTCATTCCCTCCAACTGCCGGGCGGACTGGGCAATGTCTCAGGCGGCAACAGGGAATTCATCCTACAATTCGCGCGGGCCGCCGCGGCCGTGGGTTGCGACGCCCTGTTCATGGAGGTCCATCCTGATCCTGATTCCGCCCCCTGCGACGGACCGAATATGCTGCCCATGAAGCGGCTTCCTGAGATTTTAGTAGAAGCCATGGCCATTGATAAAATAACGAAGAGGCTTTAATTCTTGTAAAATTTCAAATTACAATTGCCAAATAGCAAACAAATCTCAATAGCAAAATTACAAAAAATAAACAAGGAAATGGAATTGTTCTGGACATTCGGTAATTGTAATTTGCTATTTGTCATTTGGGATTTTGTTTTCCCTTTGTTTGCGGCAAAGCGGCGCTGTGAAATCCGTGCTTCAGAGCTTTTCGTTAATAAATTCGCGAAACTATATTCTATTCTTACTAAAGATTTAGGAGGGACCTGCCAATGGAAGACTTTTCGGAATGCAAAGTGCTCGTGGTTGACGATTCCGAGTTCAACCTGAATGTTTTAGCCAAGACCCTTGCCGATGAGTGCGAGGTAAAAACCGCCCATGGCGGAGAAAGCGCCATTCGGATGGTTGAATCCGATCCTCCTGACCTTATTCTGCTTGATATAATGATGCCGGAAATGAATGGCTACGAGGTGTGCAGCCGCCTCAAAAGCGACGCAAGGACAAGGGACATCCCGATAGTGTTTCTGACCGCCATGGACGAAGCGGAAAACAGGAAAAAAGGATTTGAACTGGGGGCGGTGGACTATATAACAAAGCCTTTTGACCGGTTGGAATTGTTGACCAAGGTAAGCACGCATCTATCCTTGCTTCTATCCAGGAGAGAGCTTGCGAAATTCAAAGAAAAATAATGATATGGAACATGGCGCGGCGGAGCCGCAACCAAATTAAAAGTGCCTAAAGTCAACTAAAGTGACTAAAGTTAAAATAAAAAATTGCTTTTCCACCTTAACTTTAGCTCACTTTAAATTTGTAGTACGGATGGCGCGGAAGATACGGCTCTACACGGATTTTTAAAAATAATTTTTTTTTATCCGCGCCATGTTCCATTTGAATTTAAAATATTTTTGTATTAATTCTGGTCTATTGAAACAACAGCAAGCTGATCCTCCGGTTGTGCGGATTCAAGGGATCTCCCTTGATCAAGGGCTGAGTAGCGGCGTATCCCACCACCCTGTCGAACCTTGACGCTTCCAAACCGTTCGCCTCCAACTCCCTTCTTGCCTCCGAGGCCCTCATGGTGGAAATGTCCCAATTGGACAGTCCGCCCCCGACAAAGGGATGGGCGTCTGTATGTCCTTCCACGGCAATCCTGTAATTGGTGTTTTTTATGGTATGGGCGGTGTACTTCAGGAGTTTTTTCCCCATGTCGTTCGGCATGGTTCCGCCCGGAGGGAAGGCGGGTTCCTCTTCCTTGTCCACAAGATTAATCCTGATTTTTCCGTCCAGCATTTCTATAACGACATGGTCCTGAAGGTCTCCTAGTTCCAATGTCACGTCCCTGGCGAATCTTTTCAATTCCTCCTCCACTGCCGTTCCCTTGTCCGCAATGGCGGCCTCTTTTCCAGTGGCCCTTACCGTTTCCCCGAATGGGGACGGGCCTTTGTCGGTAAGGGAGACGCCGGACGGTTTAAAAATGCTGTGGTTCTTCATATAGCCCGCCAACTCCCCCTTCTTTTTGGCCGGGACATTCGCTATGAGCCACAACAACAGAAACAAGGCCATCATGGCGGTGACAAAGTCGGCGTATGCCACTTTCCAGCTTCCGCCATGGCCCCCGTGATGGACTTTTTTTATTTTTTTGACGATTATAGTGCTTTGTTCTTCAGTGTTTTCTTCTTCTTCCATGTCTTTCTATTAGTATGGGAATTTTCATTAGGAAAGAGTCATTGGGCATTTGCCATTTGTCATTGATAAGCGGGAAGACGCCCCAATGTCATTTCCCTTTTTTTTCTTTTTTCTCTTTTCGTCCCACAACACGCTCCGTTTCATCAAAAGTCGGCCTCAGGTTTGGAGGAATGACCCGCCTGCCGAACTCGGTTGCGATCATATAGTGCGCCCCGCCGGTAAAGGAAACAAAGACCACACGTATGACGTCAAGGAAATTCCTGTGTTCCTCGGCGATATATTCCAGTTTTTTAGCCAAGGGCCCGACGAAACCATAGCACATCAAGACGCCAAGGAAGGTGCCCACCATCGCCGCGCCTATGCTGTGTCCAAGCACTTCCGGAGGTTCGCTCATTTTCTGCATTGTGATGACCACCCCCAGGACCGCGGCGACGATTCCAAGCCCTGGAAGAGCGTCAGCCACGTTGGCCACGCTCTTGGAGGAAGCCAGCACATCTTCATAGATTGTCTCCAACTCGTTGTCCAGCAAGGACTCCAGCTCGTGGGCCGAAAGCGTGGTGGAGATGATGCTCCGGAGAATATCCACTAAAAACGTCATGGCCAGAGGGTTATTGAAAACCAGAGGGTATTTTTTAAACAAAGCGCATTTTTCAGGATTGTTCACGTCCTTTTCAATCTCCCTCAATCCCTCCTTTCCTATCTTTTGAAGAGTTTCATACAATAGCGATAAAAGCTCTATATAATCATTTTTCGTGTACATCCTGCCTTTAAACGCCTGGCCTATTCCTTCCTTAACCAGTTTGATGACGTGGGAGGGCGTGGCGATAATGAATCCCCCTATAGCGGCGCCGAATATAATCACGACCTCGGCGGGTTGAAAAAGTATGTGGAGATTGCCCTGCTCCATCAAGTAGCCGCCCACCACGGCAAGTGTAACGGCGATAAATCCGATAAATATCATTGGCGGCCCCCTACATCCTTTCAGACATTAGTATTTCCCGTTCCCTGAAAAAAACGAACTCGGACAATTTTTGCTTCACATTTTCCTCCATATTAATGAAGGAACCGCAAACCAGGGGCGGACTTACACGCAGCACCTCCGCGATAACCACAAGCGCCGCGGGTTTTTTCATTGGAAGTTCCATGTGAATTTCAATCCTGTCGCCTGGCTTGTAACCAACCTCCGGCGGAAACATAATGCCGCCTGCGCTTATATTCACCGGACGCATTTTCATTTCCACAGCCCCTTTTTTTTCACTGGCGTGAAGGGCCAGCAGGCCGCTCAGCTTAGTATGGAGCAACTTCAACCACTCGTTTAATCGCGGGTCGTCTTGAACGGGGGGGGGCGGAAATTCAGGCGCGCCCGCTTCCCTGGTCCCTATCCTGGATTTAGCGGAAGCGGCCTCTTCTCTTTGGAGAAGCCTGCTGCCGATAAGCATTTTGGCGTCTACCCTGCAATGTTCTCTTTTGTCGGACATGATAAAGCTTTCGCGTCAATTCAGGTTTTTAAAAAATCCTTAATTTTAACAAAAAATTTTTTAAATTTTAATGGAACGCTGATGACGCGGATTAGACGGATTTGGACGGATAAAAAATTGTTTTTTAAAATCCGCGTGGATCCGTCTAATCCGCGTCATCAGCGTTCCATATCTTTTTAAAAGTAGGTGGAGCCGCGTTCATTAATAGGTTCTTTCAAAGTCCTTGACCGCCTCTTCGTGGCTGTTTTTATTTCCCGGGAAGGGGACCTCCACCGTAAGCTCGGTCCCGTCAGAGTACCGGTAGGTCTGCTTGACCACATATTTCATTTTGTTTTTGTAAAGGGCCACTGTCAGCTTTTCAATGGAAAGGCCGGAGTCCCCTATTTTTTTTTCCAGCAGGCTTGAGTCAACCAGGGAAATGATTTTAAAAGGGTCCGTGACCTCGACCCGTTTTAACTCCACGTAGACGTCCTGGACCGTTCCTGCGTCTTTATGCTTATTCGTGGGGCCGCTCTCCGGTGACAGTGGCTGCCCGCCTCTCTTGGCCTTTAGGAAAAAAGCCCATGTCCCCATTATAACGGCAACAAGCGCCAATACTATAAGGATTCTGCTGATTGGCCTGGACCCAGATTTTTCAGAGGGCCGGGCCGATACACCCACAACGGGTATCCGGAGAGGCGGCGCGCTTTTAGCCGGATGGGTTTTTGCCGCTGATTCCCCCAGGCCCAGGTCGTCATCATCTTCCAGGGAATCATCGAAAAAGGATGAGTCGTCTTCTTCATCCTCTTCATCTATTTCCGCTTCTTCCGCTTCCTTCCTGTCGAAGGAGTGTGTATCTTCAGCGGTTGAGGTTTCCCCTGATTTTCCCTCGTCTTCCCCCACCTCTTCTATATCGTCATCGTCATAGTTAAAATCATCGGAATCAGGAGCGGCGGCGTCCTCGTCTGGGTCCAATTCCTCCAGGTCTTCCTCATCGTAGTCAAAATCTTTTGCCATTTTCAGCCTTACCTGGGCAAGGCCAGCCGGAAGACAACATAGTCTTTTTTTTCCTCTACCACATTTTCAAAGGAAATTTGTCCATTCATCAGTTTAATCAGTTCGGAACTGATAGCCAATCCCAACCCTGAGCCGTCATGGTAGCCGCAGGTGAAATACGGCTCGAACAGCCTGTCGACGTTTTCCCTGGGGACCTTTCCGCCATTGATGATTTCGAAGACAATGCTTTCTTCCCTTGGAAAAATATTGAAGCGCACTTTTTCCGTGAAAAAACTTTCCGGTTGATGGGAGATGGCGCGGTATCCCATATTGTACGTGTGTTCATAGGAATTTATCAGGAGATTCAGCAGAATCTGGTGCAAGCGGTTCTTGTCAGTGAACAGCCGGTAATCCCCAAGCTCCGGGGAATAGGAAAAGGAGAGCCCATGGAAAAGGTCAACAAAATATTTTCCAAGCTCAACGATAAGGACAGGCCCCCGCTTTATTTCCACCATTCCTCGCTTCAATTTTATGAATGTCTCAAACTCGTTCAATATTTCCTCCACCCTGTCTGATTCCTTAATGATGACGGAGGTGTTCCGTTGAAGCGCGTTGAGGAAGGCGGAAAAATCATCCTTGCACAATTCGCCTATTTCCGAGCACTGCTTGATCTTTTCTCCCACGAAATTGTAATTCCTTCTGGCGAATCCGGCGGAGGCGGTGATCGGGTTTCTTATTTCATGCAGGAAATGGTCCACTATCCTCCGTATGTCTTCTTCTATGCGAATCTGCTTTATTTTGCTGACAATGGATAGAATGTTGGAAAGGATGTCGCAAACGCTGTTGAAAAAGTTTTCGTCAATAACGGGATTGAATTGCAAATCCTTTTCCGCGTAATCCACGGTCATGACCGCCTTGACCTCTCCGCTTTGGGAAATCGGAAATCCAGCGATTTCAGTGATCCCGTATCTATCCACCACCCCTCCGGGGGCCGTGAGCCATTTCGTCCGCGTGTCCTGCCTCAGATCGAACACATGAATGCTGTTTTTTGTTTCCACTATGCTTTTCAATAACGGATGATCGGCCAGAAACCCATTGTCTTTTCCATGCGTCCCCTTGGGATAGCCCGCGAGGAGGGTGTAGCTGTCATTGGCCGGATTGATTCCAAATATGGCGGTCCGGAAAATGGAATGGTGTCTGCCTACAAATTCCAGGACATGGTGAAAGGCGGTCTCCTCGTTCTCCTGCGCCAAGGTGGTGAGGATGTTTATCTCCTGATAAAGGCCCACCAGCTTCGCTTCAGACGCGGCTCTGATTTTTTCCACCACCATTTTTTCAAACTCATAAATCTTTGACCTCACCATCTCAAGGTTTTCCGGGTGTGTGGAATCGATCTCGGAATGAATGGCGACTACCCCCACGTGCTCCAATTTGACCAATATTCTCGTCCGGTAGCCGAACAGGATAAAATCCTTTTTTAAAGGATAGTCCTCACCCTCCTCAAGAATATCGTTAATAATAAATTTATCCCTCCCATCATAAAATTTGTTATAAAAGGATTCCTTGGTTTCTTTATAGTCCGGGTCATTCAACAGGGGGAACACGCGGTCATCGTTTGTAATGCAGAGGACACGTTCCAATGTGTTCCTCATACGAAGCCGGACCGTTACCGTCTCCGGCCCGGATATTTTCCAGGTGCTGATAAGGTGATCTATGCTTTTTTCAATGGCGTCCAGAAGAATGGCCTCGTGATAGCCCTGCGGCGGCCTCTTCTGGATATGTATGATATTCGGGTTGGATTTTCCTGTCTCTTGAGCCATAAGCCTGACCAATGATATTAGAAATTTTGTTGCTATTAACTGTTTGAAAAAAAGAAGACCGCCTGAACCACTAATTAACACTAACACGAATTAACACGAATAAGCCGTATGTCATGAAACCACTCTTTTCCATTTCAACTCCGGGCGTGGGTAGACTTCTTCCTTTACAAATAATTCGTGTCCATTCGTGGTTCCTTCTTTTTAAAAACAAACTTTTTCAAAAGGCTATAATGATACAAATTTTTTATGATGGCGAAATTACCGCAAGCTCAAGCACTATTATTCTATCAACCTTCCCGCTTTCATAACAAATCCTGAAAATTAAAGCCAAATTATTAAAATGTATACAGGCTTAAGTCAGCCTTCCTGCAACTCATTGATTTTCAAAGAAAAAAATATGGCATGGTTAATGCTTCTCTTTTAACGGAACAGGAAATTATCTTTGGAGACATGCCATGATTAAATTACTAAAATTTTTAACTAACATATGGGCCTTTATAGGCATAGCATTGATCTGCGCTAACGGGTATTCATGGTATACGACAGGCCACTGGGAAATGATTTCCCTTTCGGATTTACTGAATTATGTTTCCGGGAACAAAGTCCAGGTATCAAAAATGGACCCGATGTTTTTTTATAACCTGGTCAATTAGCCTCCTTTGAAAAAATAAATTCAAAATCCGAATAACGAAATCCGAAACAATCTCAAAATTCAAAGGTTCAAATTTCAAAACCCGGCCCTGTGGTTTTGAATATTGGAATTCATGTTTTTCATTCTTCCCGCCGCTTCATATACACAAGGCGCACCCAGTATTCCGGAAATTGACGCCAGCCCGTGCGCGCCACATTCAAAGGCTATGGCCGCATTTTCTGGAGTTATTCCGCCCAGGGCGAAAATCGGGGACTTGGCGGCGCGGCAAAGAGCGGAAAATTTTACGGGTCCGAGGGAGGGAAGATTTGTCTCCTTGCTTCCGGGCGCGAAGAGGGGGCTCAGGATGAGAAAATCAGCGCCGGCGGATTCAGCTTCCTCTATCTCCCCCGCATTATGCACGCTGGCCCCGATGAGAAAGTCCTTTCCTAATCGTGACCTAACCTCCGAAACGGAGAGAGACCCTTTGCCCAACTGAACGCCGTCGGCCTGGACCGCCTCGGCTATATCCATTTCCTTATTGATGATCAGGGCCGCCCCCCATTGCCCGGTAATCCGGCGAAGTATTCTTGCCTGGGCCATCTTTTCTTCCCTGGTCCCGGTTATATTCCGATATTGAACCATGTCCACTCCGCCAGACAATGCCTCGGACATTTTTTCTTCAAAGGACCCCTCGGGGAGGTAGGCTGGATCAGTTATCAGGCAGAGGCGGTAAGGGAGAGAATGAAGAGGCATTTGGAATTTAAGATTTAAGAAGCTGTCTTGAAAAAAGCATTATGGTCCGCCGCCTTGCAAGCAGCCACTGAAATCCTTAACACACCCCGGCCTGCGGCCACCCCTCTCAAGAGGGGAATTTTTCAAAGGAAAAAATTTTAATCGCGGCAGTATAAT
>JACRGO010000214.1 GCA_016212295.1 Nitrospinota bacterium | reverse complement strand
CACTATATTTTCCATCTCCACGGAAGCCGGTTTGTCATGGGCCTTTGAAACAATGTCCTTTACTTTTTTAAAATAGCTTTCCTTCCCCTTCTGGGTAGGGAGTTCGTCGTTCGGGATCTTTGAACTTATTTCGTATTCAATGGACTCGGTGGTGACCCTTGGCGCTCCGATTTCATATGTTATGCTGTCCTTATTGAAGCGCATCCCCTTCTTAGGGGTATATTTTTCCTGGAACTCCTTCAACAACTCCGTCAATCCGGAAGTGGCGAATTGGGTGAATATCTGTTCTTTAAGCCTCATACCTTCTCCTTTTAAAAGCCACGATTAATTTTTTTAATATTTCACCGCTGAGACGCTAAGCGCGCGGAGAAAAAATATAGCAAAATTTATTTGAATTTTAAAAAAACTTCAACCGCTCTTCGAACTTTCCCCCTCCTCTTCCGAAGGTAATTGCAACTCGTCATCCCTTGGCATGACCATCAAGCCAAAACCAAAGGAAGCTGAAAAAATACAAAGAATTCCCAAAAACACCGCGCCCCAGCCGAGCTCGGCATTGGGGTCAGTCCCGGCCGCCCTGGTAGCGGCGACAAAAAGGAAACCACCAAGGATAAAAAGAAATAAACCGGAAAGTCTGATTTTCCACCAATTCATTATAAGGGTCTTTCTGGAAAACGGGACATCTTGGATTTTAAATTTACAATTTTAGATTTTAAATTTTTTTACACTTTAATCTAAAATCATAAATCTAAAATCCAAAATGTATTTAATGGTTTTATTTTAGATGAAAAGGAGAGGGATTATCAATAGACGTACATGCGGCCATAGGGCCTTGAGCTGACCGGGATCAACTTGATGTACCTGGAAAAATCAAAAATATCAAGGGAGATATCAAGGTCGGAAAGAAATTCATTGAGAATGGGAGTAAGGAGTTTTTCATCTTTCTTTTCCAGGGAAAACTTTTTCACCTCTTTGCCTAAAAAGCGGTCTTCCACTTCCTCCCTGATATAAATGGTCCCTCCGTGCATGCCCGCAGCGCAATAGTCCCCGACTATCGGCTTGGAATTATTCGTGGTGGCCCCCAGCAGGACAACTATTCCACCTGCCATGTATTCACCGAAAAAATCCCCTGCGCGGCCTCCGATGACCATCACCGGGACCTTGTCCAGATATCCCTTCATGTGTATGCCCACGCGGTATCCCACGTCGTCTCGGATATATATCTTCCCGCCCCGCATGCCGTAGCCTATAACGTCGCCGGCCATGCCGTGGACTATTATCTTTCCGCTGTTCATGGTGTTGCCCACCCCGTCCTGCGCGTTATTGCGCACGTTAAGGGTCGGCCCGTCCATGAAGGCGGCCAAATCCTCGCCCGGCACCCCTTCTATGTGGATCTTCACGTCGCCGTCCTCAAGGCCCCCGCCGATATAGCGCTGGCCGACCACGTTCGTGACCTTGATCTCCTTGGTCCCGGAACGGATCTCGGCGCGGATCATCTCGTTCAGTTGCTTGTAATATACGCCTTTGGCGTTAATGAGTTTCATTTTATCTGGTTATTCCGCGATAAGGTTTTCATCTAAAAATTGTAATTCAAAATATGCCACAAAGTCACCAAGGCACAAAGTATCACAAAGAACATTTTAAGCATTAAATCTTAGTGAATCTTTGTGGCTTTATGGAAAAAAAAGCATAGCGGCTGAGTAGTTACTTTTTTTCCTCATCCAGGTATTCAATTGTGGGTTGTCCGGCGTGTGGGGCATGAATGCTGTCCAGGCCGGGACAAATCTCCCTGATGGACGCCTCCTCGGAGGCGATATAAACCGTTTTCCCCTTGCGTCCCACCACTAGCGGGCGAAGCTTTACCCGGTCGTTGAGCGCGATAAGCCCCCCGTTGAAACCGAAAAGGAAGGCGAAGGGGCCATTGAGGGAAGCAGACCCATAGGTGGCGCGGAGCAGCCTGAATTTATGCCTCTTCTCCTCAGGCATTGCGTCAATGTCCTTCCAGAAAGGAGGGGCCATCACCGAGCAGGCGTCCACAAAGGATAGCTTATGCTTCCTCACAAGAAAATCCATTATATAAGTGACCACTTCCGTGTCGGTCATCATGGTGCATGGATAACCGTGGGTGTCTATGAATCTGAAGTTTATGCCGTAGGACGATATCTCGCCGTTATGGACGATGGACCAGTCTAAAATGGAAAAGGGATGGGCCCCTCCCCACCATCCGGGAGTGTTCGTTGGAAAGCGGTTGTGGGCGGTCCAGATATAACCTTCGTATTGCTCCAGCCCGAAAAAATCGGCTATCTCTTCTGGAAAGCCCACTCCCTTGAAGGCGCCCATGTTCTTGCCGCTGGAGATAACGAAGGCGCCGTCTATTTTTTCATTGATTCCCAGGACTATCTTCACCATGTAATCGTCCGGGGTATGGCGGTCTCCATGGGCGGCCAAGGGCACGTCCACGAAATATCTCTTGAAAAAGGGATGGCTGTGAATCGCCTTGGTGGCCTTGTGAGGGATTATTTCCTGGTGGACCACGGAAAGGTTCTTTCTCAGGATGTCCTCCACCTCGGAAATAGCGTTGTCCTTATCGTACATAAGGTGGAGGGCGTATAAATCCTTGAATTGCGGATAGATCCCATACCCGGCGAACCCTCCGCCAAGACCGTTCCCGCGGTCATGCTGATTCGTGATCGCCTTTCTTATTACTTCCCCGGAAACCCTTTGCCGGTCCTTATTGATGAAGCCTATCAACCCGCAGGCCGCCGAATCGCGCTCGTTGTAAGGAGACCTTACCCGCGGGTCCGGAAATAAACTGTTTTCTTTTGAAATAGACACCTGAAAACGTCCTTTTTAAAAATTCACCACAAAGACACAAAGACCACAAAATTTTTGGACTTATCGCCCTTTGGGCGGACTGGAAATAGAACACTGAGTAGGGAACGGTTGTAAACCGTTCCCTACTTCGCCGCAACCAAAAGAATTGACATCCCCCTGGCCCCCTTTTTTAAGGGGGAATAGCTCAAAAATTCCCCCCTGGCAAGGGGGGATAAAGGGGGGTGTGATTCATATATCTATTTGATTTTTAAAGATTAAAAATGGAAATTCCTATACTATTAAACCGGCCTCGTGAACATGGCGTCCCTGACGTCCTTTGGCAAATGGGCCACTCCGAAATTCCACAACATCAAATTTTCCTTGAATCCTTCCACCACCGTCTTATTTTCAATGAGATAACGAAACAGACCCGCTCTTTCAATATGGCGCAACAGGATAACGCCGCTGATCCTGCCGTCTTTCAGTATTATTTTCTTGTACCTGTTTCCTTGATGGTCTCTGTCTTTCAGGACCTCCGCCTTTTCCTCGTCACGCACGAAACCATAGGAGACGACCTGCAGGCCCCCGAATTGAAGGGCATTCAGGGAAAGTCCCCCAGGATAGATTTCATTCTTCCCGGCCATGTTGTATCCTGCCACTGAGCCTTGTTTCGTGGCTATTGGAATAATAGGTATAGGCATCTTCTTCCCGGAAAGAATTTCCAGACCCTGGGCGCAATCGCCCGCGGCGTAAATGTCCTTTATATTTGTCCGCATCCTCTCGTCAACCAGGATGCCTCTGTCTATCTTTATGCCTGAGTCCTTAAGGAAATCAACGTTTGGCCGGACCCCTACCGCCACCACCACCATTCCGCATTTGATCTTCTCTCCGCTCCTAAGCGTCACGGATTCAATCTTTCCCTTGCGTCCGTTGATCTGGACTATGGTGTTTCCCGTGATGACATTCACCCCTTCCTGGCGGAGTTCTTCCAAAACCATTCCAGCCGCATCATCATCCAGGGCCAGCGGCAGGATGTTGTCCGCCAGTTCAACCACCGTAACCTTGATCCCGGCGTGGGCCAAGCCCTCGGCGCATTGCAGGCCTATCAACCCGCCGCCTAGAACCACCGCAGAGTCCACCCCCTTTATTTTCCTTAGCATTGAGTCCGCGCTCGTTTTTCTGGTGAAGGTAAAGACGTTATCGAAACCACTAAGCCCCTTGATCCCTGGCGGGACAAAGGGAGTCATGCCTGCGGCTATGAGAAGTTTCTTAAATTCCAACTTCTTCCTGCCCATGGATAATGTCCGGGCCGCCGCGTCAACCTTGTCCACTCTCGAACCTAATATGGCTTCCACCCCGTTCTTCTCATAAAAATCCGATGGCCGCAAATATAGCAGGCCCTTGGACGCGACGCCGGAAAGGTATTCGTGAAGCATGGCCGGACTATAAGCCGGGCCTTCCTCCTCCGAGATCAGCCTGATCTCCCCTTTGGAGTCAGTCTTGCGTATGGATTCCACCGCGAAAACCGAGGCAAAGGAATTTCCGATGATGGTGTACTTCATTTATAACCTTTCCTCATAAACCAGGGCGCCTGTGGGACAGACCATTACGCAGGCCGGTGAAGAGCGCTCCGGGCACAAATCGCAATGGTGGTTGATGCCGTTCTTCCTTACCTTCGGAACATTCTTGGCGGCCGGATTCCTGGTGATAGCCCCGAACTCGCACGCCATAAGGCACATCCAGCATCCGACGCATTTATCTTCCCTCAAGCGGACCCTTCCCGCGTCGTCGTAATAAAGGGAGCCGTTCTTGCAAGCCAGGACGCAGGAGGCGTCCGAGCAGTGGCGGCAATTGGTGGAGATGCTGGAATAGCCGCGCAGGCTCACGCTGATGCGGTTCAATGGCCTTGGTTTCCCGGCCTCCAGCGCGTCCGCCGGATCAATAATCCCTTCGCCGGCCGCGCTGTTAAAACCCATCCCCTCAACGAAATACGCGCCAAGGGGGTCCTTGGAGTCCGAGTGCTCCACGATGCACGCCACCTCGCACAACCGGCAGTTCATGCAATTTTCTTCTTTCGGGTAAACTCTTTTCATGTCAAAACAAATCTAAAATTTGAATGGAACGCGGATATCACGGATTTGCGCGGATAAAAAAAATTTTTTTAAATCCGTATAATCCGCGTCATCCGTGTTCTATTTTTTTTATCATCACACCCGTTATAAGTGAATAAAAATCTGAAATCTCAAATCTGCAATCTGAAATGACTACACTCCCGCCTGCCGGATGCCCAAGGTCTCGAGCTCCAGCTTCGTCAGCCCGACCCCCCGCAGTTTCAGCCGGTTGCCGCGCAGGCTCTCAATGGAGTTAAGCCCCATCAGTCCAAGCATCTCCTTGACCTCCCTGCTCCAGCCCTTTACGAGATTAATCGCCCTCTCCTTCGCCATCTCCACCGGAAGCCTGGCCAGCAGGTCCGGCCGGTTGGTGGTGATCCCCCACGCGCATTTCCCGCGATGGCACTGCTGGCAAAGGGTGCAGCCGGCTGACAGCATGGCGGCTGTTCCTATATACACGACGTCCGCGCCAAGAGCGATGGCCTTAACAACATCGGCTGAACTCCTGATTCCCCCCGTAGCGATTATGGAGGCCATGTGCCTGATTTTCTCCCGGCGCAGGCGCTCATCAACCGCGGCCAGCGCGACCTCAAGCGGGATGCCGACATGGTCACGGATGATCTTAGGCGCCGCGCCCGTGCCGCCCCTGAAGCCGTCCACTACAATAATGTCGGCCCCGGCGCGGACTATCCCGCTGGCTATGGCGGCGACGTTATGGACCGCGGCGATCTTGACGGACACCGGGCGGGTATACTCAGTGGCTTCCTTAATGGCGTAAATAAGGAGGCGAAGGTCCTCTATGGAATAAATGTCATGCTGGGGGGCGGGAGAAATCGCGTCGCTTCCCTCGGGGATCATCCTGGTCTTGGATATTTCCGCCGTCACTTTCTCGCCAGGGAGATGTCCCCCGATGCCAGGCTTGGCCCCCTGCCCTATTTTGATTTCGCAGGCGGCGGAGTTCATAAGATATCTTTTGCTGACCCCGAAACGCCCGGAGGCCACCTGCACTATGGCGTTGTCCTTGTACGGCAACAAATCCTCATGCAGTCCGCCTTCGCCGGTGTTGAAAAAGGTGCCCAATTCCTGGGCCGCGGCGGCCATTCCCTTTTGAAAGTTCAGGCTTATGGCCCCAAAGGACATAGGGGCGAACGCTATGGGGACCTCCGCCAGTATGTTCGGGTATTCCTGGAAGCTTTCCTTGCCGAAATCCTCCAGATTTTCCATCTTGCGTCCAATGTATGTCCTTAACTCCATTGGCTCACGCAAGGGATCTATGGAAGGATTGGTCACCTGGGAGGCGTCCAGCACCATGCGGTCGAAATAGGACATATACGGGTTATCGTTCCCGAGGCCGGTGAGGACCACCGCGCCGGTATCAGATTGTTTATAAGCCGCCCCATAGTCCCTGAATTTCCAATGGTGGTTTTCCCTGAATCCGCATCCCCATTTTTTTATTTCAATTGCCTGGGTTGGACACATAACCTCGCAGCGCTTGCAGTTGACGCAGTTGGAGTGAACGTCGTACACCACGTTCCGCATGGGATCATAAAAAGTGGTTTCATAAGGACACTGCCGCACGCAACAGAGGCATCGGATGCATTTGGCGTCGTCTCTTTCAACCTTGTATTCCGGGTGGCTGTGAAAGAGGTCCTCGTGCTTAGGGGTCCTCAGGCCCAGACTTTCCCGCGCTCCTGGTTCTTCGTAGTACAATCCTCTTTCCTCAAAATAGATAAAAATACAGGCGAGAATCTATCAGCAATTTAAATGCCATCACCTAAGTCCTTTAAAATTCAATAGATAAAAAAAAGGCATCCCATGTCAGAATAAAATTTCTACGCCGTTTAGTGTACACCAAAATCAATAATTGTTTCCACTTCCTAAATTCCGTTCACAGTTGCCAGGGGGCAGTTATCAGGAAATACCATTTGAGCAATTTTGAGCCTTTTTTTGACTTTCATACACCTTTCTACTAAGATTTATGGGGCAAAAAATTTTTAGTTTGCCTTTAAAACTAACCCATCCCGCGCATCCAGTTGATTAAGGTTCACACGCCGCGGATTGCAAAATATTTAAAAAACCATGCAAGGGAGACAAATATGCCGATAACGCTGGAAGGCTCGTTGCAGGTTGCAAACCTGCAACGAGCGCAAATAATGGGACGGTGTATGGGCCGCGTTTGGCTTGACAACGGACCGGCGCGGAAACCGGGGGTTGTCCCCAATTGTTCATCAGGCGATGTAGGGAGGTAATTAACATGAGCACTCTATGCATACCATATAATGATTCGCTTCTTGCCGCATTGAATGCGAGCCGGTTCGAGTTTGAGAGTGAGGCCAGAAAAGCAATGGCGGTAAAATTGTTCGAGCTTGGCCGCCTGACATCCGGGCAGGCTTCGGAAATGGCCGGTGTGTCTCGCGTTGATTTTCTACTTGACTGCCATAAATTCGGAGCGCCTTCCGTGCAATGGGACGACGAGGAATTGGCCGGCGAATTTCCGGTGCAACCATGAAAGATGTCCTGGTTTCTAACACCGGGCCGCTCATTGCGCTATCTATGATTGGCCGGTTGAACCTGCTTCCCGAATTGTTCAGCCATGTTATCATTCCATCGGAAGTTTACGCGGAGTTGATCGCGTCATCATTTGAAGCGCGACGTATGGCCAAGCCCGCATGGCTTGAAGTCAAAATGGCGCAGCCACCCGCGGATCCTTTGTTGTTGAGCATTCTGGACAAGGGTGAGGCGGCTGTGATTCAGCTTGCCCGGCAGATTTCAGCGGATACCGTCCTCATTGACGAGCGCAAGGGGCGCAAAGTGGCCCGCAATGTCTACAATCTTGCGGTGATCGGCACTGCCCGTGTGCTTGTTGACGCAAAGAAAATGGGGATGATTCACTCCGTTAGAGAGTTGTTTGGTGAGCTGAAACAGAATGGGTACTGGATACATGCCAATATCGTAGAAGCATCCGCTCATGAAGCCGGAGAATAGATGGCCTGATGATAATGTTTTTTTCGCTCGCCGCGGATTGCAAATCCGGGTGGAAGGTGCGTTACAATAAATGACAAAATACGAAGTACGATTGACGAAGTACGAACGACGATTCACAATTGCCCTGTCCGAGGAAAAAAGTCATGAAAAGAATACTGCCTTTAATATTAGCGGCTGTTTTGTTTTGCGCGGGCGCGGCGCACGCGGGGAGGTTCACGGACAACGTGGACGGCACAATCACGGATACCCGGACCGGCCTTATGTGGCCCAAGGACGCCGGGTGTCTTGGCAGAGTCAATTGGCAAGGCGGCCTCGTCTAATTTGCACGTCGCGGATTTGTAATCCGCGATGCCGGACCTTCGGGATTTGTAATCCCAAGCAGCGGATTGCAAAAATCAAGGTTTGATATCCATTCCTTATTGTTGTTAAAATTAGACTGATTAGCAGGAGACGCGCACATGGAATATTCCGAAATCATCGCACATGAAGTTGAAACACTGCCTCCCGGAAGGCAGGCTGAGTTGCTGGATTTCATTGCCTTCCTCAAGGTGAAGCAGTTGCCATCCGAGCTTGCGCCAGCCCCCAGAACCGCCGATGAAATAGAAACTTTCTTCCGAAGCTTCAAGGTGGACGTCAGCGAATATAAATTTGACCGGGACGATGCCAATTCCAGGTAAGATATTTATCGACACTATATGCGGAACAGACAGGAGATTATGGGGCGTTTGCTCATCGTCAACCCGTTTGTTTGACCATTGACGAATCACGAAGTACCAATGACAATTGACCAATGACAATTGACCATGACGAATGACCAATGACAATTGCCCTCTGACAACCGGTAACTGGAAACTGCCCCCTGGCACCTGATCCCTGACACCTGCTTCTGAAAGGACCAAGTCATAAGAAAAACCGCGATTATGATTTTGGCGCTTTTTTTCTGGCTTGGGTTCGCCAGGGCCGGTGTTTCAGAAGCCGCGGCCGTGAAGCAGGTGTCGGCTGGAAGCAATTACAGCCTGGCGGTGAAGACAGACGGCACGGTCTGGGCTTGGGGATATAACACTCGAGGCCAGTTGGGAGACGGGACCGGCACAACCAGATATACCCCGGCACAGGTTAGCGGCCTCACGGGTGTTGCGGCAGTGGCGGCTGGATATTATAACAACTTGGCCCTGAAGACTGAGAGTAGAAACCAGATAACCCCCATAGGAATTTCTTATCCAGCAGCAGGGAGAAAGGAAGGGCTATGAGCGGAGCAAATACACAAGAAGGAGGCTTCCCCATGGTAAGGGCCTACGGTAAAGAAATAAGAGCATTTATGTTTGCTATTGTTTTCTGTTTGGGCATTTCGAGTCTATCTTTTGCTTCTGTGGAAATAGGTGCCGCAATAACAGCTTCATTTCGTGTTCCAGGAGGTAGTCCAACTGGACTCGCATGGGACGGTGCATCATTGTGGATGGTAGACAACTTAAACAACCTTTATCAACTTGACACGAATGGAAAAGTATTAAAGTCATGTACAGTTACGTTCCATATTTCTGACCTTACATGGGATGGAAGTAATTTATGGGCTCTCGAAGATTCATTCACAGGCTCACTCGTAGCTATTGATACAGGTCAGAATTGTGGACAAATTGTAAAGACGTTACCTATAGGATATTGGCCAGGAAGCGGAGTTACGTGGGATGGAAGTTTTTTTTGGGTTGGTGATTATAATTCTGGAGATATTCATAAGCATGATAGCTCAGGTAAGCAGATATTATTTTTTTCTGGAGGTTTTTTTGGACACCCAACTGGGATAAGTTATGATGGTACTAATCTCTTAATTGGAGATTCATTTGAGGCTTATAACAGAATATATACATATACAAAGGATGGAATTAAACAAGCATATATAGATTTTGATAGTTTAGAACTGATGAGAGTCAACACTTTTGAACATAAAGTGTTGGAATGGGATGGTAATTATCTTTGGTATTCCACGGATAGTAGGTTCAATATATACAAAATTAGAGTAGGACCTGAAGCAGTTAAACCCACAGGGAGCGTGGCCGGGATCAGCGCCTCTTACTCAGTCGGGGACACGGTTTCCTATACCGTATCCGCGAGTTCCGGGGGCGCCAATGCTTCCGTCTCGTCCATGAGCTTCAAGGTCACGGACAGCGCGGGAAATTCCAAGCACACCAATTCCTGGACCCTAAGCGGGACCTCCGCGTCCAAAACCGGCTCCTTTGCCACTTCCACGTACTCGACAGGCTGGACTGCCGGGACCTATTCCTATACCCTGACTGTTACGAACAGCTATGGAAGCACGGCCGAGATCACCGGGAGTTTCACCCTGACAAGGCCGATCACGCTCTCCACCTTTTACCCTTCAAGCGGGGTTGTGGGGGACAGCGTGAAGATCAGCGGGGGCAATTGGGAGTGCTCCTCCACCACCGTCTCCCTTAGCGGAGAGAATTGTCCTGTGACCTCCTGTTCCGACTCCGGTTCCACGGATTATATAACGGCAACCATAGGCAGGGGGGCCAGGTCCGGCGCGTTCACGGTCAACTCCGGCGGCGGCGTCATTTCCTCCACCGCCCAATTTTCCGTGCTGAAGCCGGAAATCACCGGCATAACGGCCAAAACCTGCTCCAACAACACTCCGTGCGAAAAGCCCGGAGGCCGCCTCACCATTAACGGCAGGAATTTCAGCAGCCTCAAGGAAGACGTCACCGTGAAGATAGGCGGGACCCAGGCAGCCGTTGAGGCTGTCTCCCACTCCGCCTCTTCCTCGGATTATATTTACGCCCTTGTGCCGTCCGACGCCCCGGACGGCAAGGTCTCCGTAACAACCAGCGGCGGCGCGGCTGAGTCCACTCAATCTTTCCATATAGTCCGGACCGCGATCATTACCGGTTTCTCGCGGGAGGCCGCCCTTTCGGGAGAGGAACTGACGATTTACACGGAGGGGGATTTCCTGAACGCTGACTATTCCCTGAACGAGGTTACGTTCAACGGGATCGTGGCCAGGACCCTTTCTTCCAAAGCCGACGCCTACGCGGGCTATGTCAATGTGGTGGTCCCTGGCGGTGCGGCCGCGGGCAAGGTATCGATCCGGAACATCGCCGCCAATCTTATTGTGTCCAGCAGCGGGGATTATATCGTGCTCGACCCCACGCCCAAGAACCTGAAGGCGGTTGTGAGCGGGGGGACCGTGTTCCTCTCGTGGGATTCCCCCTCCCATGCCACCACCATCAGTGGATACCAAATTTACATGAGCAGGAACAGCGATTTCAGCCAGGCGGCCCTTGTGGGCACTGCCGCGGAGCCGGCTTACGCCTATTCCACGGACGCGAAGAGGAGCCATCTCTACTTCGGGGTGGCGGCGGTTTACGGGAGCAGCAAGACAAGCGCGGTGAGCAATATAGAGGAGGCGGTGGTCGGCGTCCTGGGCCTTGCCATTTATGACGCGGAGATCATTTCCGGGGCCGGGGCCGCCTCGATTTATAAATGCCCGATTAAATTGCTTAACGCCGAGGGACTGAAGCTGTCCGGCCTGCAGTTCAGGGTCTCCCATGATCCGGCTAAGCTGGCCGCCACCAAGGTGGAAAAGGCGGACATAGTGGAGGAGTTCGGATGGAGCTATTCCAGCGACGTGGCCGCGGGGGACACGCGTGCCGTTATTCTGGACACCAAAAGCAAGCCCCTGAGCACGGGCGGGAATATTTTTTACATCTATTTCAACGTGGCCCAGGGCCTGCCCCTGGGGGAAGAGATCGCCCTGACAATTGACCCGGCTTTCACCAAGGTCTCTGACCCCAACGGCAATCCGGTGGAACTGAACGTCCAGAGCGGGACCTTGCGGGTGGTGGAGAACAAGCTGGGGGACGTTAACCGGGACAATTCCATTGACATTAATGACGCGGTCAAGACTATAAAGTTTTCAGTTTATGAAAATGACCCCTCCAACACGGAACTCGCGGCCGCGGACATAGACGGCAGCAAGGGGATCAAGGCCAATGACGTGGGCAAGATTCTCTACCACATCCTTGAGGACTATTTTCCCGGCGCCACTTCCAGTTCCGCGCTGGAGAGAAAAATGCTTGCACGTAAGGAGGCAAACGCGAAGAAACAGAAAATCATCGCGCGCCTGGGTTCCGCCACAGCCGTGAAACAGGGGGAAAAGGTAGGGATCTCACTTGGAATCGACCAGTTAAGGAGCATGGTGACGATGCAGGGGGAGTTGCGATACGACAAGAACATCCTGTCCTTTGACAAAAACGCGACCGTTGAGAGCGCCAACAAATCGCTTGTCCTGGCGGACAAGAACGACCAATTCCTTATAAGGGCCAATGACAAGGGCGATAAGGGAAAAATCTCCTTTGCCCTTTCCACTGGAAAGGGGTTCGCGGCCAAGGAGAACAAGGACAAGAAGACCAAGGGATACCATGAGCTTGGCGTCTTTTATTTCAAGGTGAAGGATTTCTCCAGGATGCAAAGAAAACCCGCCGCTGTTTCCCTGAAGGCATTCGACCTGTTCGACGTATTGGGCGGCAATCTTTCAACGCAATACCAGGTCATTAAAGGCGATGGGAGCGTGGGAGCGGGGAAGTAGATAAAGGCAGTTGACGGTTGACGGTTGACAGGTAAATGACGAATGCCAACTGAAAACTGGAAACTGACAACTGAAAACTGCCCCCTGACACATGACTTATGACACATGACACATGACGATCCACGAATGACGAAAAACCTATCTAAAATCCTGTCAGGCATTCTTCTTTGCCTTTTTTCCTTTCTTCACGCTGAGGCGAAGCCAAGCGCCGCCATCGCGGGGCCGGACAATCTCCACGCCCAGGGCGGGGTATCGGACATAGAATTGAAATGGGAGGCCAGCGATGATTTCAGGACCATCGGATACGATGTTTACCGCTCCGGCTCGCCTCGAGGAAATTACAGGAAGATCAACAAGAAGACGGTTGATAACACCTTTTACCTAGACACCAATGGCATTAATGAAAACAAGGTCTATTATTATAAGGTGAAGGCGGTTTCCGGCAACAAAAAATTGAAAGGCAATTTTTCCAAAAAGGCATGGGCCTTGTCCGGCCGCCTCTCTTTCTTCATCCCCGCGGTTTATGGGGAGCCCGGTGAAACCGTCACTATTCCGCTCAACCTGCAAAACGCGGACAACCTTATCCTGAGCGCTGGAGACCTAGTCCTTCAATACGATCCTGACCTCATGGAGATAGTGAAGGTGAAGGAGACCCTTCTTACATGGGACTTTATCTGGAGCGCCAACATCTCTCCGCCATACGTCGTCATCAGTTATGTGTCCGGGCCTGGGGCTGCCCTTAAGGGGGAGGGGCGTTTCCTGAGTCTGGAGGTAAAAATCAAGAAGGACGCGGCTGTCAGCCATAAAGCCCCTATCCAATTCGTCAAGGCGGACACTGCGGCCATCAAGGGCACAACTCTCTGGGTAAAAAGCGAGACCGACCCTTTCAAGGAGGTTGATCTGAATCTTATCGACGGCAAGGTGACGGTTGGAGGCGACTACCGGCTGGGCGACGTGACCGGGGACACGGCGGTCCTGGCCAACGACGCCTCGTCCGCCATGGTGTTCGCCGATCACAAGGCGGTCCCATCTAAAAAACAAATCGACGCTGGAGATATCGAGGGAGACGGAGAGATTGGGGCCAACGACGGGCACTCCATCCTCTACTGGATTGTCAATCAGGCATGGCCGCCGGACATCAATCCCAAATCCTATGAGGGAAAATTGAGGCGGTCCCTGCGGCGGCTGGAAAAAAATTCTCCCAGAAAAGTTTCCCTGAAAGGAGACGGGTGCGGCCTGGACTCCGGCGATTGCGCCGCAGGCCTCCAGATCAACAACCCGGACAAGACCGCCTCTTTTTATTTCAAGATAACCTATGATCCGGAGATGGCCAGGTTTTCGGATTTTGCCGCGGGCCAGGGCATGGGAACGGATTTTGCCTGCGAAGTCAACGAAAAAAAGACCGGCAAGGGGTCCGTGGAAGCCGTGTGCGCGGCCAGGGAGGGAAAGGTCGTTACAATCTCGAAACCGGTCTCCCTGGGCGCCCTGAAGTTCACGCCCCTGAAAAAGGGGACCGCCATTATCAGGCTGGCTGACGTGAAGCTATATGATTTTCATGGGAAGGAGTTTCAACGCTCGGACCTGAACATCGCAATTAAAAAATCCTCATCCTCCATCCGGGTAAGATGAAATTAATTCTGGATTTGTGATTTCAGATTTCAGATTTGTGGCAGGTTTTTCTTTTCATCTTTATCATGCCTATCTTGTACATCCCTGCCAAAAAAAATTTAACAGGGATAGACAGGATGCACAGGATATTTTGTTTTTATATTCTTCCAATCTGAAATCCGCAATCTGAAATTTAAAATATTTTTTGTTAGTATTAATCTTCCTGCCCTCTATCCACTATCACCCTTCGCCCCCTAAAAAACACGCCCCCCTTTTGGTTCATTGGATTAAATGTTAAAATGTTTTTTCACATTTACAAAATAACTTTTTGGGGAGAAAAAAATTAAATGATTTCAACGAAAAAAGGGCAAGATATCCCTAAACCGGAAGGAAAACTTGGGGTCCTTATGGCTGGGATGGGAGCGATAAGCACAACGGTGATAGCCGGAGTTGAGGCCATTAAAAGGGACATCGCGAAGCCCATAGGCTCTCTTACCCAAATGGCGCATATAAGGCTTGGGAGAAGAGACGAGAAGAGAAATCCCATGATCAAGGAATTCGTCCCACTGGCCGGACTGGAAGATATGGTTTTTGGCGGTTGGGACATTTTCGAGGAAGACTGTTACGAAGCAGCTCTGCACGCCGGCGTTCTGGAAAAAAGCCTCATCGAGGAGGTCAAGGAACCCCTGCGGGCGATAAGGCCCATGAAGGCGGTGTTTGACAAGAAATTCGTGCGCAAATTGGACGGTCCACACGTGAAAAACGGCGCCAGCCACATGGAAAACGCCGAGGCCCTCCGCCGGGACATCCGGGATTTTCAGAAAAATTCAGGCGCCGCGCGGACCGTGATGATATGGTGCGCAAGCACGGAAATTTTCATGGAGGAGGACAGTCCGGTATATAAAAACCTCGACTCCTTTGAAAAGGCCCTGAAGGAAAATCACCCGGACATTGCCCCTTCCATGATCTATGCTTACGCCGCCCTGAAGGAGGGAGTCCCCTTCGCGAACGGCGCCCCTAACCTGACCGCTGAAGTCCCGGCCCTCCTCTCCCTGGCCCTCCAAAACGAAGTCCCTGTGTGCGGAAAGGACTTCAAAACCGGCCAGACCCTGATGAAGACCATCATCGCCCCAGGGCTCAAGGCCAGGATGCTGGGAATAGAGGGATGGTTCAGCACCAATATTTTAGGAAACCGGGACGGGGAAGTATTGGATGATCCGGACAGCTTTAAAACCAAGGAGGTCTCCAAGCTCTCCGTGTTGGACGTGATTTTGCAGCCCGATTACTATCCCACTCTTTACAAGGACCTCTATCATAAGGTGAGGATCAACTACTACCCGCCCAGGGGAGACGCCAAGGAGGGTTGGGACAATATAGACCTCACCGGTTTCCTGGGCTACAAGATGCAATTGAAGATAGACTTTCTATGCCGCGACAGCATCCTGGCCGCGCCGCTGGTGATAGACCTCGCCCTTTTCCTGGACCTTGCCAAACGCGCCGGAATGAAAGGGGTCCAGGAGTGGTTGAGTTTCTACTTCAAGTCGCCGCAGACCCCAAGGAAAGACATCTACCCGGAACACGACCTTTTCATTCAATTGATGAAACTGAAAAACACCTTACGCCACCTTATGAATGAAAAGGTGATCCATCACCTGGGGGAAGAGTATTACGCGTGAGAGCGGAGGACAGAAGATATTTTAAGTTTTAATGGAACGCGGATGGCACGGATGAGACGGATTTGCACGGATAAAAAATTGTTTTTTTAAAATCCGCGAAGATCCGTCTTATCCGCGTTATCCGCGTTCTATGTCTTTTTTGTTAACTTACACAAAAACTTGATAACCAATGGCTATAATTACTTTTGACGGAAAACCGATGAATACCGCTGGCGACCTCCCGCGCATTGGGACAAAGGCCCCTGATTTCCTGCTCACCAAGACGGACCTCTCCAGCGTCGCCTTGAAGGATTTCGCCGGGAAAAAAGTTGTCATGAATATCTTTCCCAGCATCGACACCCCAATCTGCGCGGCCTCGGTGCGAAGATTCAATAAGGAGGCCGGGGGAATGGACAATACCGCTGTGCTCTGCGTTTCCATGGACCTCCCCTTTGCCCACGAACGTTTCCGGGGAGCAGAGGGCCTGAAGAACGTCATCTCCGCCTCCGCCTTCCGTAACGCTTCCTTCGGTGACGCTTACGGCGTGAGGATAGTGGACGGACCGCTCGCCGGCCTTTTGTCCAGGGCCGTTGTGGTCCTGGATGCGCAAGGCACGGTGGTCCACGCCCAGCAGGTTCCGGAAATCACTGAGGAGCCGGATTATGAAGGCGCGCTGAAGTCGTTATAACAGCCTGCCCCAAGGCCAATCCCCCGTCATTGGAGGGGACAAGCCTGTGCGTCAGCGCCGCAAAGCCCTCCTCCCTAAGACGTTTCAAAATATAACTAAATAGATATAAGTTCTGAAAAACTCCTCCGCTCAATCCAACTGTGTTGATTCCATGCATGTCCCTGGCGCTCCGCGCCGCCCTTAAAAACATCTCACCCAAGCCCTGGTGGAATTTGGCCGCTATTTTTCCAGCCGGAGCCCCGCTCATCATGTCCTCAGCCACGGCGCGGAAGAGCGATATGCCGGGCAACGGACCGCCATCAAAGGCGTTGTCCGTCATTACCGCATAAGCGCCTCGAAAGGACACATCCACAGCCGTCTCCAGATCCATCGCGGCCTGGGCCTCGTAGCTTATCGCTTGCCGGATGTCAAGCAAGGCTGACACAGCGTCAAAGAGCCTGCCGCAGCTTGAGGTATCGGGCGAGTTCAGTCCGCGCTCCATCATTTCCAGCAGGACCGTGACTTCTTCCCTGGTCCGTTGCCGGAGAAAAGGAAGATCGAAATTTAAAAATTCGCGCCCGAATGCCGAATAAAGATAACTTATCGCCATGCGCCATGGCTGCCTGACTGCGGCAGCCCCTCCTGGAAGGGGAACAGGCGCCAGCCATGCGAAGCGCTCAAAGCTTTTAAAGTCGCCGATCAGGACCTCTCCTCCCCATATTGTGCCGTCCGTTCCGTATCCGGTGCCGTCCAGGATGATCCCGATGCACTTTTCCTCCACGCCGTTCTCCGCCATTACAGAGGCCAGATGGGCGTGATGGTGCTGGACTCCGACAGTTGGAAGGCCGCGGCCCAACGCCCATTTCGTGGAGAGATATTCAGGATGCAGATCGTGGGCAATCACCTCCGGCGTTATTTCCAGGATTTTTCCAAGATTGGCTATGCCATGCTCGAAAAAGGAAAGGGCCGATGGGTTGTCGAGGTCGCCTATATGCTGGCTCAGGAAAACGGTCCTGTCCCGGACCAGGGCAACGGTGTTCTTCAAGTCTCCCCCGCAGGCAAGGATTGGTCTCGATGCAGGTGAAGGCAGGAATATAGGGGCCGGAACATATCCCCTGGAGCGGCGTATCATTCGTCTCTCACCGGCGACCACGCGGAGAATGGAGTCGTCGCAACGTTGAAGTATTTCACGGTCATGCAGGAGAAGATAATCCGCAATTGCCGCCAGCCGCTCCACGGCCTCTTCGTTCCCGATGGCGATAGGCTCCTCTGAAAAATTTCCGCTTGTCATGACCAAGGCGTCGAAGCGGTCCTTTATTATCAGATAATGAAGCGGGGCGCAGGGCAGCATGAAACCAAGATCAAGGCTGCCGGGGGCCACTCCTGGGGCAATCGCGTTTTTTCCCCTTGCCCTGAGCAAAACAATGGGCCGCGTGGGATGAAGAAGGGCCTCCTCTTCTTGCAGGTCCACATGGCAAAATTTCCTGACAGACTCCACATCAGGGGCCATCAAGGCAAAGGGTTTCTCGGCCCTGCCCTTGCGTCCTCGAAGTGCCATTACCGCTTCCTGGTTCATTGCGTCAACCGCCAGATGGAACCCGCCTACTCCGCGAATGGCCACGATTTTCCCCTCCCGCAAAAGGGAAACAACGGCCTCCACCAGGTCTTCCGCTTCCACCTTGTCTCCATTGCTCAAGTGAAGGGAAATAGATGGACCGCAAGCCGGGCAGGCGTTTGGCTGGGCGTGGAAACGCCGGTCGGCTGGATCGTTATACTCCTTTCCGCATTCCCGGCACAATGGGAATTTCTTCATGGAGGTCAGGGGCCGGTCGTAAGGTATGCCGTGGACTATTGTGTAGCGTGGACCGCAGTTCGTGCAGTTTATGAAGGGATAACGGAAGCGCCGGTCCTTGGGGTCAAAAAGTTCAAGCAGGCAATCCCCGCACACGCATATATCCGGGGAGATGAGAGTGTGGGCCAGGCCGTCATGTGAGCTTGGACGTATGGAAAAAGCCGTCTCCCCTATTGGCGGGATCTCTTCCGAGGAGAATTCAGTAATTTGGGCCAGGGGCGGGATTCCGGCCTTGAGCCTGGCGCAAAAAATCCGGATGGACTCCTGGCCATCCGCTTCGGCCTCAATCAGGACGCCGCCGCTGTGGTTGCTTACAAAGCCGCCGACGCCGAGTTCACGCGCGAGCCTGTACACAAAGGGCCGGAAGCCGACCCCCTGGACTATGCCGTTTACATGGATTCTCAGGCGCTCGCGCATCCCGCGATCCGGCGTCCCTATCCCGGAGGCCACTGCATGGACCTGCCGCCCAGGAGGTGGAAGTGGATGTGGAAGACCTCTTGCCCGGACTTCTTGCCGCAGTTGGCCACCACGCGAAAACCGTCCTCGGCCACGCCCTTTTCCCTGGCGATCCGGTTTATGGCCAGGAATATGCCCCCGATGGCGTCCTTGTCCGCCTCCTCCAGTTCCAGCAAAGTGGCCTTATGTATCTTGGGGATAACGAGGACATGGACCGGGGCCTTTGGGTTTATGTCGTGAAAGGCGAGGATATGCTCGTCCTCGTACACCTTCTTGGAAGGTATGGCGCCAGCCACTATTTTGCAAAAAAGACAATCACTCATATCATTCTCCTTTTGAATTACAGCGCCAATTTTAAGTTTAAAACGCCTTTATTGTCAATTATAGACGCGTTATTTTTTTATCTCGTCATGCCCAAAATCCTATACAAAATTTTGGACTAACTCACACCTTGCCAAATAACCGATAATTCTTTATAATTCATGAGGCTGTCGGCTTCCGTGCCGCAAGTCGATAAAACTACAAATCACAATTGCCAAATAAGTATCAATAGCCAAAACTACAAAGAATAAACAATTCATGAAAAAATATCTTTTATCCACCCTGCCCTTTCTCATCTTTTTCCTCTTGCTAACGGAAAGAGCGCACTCCATTTCCCTCCTTTACGGCGACAACTTCCAATTCAACTTCAATAATCCGGGCGCCAGGTCTCTTGCAATGGGCGGGGCCTTCATCGCCCTGGCGGACGACGCCACGGCGGCGGCCTCAAATCCCGCCGGCCTCCATATCCTCACCAAGCCGGAGGTGTCGGTGGAGATGAAATTTTTTAAAAATGAAACAAACATCGATTTTTACGACAACAAGGGGGGCGTGGAGAACCAGTTCGGCGTTGTGGACCCGGCTTTCCAGCCAAGGGTGTTCCAGGACCACGTCACCAGCCTTTCCTTCATGAGCCTTGTGTACCCCACGGAATTGGCGACCCTCGCCATCTTCCGCCACGAGTTGGTGAATTACGAGGAAAAATGGGCCTCCAGGGGGGCCATAGTTTCAGTTCCCTCAACCGGGGGCTATGCCCGCAAATTCCCGGCGCAGTCGGTTATTGACATGACTGTTGAGGACGTGGGAATGGCCGTTTCCTTTGTCCCCTTTGAAAACTTCGCCATAGGGGCCAACGCCAGGGTCTCGCGCTACGCCATGGACTCCGAGGCGAACGTTTACCAGTACAACCAGAATAATCCCTACAGCGCGCCGGACTATTCACCTAACAGCATACGGGCGAAAAGGATAGTGCATGACGCGGAAACCTCTTTCGGCTATACGCTGGGGATGCAGTGGAACCCAATATCGTCCTTGAAAATAGGGGCGGTGTATAAAAAACAGCCCAAATTCACGTCCAAGGCCCAATATTATTCCGGGCCGTATTACGAGGGGGCAAACAAGTTCATCCTGTATTCCTCCGAGGATTACACGGTGAAGCTGCCGGACAGCTACGGGGCCGGGATATCCTACGAACTTTTCGGCCTTAACGTTTCCTTTGACTATGTCAGGATCAAGTACTCCGATCTGCTGAACAATCTCAATTCCTTTTTTGACTCTTCATCCGCCAATAATTATGATATCCGCGACGGAAACGAGTTCCACTTCGGCGGGGAATATGTTTTAAGCCCCTTTAAGAATATATTCATCGCGGCAAGGGCGGGTTACTATCACGAGCAGGAGCACAATATTAAATACGTGGGAAGCAAGGACCCCGCCAACAGGGACATATATCCTCCAGGCAAGAACGCCAACCACGGCACGGGCGGCATAGGAATCGTTTACAAGGAAAACATACAGTTGGACATGGGGGTGGATATCTCCGACAACCGGGGCGAGCAGTTCTCCGTTTCAACTATATACAGGTTTTGAATTTGAACTCCATGTCTGAAAAACCAAGCTTAAAAATCGAACCCTTCGGCGATTACCTCCTCCTGCGCAAGATTTCCGAGGGCGGGATGGGGGAAATCTATAAAGGCAAGAAGATCACCATTGTTGGGGACAGCAAGGTCCAGATATCCGTAGCCATAAAGAGGATACTTCCCCACTTCGCCACCAACCAGACCCTCATCAATCTCTTCCGCACGGAGGCGGAGATCATCTCGAAGTTCAAACATCAGAACATAATCTCCATTTACGATTTCGGGATGGTCGATGATTATTACTTCATAGCCATGGAGTACATCCCAGGCAAGAGCCTGATGGACGTCTTCACGGACTGCCTCAAGAAACGCCATTCCTTTCCAATGGACCTTTCCGTGTCAGTCATAGCAAAGGTGGCCTCGGCCCTTGACTACGCACACCGCGCCAAGGATGATTCCGGCAAGCCGCTCGAAATTATCCACCGTGACGTCAGCCCGCATAACACCCTTTTCTCATACGAGGGCGACGTAAAGCTGATCGATTTCGGCATAGCAAAAACGGAAATCCAGGTGGAGCAGACCCAACTGGGAGTGAGAAAGGGAAAACTCGCCTACATGTCTCCGGAACAGCTTCGCGGCGAGCCGCTGGACCCGCGCTCCGACATCTTCTCCCTTGGGATAGTGCTGTGGGAACTCCTGACCAACAAGCAGATGTTCGCCGGGAAAACGGACCTTGACATCCTTGGGGCCATGAGGGAGCACAGGCTGCCCCCTCCCAGGGACATAAACAAGGATATCCCGGAGGAGTTGGACGCGATAGTGCGGAAGACCCTGGAAGTAGACAGGACTAAGCGGTTCCAGACGGCGGATGAAATGGAAAAGGCCCTGAACGATTTCAGCCTCGCGCACAAGATTGATCTGAGCTCCAGGAAAATAGCCGATTATCTTAAGACCAATTATAAGGAAAACATCGCCAAGGAAAACCAGGCCGCCAAGGAGGAGGACGAGGCCATCCGGTCCATGCCGGATGATATAAAAAGCATGCAGGCGACTAACGTCGGCACGCTTGCCGAATCCGCGTCAGCCGTTGAAGCGGCCAAGGATTATAAACCGTTTATCATCCTTGGCGCCTTCATGCTCCTGGTGGTGGCTGGACTGGTCTTCTTCCTCAAGCCAGGCAAGCAGGCCGCCGTTCCGGTTGACCAGGCGGCCTTGCTGGGAAGTAGGGCGTCCAGGGAGGCGGAAGAAGAGACCTTCGGTTTTCTAACTGTAAACTCCGTCCCCTGGTCCTTTGTTCAAATCGACGATAAAAAGGCCGGGACAACTCCCCTGATAAAACATAAGCTGAAAACAGGAAACCACGTTGTGGTAATGGATAACCCGGACATCGGCAAGCAAAAAACCATTCGTATCAAAATTGAAAAGGACCAGACCGAGGTGCTGAAGGTCGACTTTGAGCAGGAAAAACAATAAGAAGTCGAAAAATGGAACACGGATGACACGGATAAAACGGATTTACGCGGATAAAAAATTGTTTTTTTAAAATCCGTGTAGATCCGCCTCATCTGTGTCATCCGCGTTCTATATTTTTTTAAATTTTGATAGATGTACGAGCAGAGTTTTTAAAGGCTGCTTAACCAAAGGACGTTAAATTCAATATGAGCAACACAGCCCCCCCAGACAACGACAAGACGCAGGTCTATCTCCCTTCCGATGAAAACAGGGAAGGAAATTCCGGGAACCAAGAGAAAGACACCCAACCGGAAGAGGATTCTTTGCCCCTGGACAACGGGAAAACCGTTGTGGCAAGCCATTCCGTTGGGCCGGAGGGCGAAAAGGACGAGGATTCAGTCCTTGAAGAGGACGAAAAGACCCGGATCTATACGGAAGAGGAAAGACCAAGGGGGGATGGAAAAACCGCTCTTGGCCACCTCAAGATATACAAGGACGGGAGGAGGGTACAAACCGCCCCGCTTTACTATGACGGGATGATTCGCGTTGGAAGGGCCACCAATAACGAAGTGGTCCTTGAGGACCCGAATATTTCCCGGAAACACCTTACTATTTTTTATAAGGAAGACGGTTTTTTCATTGAAGATCTCAGTAAGGGGGGAACCATACTTAACCGGAAAAAAATCCCTCATAAACAACCGGTAAAACTCTCCAACGGGGACAAGATCACCCTGTCAGGCTTTCAATTGGCGATTTCGCTGGACGGACACGGGACAGGCTCGTTTTCCGAGGACTTTATTGAAAAAATCAAGGATAACAAGTTTATAGCCATCCTTGGTCTGGCGATTCTCGCCGGTCTGGCTTGGGCCTTTTACTTCCTCGCCTCCGGCCCGGGCAAGGAAGCCCCAACCGGCGCCCAAAGCGTTGCGAGGAAATCCCAGGCAAACAAGGGGTTGGAATTTGAAGGGTCCATAGGCTCCATTTCCAGAAATTATTTTATTATTGAAGTTGACGCCGCCGCGTCGGACATATCCAAATTGGAAGAAGGAATGGCGGTCAAGGCCAAAACATCGCTTACCGGGGACGAGGGGCTCCCAGCGAAAATTGAAACCATTGCCAAGGAAGGATTTCAGAAGGCCGGTAAGACATATTTCAAGACAGAGGTGAAAGTGGTGGCTATGGACGACGCCATCAAGTCAATCAAAATAGGCTCGCAGGCCAAGGTGGAGCTGTCGTGGTGACGCAAAATCATTGAGCATTGACAATTGACGATTGAAAATTTACCAATGACCAATTTTTCTAAAATGAAAACTACCATGCGGTTTAAAAATAATAAACTACCGGCGGCCAGCAGCCAGGAATTTAAAATCTTTTTTCTTCAGCCCTCAGCCTTCAGCCTTTCGCCTTCTTCCCTTCGCCCTTCGCCCTTCGCCCTTCGCCTCCTCCCCATATTTCTTTCAATGTTGTCAGCGGTTTCCATTCTCTTTTTCCCGGCAGGCGCGCACGCGGCGCCTAAATGGACCTCCAGCTACCTTGAAGCTGAATCGCTGATGGAAAAGGAAAATTGGCGGGACGCGGCAACTGCTTTGGAGACCGCCATAGCCGATAACGACCAGGAGGGCGAAAAAATAAAACTCTACGGTATGAGGTTCGGCTACTTTCCCCACTATAGACTCGGCCTCTGTTACTATAATTTGGGGAAATGGGACCTGGCCAAAAAGGAATTTGAAAAATCCATGGCCCTTTCCCAATACGAGGAATCCCAGAAATACCTCCAATTGGCGGCGGAAAAATTGAAGAAATCCGAAGAGGACAAGAAGGCGATCGATTCCGCGAAGAAGAAGGAATGGGACGAGTACTATATCGAGGCCATGGACTTCATGGCCCAAAACGAATGGATGAAGGCGTCAGAGTCCATCAAGAGGTCTCTTGCCATTAAGCCCCCTGTTGCCCTTTCCGTGAAACGGGACGGCAAGGAGGTCCCCTATTCCCCCCATCTCATGTCCGCTAAATGTTACTCGAACATGAAGCTGGAGCAAAAAATAATTCTCGATGAATTGGCGGTTTCCCTTGAGTCGGAGAAAAGCCAGGAAACGGTTGATATGCTGTCAAGGGAACTTCCAGCGGTGTGGGTGAACCCGTGAAATGGGGATTTAGGATTTAAAATTTAAGATTTGGGATTTGGGAACCGCGGAGACACAGAGGCGCGGAGATTTTTATAAAAGTTTTACAGTTGTTGTGGCACGATGCGTCGTGTCCTTACCTTTTCTCAGCGCCTGCGCCTCAGCGGTAGAAAAAAATAGCAAATTTGAGATATCCTTAACGAGCATGAATTTACATCAAGGAAGACATGTGGTAATAAAAAATGTTATTGGGTTTAAGTATCCGTTGAAAATTGTTGTCTCTGTAGCAGAAAATATTGCAATGATAATAACCAACTACCTGCTCAAAAAAGGAAGAAAAAAATGAGAGTTCATTATGATAATGAAGTTGATGCCGTTTATATAAAATTAGGAAACCAGAAACCGGAAGGAGTCATAGAGATTTCCGAAGGCGTTAATTTAGACACAACATCCGATGACAAAATAGTCGGCATTGAAATACTCGATGCTTCCAAGAAGATGAATATTAAAACAATTCTTTCCTATGAGCTTGAACTCGACAAAAATTTGGTTCAAAAGGGCGCCTGACAAAACGGATTATCGCGGATAAAATTTCCTTTAATCCGTGATAATCAGCGAAATCCGCGTCATCAGCGTTCTATTAAAAATTTGATTTTAAATATTAAAATGAAAGTACCTTATAAATTCATGAAAATAATAATTTGCATTTTACTACTCTCGTGCTCTGTCCTTGGAATGGCGTCCGCCGCGGATTACAAGGGACTCCTTTCCCAGGCCATCCAGGAATTCGACAACCTGGACGCCGACAAATCCAAGGCCGCGCTAGGGGAAATAATTAAAGGCCCCGCTGACGCAGCGGCCAAGGCGGAGGCGCATAAATACCTGTCCCTCGTCGCCTTTCTTATGGCAAAGGAAGAAGAAAAGGGAGAGTTGGAATTCACAACCGCTGTTTCATTGAATCCAGGCGTTGAAATTGACAAAAAGCGAACGCCGCCTGACCTCCAGGCAAAGCTTGAAAAAATACGGTCTGATTTCATGTCCGATGAAAAGGGCCTGCTAGTAAAAGCCCTGGAAAAACTGGATTTCGGCGCCAATGCGATTGCCTTTTTATACTTCTCCAGACTGGACAGCATAGCCAAGGACGACAAGCTGAAGGCCGAGGCCCTCAAATACCTCGCCCTCCTCCAGCTCTCCCTGAAGGGCGACGCCCCGGGCGCGGAAAAATCGTTCAGGTCGGCCATGAACATCAACAAGAAGATTTCATACGACAAGCAAAGGACCCCGCCCCATCTCGCGAAATTCTTTGAACTCATCATGAGGGAAACGGAGGAGAAAGAGGAACTGGAGAAGAAAAAAATCGAGCTGGAGGCCAGGAAAAAAGAGGAGCTACAGACAAAACGAAAAGAGGAACTGGACGCGAAAATGGAAAAGGAACTGCTGGAGGCGGAAGAAAAGCTTTCCGCCCTGCGAAAGCAGCAGGAAAATGAACTCGCCAAGATACTGGTTGAAGGCAAAAAACAGCGCGAGGAGCAGGAAAAATTAAAGGAGAGGGACGAGACCAGGGAAACCTTGCGAAAGGAATTCACGAGGATCTTCGGCGGAAATATTCCGGCTGGAGTGGACACTGCCAATCCCCTTCCTAAAAACAAGAAGGGTTTTTATGAATACTCTTTCCCAAACGGCCACACGATGATTTTCATTGAGCCTGGAAAATTCGTCATGGGCAGCGATTCCGGCGCTGAAGACGAAAAACCCGCGCAGGAAATAAAGGTGGATGGTTTCTGGATGGACAAATTTGAAGTGAGCAACAAAAAATTCACCGCCTTCGTTCTCTCCGCCTTCCATAAAACAGAAGCTGAGCAAAACGGCTGGGGCGGGGTCTGGAAGGACGGTGGATGGGCCAGGGTGGACGGCGCGGATTGGCGGCATCCAAATGGTCCAGGCTCATCCATCGAGGGAAAAGACGAAAATCCTGTTGTGCAGGTTTCCTGGAAGGACGCGGAAAGCTATTGCAAATGGGTTAATTACCGGCTCCCATCAGAGCAGGAATGGGAGGCAGCGGCCCAGGGGACCTTTCAGGCCGGGTCCGGAGTGAAGATTGAAAAAGAAAAGCTGGTCCAATATGACATGGCCAGACCCGTTGATTTTCCTGGCGACCCCTTTTACACCAACAAGTACGGCCTTTTAAATATGTTCGGCAACGCATGGGAGTGGCTGAGTAATCCCTATTATCCGTCCCACCGCTCCTCGGACGTCTCGCAGGTCACTCCAGGAAAACTGAAGGTGAGGGCCGTTCGCGGCGGGATGTGGCAGGGCGCGCCGGAAAGTTTCAGGCCAAGCCGCAGGAACAAGGGACTAGAAAACATCCGCGAAACCATTCTCTCCTTCCGATGCGCCTGGAGATAAAGACAACCGGCCTCATCACCCTTTCCCTTGCCGCCTTTCTCTTCCTACCACTTGCGGGCTGCGCCCGTGATAACAGCGGCTACATCAAGCGGACTGTCAGGGATTTAACGACGCAGCATCATCTTGATCTCAAACGTGTAAAATCCAGCGGGGACGAACCTAAAAACGCTGACGGCCCTTACAGATACACTGGACTTTATAAAGACCGCAGAGTTGATCTGGTTTTGGACAGGGACGATTTCAAGGGCGTTAATTCGATGGAGCTTTCCGTTTGGATGGAGAAGCCGTCGGATTTTTCCATTGAGGTGGGCAGACGAAACGAGCTTTCAAGGCTTTTCCATCCCAAGGGTATATCCAAGACCCCGGCCTTGTACCATGACTATATAGTGGACTCGGACCACGAGAAAAGGGCAATGGATTTTCTCGGCGGATTTCAGGCCGGTAAATACTTTTCCCGTTTAAGGAATTTTGAAAAACTCTCCCTGGGGCCTGAGCGGGTCAAGGTCCTCTACCAATCAAAATACCCGCTTCAATTGGACCCCTCAAGCATCGTGAAAATCCTGGATACGCTGCTCATGCTTTCGGAGAAACTTTCCGGGTTTCATGCATGACGAGAACGTTTACGGAATTTTTCGTAAAGGAGGGAAGCCAGCGCCGCCCCCAGAAAATCCATGAGGATGTCGTTTATGTCAGATTCCCTGCCCGGCACGAAACTTTGATGGAATTCGTCTCCGATCCCGTGAAGGGTCCCAAGAAACATCGAGAGTCCCTTGGCTGGAACGCCGCCCCTCCAAGGGACGAGGCACCGCATTAATAGCAGACCAAGAAGGGCGTATTCAAGAAGGTGAATAATTTTGTCTTCACCAGGGAAGAAAAAGAACGGCCTTAATTTTTCCGCCTCCAGTGAGGAGAAAAAAAATATCAAGCCGCAATAAAATAAGAGCGGGACAAGGCGGAATATTATATAGTTTCGCAAACGGATTAATGAAAACTTGGAACCATGAATTATAGTAAACGCTTTTTAAAAAGTGCCATGATTTTTCTGGCAAAGAAGCGGATAGTAAACGCAAAAAATAAGCATACATGCTGAAACGCCTCAATTTCATTGCGAAAATCAGAGGCACTTTTCTAAAAAGCGTTGACTATCCGGCTGGATGCTAGAGCGGCTTATGTATACTTATTTTTGGCGTTTACTATAGATACTTACATGTTCATTCTAAGAATTCGGCTCTCACAATTTATAATTCAGGCTTGTAGAACCGCGGAATATCGAACAAGGAATAACGAATATCGAAGGAGAACCTTCAAAATTCCGCGGTTCCTTGTTCGATATTCGTTATTCGTCAGGTTTCCCGGCTTTCCAGGACCTTAACCTTTTCATGGAAAAAAAAGAAGCTTTTTCTTTTTTCTTGAGCTGCTCCCCGGTCAGGCCGAACCGTCTTTCCCTCTTTCCGAACTCGATAATGGCTTCGTGAAGGTCCTTTTCCACGTAATCCGGCCACAAGGTTTCAGTGAAATATAACTCGGCGTAGGCGATCTGGTAGAGGAGAAAATTGCTGATCCTGTATTCGCCGCTGGTCCGGATAAGAAGGTCCAGTTCAGGGAGGTCCGCTGTGAATAACTCCGACTCAAAGCATCCCAGGTCGATTTGCTCAGGGTCCAAAGTTCCATTAGCGGCCTTTTTCGCGAGCTTCCTTGCCGCTTCCACGATCTCGCGTCTGGCGCCATAACTCAACGCAAGCGTTAGGACCATTCCGCCTTGGTCCTTGGTTTTTTCCTTGGACTCCTGTATGACTTCCTGAATAAACTCCGGCAGGTCCTCCACCATTCCTATGGTGTTGAAACGAATTTCCTCCCTGAGCATCCTCGGCGTTTCCTTGATTAGGAATTCCTTGAGAATCCTCATGAGACCGGTGATCTCCCGCGATGGACGGCCCCAATTCTCATCTGAAAAGGCGTAAAGGGTGAGGGCCTTGATTCCGATGGAGCGGGAGGCGCTGACTATCCGGTCCACTGTCTTGACGCCCGCGCGATGTCCGGCGATCCTTGGCAGGAAGCGCTTCTTGGCCCACCTGCCGTTGCCGTCCATGATGATTCCTATATGTTGCGGCAGCTTGTCTTTTTGGATTCCGGCTGGAAGCGGGCTTTTTGCATTCAATGGGAGAAACCTTGGCAATAGTTCACAGGGGTAAGGGATCAGAGGGCAGGGGACAGGGAAAATTTTTTCACACTCGCCGGCTCCATAGTGGCGAAGCCCTGTGGAGCCTAAATGCCATATTGCAGAATACAGTCTGGCTCCACATAGCCCTGGCGGGACTGTGGAGCCAGCACAGGCTAAGCAACGTTGGAAAAGCGCCGACAGGATCGAATCGGGAGCGCATATAGCCTATGTTTCAATAATCTCTTTTTCCTTCACGGCGAAAATCTGGTCGATTTTTTTTATATAATCGTCCGTGATTTTTTGAATCTTGTCATGGGCCTTGTGAAAATCATCCTCGGTGATTTTGCCGTCCTTTTCAAGTTTTTTCAAGTCCTCGTTCTTCACCCGGCGGACATTTCTAACCACGACCCTGGTCTCTTCCGCCAGTTTTTTCACGTGCTTGACCAATTCCAGCCTGCGTTCCCCGGAAAGAGGGGGGATTGGGATGCGTATCAAGTTGCCGTCGTTCGCCGGGGTAAGGCCGAGGCTGGAACTTAATATGGCCTTTTCAATGGCCTGGAGCATTGTACGGTCCCACGGCTGGACCGTTATCAATGAACTCTCAGGCACGGAAAGGGTCGCCAGTTGGTTGATGGGGGTTTGGGTCCCGTAGTAGTCAACCGTCATGTCCTCCAGCAAACCGGTGGAGGCCCTTCCTGTCCGGACGCCTGCCAGTTCCTTTTTCAGGTGATCAATGGCGACGGTAATTTTTTTATTTAATTCATCAAAGAGAGCTTGGATCATTTTTTTTTTCACCACAAAGGCGCTAAGGACACAAAGAAAAAACTAAAAAAACGTAACACTTTAGCTGTTTGAAAAAAAGGCTGCCTGAACCACGAATTAACACGAATTTCATAAAACTACTAAAAATAATTCGTGTTCATTAGTGTCCATTCGTGGTCCCTTCTTTTCTAAAACAGATTTTTTCAAAAGGCTAAAATGTTACAAAAAAACTTAATGCTCTTTGTGTCTTAGTGGTTAATTCTTTCTTAACCCACATATGTCCCGACTTTTTCGCCGAGTATTGCTTTCTTGAGGTTGCCCTTTTCCTTAAGGTTGAAAACAATTATGGGCAGTTTGTTGTCCATGCAGAGGGAGATGGATGTAGAATCCATCACTTTCAGATTGTCCTTTAAAATCTCCAGGTAGGTCAATTCCTGATACTTTTTCGCGTTTTCATCAAGAAATGGGTCGGCTGTGTATATCCCATCAACTTTAGTGGCCTTGAAAATGACCTCGGCGTTTACCTCCATTGCCCGAAGGGACGCAGTAGTGTCCGTGGTGAAATAAGGGTTTCCAGTGCCCCCGGCGAATATTAAAATCCTCCCCTTTTCCAAATGGCGCAACGCCCTGCGCCTGACATATGGCTCCGCCAATTGGGGCATGCTGATGGAGGTCATCATCCGCGTGGCGATACCTAATTTTTCCAACGAATGCTGCAGGGCCATTCCGTTAATCACAGTGGCGAGCATGCCCATGTAGTCGGCATTCACCCGTTCCATGCCCATTGCCTCGGCCGTGGCGCCCCTGAAAATATTTCCTCCGCCGATTACGATAGCTATTTCAACGCCAAGCTGGAATATTTCCTTAAGTTCCATGGCGATGGTCTGGGCGGCGTGGTGGTCAATGCCGCTTCCGCCCTCCTTTGCCAGGGCCTCTCCGCCCAATTTGATGAGAACACGTTTGTATTTCACGGACGACAAATTATTTCCCCACCTGAAATCTGGCGAACCGCCTGACGGATATATTTTCCCCAAGGGAGGCGATCTTTCTGGAGATCAACTCATTGATAGTGATGGAGGGGTCCTTAACAAAGGCTTGCTCCAGGAGGCAGATGTCGCCGTAGAATTTATCGATTTTCCCGTCCACGATTTTTTCTATGATCTTTTCTGGTTTGCCGGATTGCCTGGCCTGGTCAGCGAAGATTTCCTTTTCCCTTTGAAGCGCTTCATCCGGGACCTCATCCCTTTTTACGTACAAAGGGGACTGGGCCGCCACGTGCATGGCGATGTCCTTGGCCAGATCGTTGAATTCATCGGTTTTGGCAACGAAATCAGTTTCACAATTGACCTCTACGAGGACGCCGATTTTTCCTCCAGCGTGGATGTACGTTCCAATGATGCCCTCGTTCGCGGTCCTGGCCTGTTTCTTCTGGGCATCGGCCAGCCCCTTTTTTCTGAGAAAATCAACGGCCTTTTCCAGATCGCCGTTGGACTCATTAAGGGCCTTTTTGCAGTCCATCATCCCGCATCCGGTCTTTTCCCTTAGGTCCTTTACCATTGTTGCAGTGATTTCCATCTTATTTCTCTCCTCCATCTCTTGCTGCCCTGGTGCTTCTTGGGGCGGCTTTACTATCTTTTTTTCTTTTGGCTTGAGCGGCAGGCGCCTTGGAGGGTCTTTCATCGACGATTTTTTCCATAGCGGCGGGTTGCTCTTCAACCTGGCTTTCCTCCGTGCCCTCCCCAACCGCCGTTTCCTTTATTTCCCTTCGCGCCCTGGATTCATTGGTCTTAACACAGGCTTCCTCCGTTTCCCTGGCGCTTGAGGCGGCCTCCCGGCCTTCGATAACGGCGTCTGCTATTTTTGAGGAAAAAAGACGAATGGAGCGTATGGCGTCATCATTCGCGGGAATCACGAAATCCACCTTGTCCGGATCGCAATTAGTGTCGACCACGCTGATGACAGGTATGCCCAATTTATTGGCCTCGGCCAATGCTATTTTTTCTTTTCTTGGATCTACTATGAAAATGGCGTCTGGATGGCCATCCATGTCCTTTATTCCGCCGAGAAATTTTTGAAGCTTTTCGAGCTCCTTATCCAATTTGATGGTTTCTTTTTTCGGAAGGTTTTCGTATGTGCCGTCCTCCTTCATCTTTTCGATTTGCTTCAAACGGGCAATGCTTTTTTTGATGGTGGCAAAATTCGTCAGAGTGCCTCCAAGCCACCTTTTGTTCACAAAAAACATCCCGCACCTGATGGCCTCTTCCATGATAAGGTCCTGGGCCTGTTTTTTTGTCCCCACGAAAAGCACCTTACCCTTTTTGAAAGAAAGATCCTTTATGAAGGCATAAGCGTCCCTGAATTTTTTCAAGGTCTTTTGCAGGTCAATTATATGGATTCCATTGCGGTCTCCATAAATGTACTTCTCCATTTTTGGGTTCCATCTTCGGGTCTGATGCCCGAAATGCGAACCGGCCTCAAGCAATTCCTTCATTGATACAGACATACGTTCTCCTTAAAAAACGGGTTGGACCGCCGCTTCCTTCTTCCCTTTGCGGTTAATGAAGCCACCCACCGCGTCAGTCCGGAAGCGTGTGAAATGTGCGGGAAAAGAATTTTTCCCATTATTTTAAACTCTCTTTTATACCATATTTGGTTTTTGAAAGGCAAACAGGCGTTAAGAATTCAAGAATTTTGGGATTGTCAATTGTCGATTGTCAATTTTATATTTACGCATAATCCGGGTTAAAAACTTTAGCCCTTCACACCTCCACCAGGCTATACTCCCTCGATCCAAGCCCTATTTCCTCCGCGTACCTGAGCTGGATGGTCCAATCTATATCCGGATAGACCCCCCGGAACTTGTCCTGTCCAGGATCGAAGTTGCGCTGCAGCCGGGTGTTCCTGTTGCCGGGCCTTTGGTTTACCAGGTCCGCCGCGGCTTGGTCAATGGCCACAGGATCGCGGGAGGCCAGGATTCCAATGTCCTCCACTATAGGGGCGTCGTTGGAGGGATAACAATCGCAGGCGGGACTGATCTGAGTGGCGAAGGTCACGAAGGCGAATTTCCCCTTCTTGGGCTTAAGGACCCCATGAACATGCTCCACCATCTTCTCCTGCATGCTTCCTGTGTCCGCGTCCCACTTGATCCTTATGGCGCCGTCGCGGCAAGGAAGGATGCACTCTCCGCAGCCGATGCAGATTTCCGGGACGATCCTGACCTTTTTGTTTTCCAGTTTCCGGATGGCGCCGGGCGCCGGACACCACGCCAGGCACCGCAAGCAACCGGTGCATGCGTCCTCCGCCACGAAGGGCTTCACATCGGAGTGCTGGCTCAACTTCCCCTTCAGCGGCGCGCAGCCCATTCCCAGATTTTTAAGGACCCCGCCGAATCCGCTCAGCTCGTGGCATTTGAAATGGGTCACGCCGATCAAGGTGTCGGCGTTATGGATGTCCGAGGCGATTTCAACATCCTTGTGCCATTTCTTGTTGATCTCAACCTTTTCAGAGGAGGTCCCGCGGAGTCCGTCCGCGATAATCAAGGGGGCGTTAACCACTGAGTAATCGAATCCGTTCTCAATGGCGGTCAAAAGGTGGGAAACTGACTCCTTCCTGGAGCCGGTGTACAGGGTATTGGTGTCGGCGAGGAAGGGAAATCCCCCTTGTTTTTTTATGGCATCCACTATCCGGCGCAGGAAAACAGGCTTGACGTGAGACGTGTTCCCTTTTTCCCCGAAATGCAGTTTTACGGCAACGAGGTCCTTGGGCTCGATCAAATCCTCCAAAACGAGCTTCTCCAGGAGCCGGTCAAGTTTTTTATAAAGATTGAGTTGGGGGGTGGTCCTGAGGTCAGTAAAAAATACATTGGCTTTCATATAGTCCATCTTAACAAAAATTTCCTCATTTGGGAACAATAAAGCCGCAGGGTGAATTTGTTCTTTTCCCTATCTCACTGATATATAAGAGAGAACCATCGACTCCTGGACATTGAACCGCGAATGGGGTATAGTGTTCTTCATTAGCGTCTAATCTTGGAGGACAGTATGGACATTAAACAAATCT
>JACRGO010000212.1 GCA_016212295.1 Nitrospinota bacterium | reverse complement strand
TCTAACCTAGCCATTTTGCCCTCCTCCATCTTTTATAAGAGTATTTTTACTCTTGATATAAAATATAAAAAAACCACCCATTTGTCAAGATAATGGACGGTATTAGAACAAAAAAGACACAGAAAGGGCTAAACTGTTACCAATCATTGGGCAAAGTGAATGGGGTCGCGTCTTGAATTGTGAATTGGCAGCGCGTCTTCCCGCGCGTCGTGGATTTGCAGTGAAAAAGGCAGGTATCATGGGGGCAGGGGGCAGAGTCAATTGACGATTTACAATTGGAAAGCCGCTGGAGACCGGGGGATTAAGGTCTTGGATTTAAAATCCTAAATCTAAAATCAAAAAGGTTGCAAACCTGTAACGAGCAGTAACAAAATATCCTGTACATCCTGCATATCCCTGTTAAATTTTTTTGGCAGGGATGGACAGGATAGGCAGGATAAAAAAAGACAATTGGCGGTTGTCAGGGAAGGGCATAAGGCGGAAGACGGAGGACAGAATGCAGAGGCGCATGACTCATGGCGCATAAAGGAATCAGGTTCAAAATCCGAAATCAAAAATAGCCATTGGCCATTAGAAATCGGCCATTGACATCCCTCCCATATTACGGCTAAACTTTAGCCATGAAGAAATTCTTTATCCTTATTCTATATATTATTCTGTATTCTCCTGCAATTGTTTTTGCGGTAGAAGCCGCCCCTCGCATATCCGACAGGGAGATTATTGAAGAACTGGCCAATATTCGTGGTGATATTAAGGAATTAAGGGCAGAGATAAGGGCAAATACAGAGGCTGTAAAACAACTAAGAGAAGACAACGCAGAGGCTGTAAAACAGCTAAGAGAAGACAACGCAGAGGCTGTAAAACAGCTAAGGGAAGACAACACAGAGTCTATAAAGCAGCTAAGAGAAGATATTCGCTGGATGTTTGGGATTCTTGTTACTATTGCTGTTGTGGTGCTTGGTTTTATGCTCCGCATGCAGTGGCAGATGCATAGAAGGCAGACCCAGATGGAGACAACCCTTGAGGCCCATAAAGACGAGTTTTTATTCCTGAAAAGCCTTATAGAAAAACTTTTACCTCCAAAAGGCGTATTATAACCATAACCTAACAGGAATTACCGGTATAGTTCGCTGTGCCGGGGACTTATTATCAAAAATGTCTGTCTAAGCCTGCCTGTTTATCGGGCAGGCTTTTTTTTTGATATGAAACTACAATTATTTGACTTACACGAATATTATTTTTTAAAAATTTATAATTCGTGTAAATTAGTGGTTAAAGTATTTTTTTTCAAACAACTAAAATGTTACAAAGAATAAAAAATCTGTGCCATCTGTGTAATCTGTGGTTCCAGGCTTTATCAGCTAAACCTTGAAATTGCGGTCCAATGAAATTCCTTATCGACAAAGCCCATCGTCTCCCAAGGACCTGGTCGAATAGAGAGCTTGCCAAATTCGCCCACCTGTTTCATGGTGATGTTGTTAACGTAAGCGCTTGGAAGGATATAGACAAGGAAGGCAGGCGCTACCAAAGCTATTTCCGCAATTCCAATAGCTACACGCTCACGAATTACAAGGCGGACGCCCGCGGTTTTCAGGGGATGGAAAACGAGATATTCCTGGACCTTGAAAAAGAACTACCCGGTGAACTGCTCCAGCGTTTTGACGTCGTTTTTAACCACACGACACTGGAGCATATTTATGCGTTTCAAGCGGCCTTTAAGAACCTGTGTCTTTTGTCAAAAGACATTGTAATCATCGTTGTTCCGTTCCTCCAGCCATATCACTCCGATTACGGTGATTACTGGCGGTTTACGCCATTGTCGCTGAAACGCATGTTCGAGGATAATGGGTACGGAATTCTTTATCTGAGCTGCAACAGCCACGCAATGAGTTCAGTGTATATATTTTCCATCGCGTCAAGGAACCCGGATAAGTGGAGGGAAAATTTTGATTGCTCATCTGGTTTCGCCGGCCCTCAAGGCCGCGGGAATGAACAGGATATAGGTTCCAGCGCCATTCCAAATTATGGGTACAGGCTGAAAATGTATTTAAAGCAGTTACTGAAATAGTAATCGTTCATGGCGCGGCTTGGCCGCAGCCAAAGGAAAACAAAACTCCAAACTCCAAATGACAATTACCGAATATTCAAAACAATTCCATATTTCTTTTCCTTGTTTGTTTTTTTGTAATTTTGGATATTGAGATTTATTTGTTATTTGATTATTGGGATTTGTAGTGCTGGCGCCCGGGATAAGTCGCCAGGAAAATCACTGGCACGCTTCCTTATACCCCAAGGCGCATCCCTTTTTATAATCCTCCTCGGATTTCTTCATGTCCCCCATGATATCGTGGGCCTGGCCCCGCATGAAGAACGCCTCGCCTGATTTTGGGTCCAATTCGATTGCCCGGTTAAGGTCCTTGAATGCCTGGTCGATGTTTCCCATGTCCTTGCTTGCCTTTCCGCGGAGAAGGTACGCCTTGGCGTAACCATTGTCCTCCTGAATGGCCTTGCCGGCCAGTTCAACGGTCTTTGCGTAATCCGCGCTTCCATAAGCGCGGTTGGCCTCGGCGCACAGTTTTTCCGCCTTGCCGGCCCCCTCCTTTTTACCCTTGCCGGGCCATGTGAAGTCCAGGGCCAGGGAATCGCTATATAAAAACGCCGCGAAAACCGGAACCAGCAGCCATCCTCTTCTCATATCAAATCCTCCTTACCCTGATAAACCGGAAATAAAATTTCAAATTTCAAATTTCAAATTTTAAATGACAATTACCAAATGTCCAAAATAATTCCATTTCCTTGTTTGTTATTTGACAATTGAGATTTGGAGTTTCATTGCGCTGAACTATTTCTTATTCTATTTCATGGCCCACGCGACTGCAAGCGCCGCGCACCCGGCAACAGTTATTATGGAGGCCCCGGCCATTAACAGTATGGCGTCCAGGATAAGTGAACTCCTCACCGGCGCGCCCTCGTCCCCTATAAATGGTTTTTCCACCAACCTGCCTCCGTAAAAATTAGGCCCGCCAAGCTGTACGCCCAAGGCCCCGGCAAAGGCGGCCTCCGGGATCCCCGCGTTCGGACTGGAATGCTTCCCGCCGTCTCGGATACAAATCCTTAGCGCGTGAAAAGGGGCTTTATTAAAAATCATGGCCGCGAAAAAGATGGGGATGGGTGAAACGCGGGCCGGGATGAAATTCGCCGCGTCATCGAGTCTGGCGGAAAAAGTCCCGAACCGGCGGTATCTTTCGTTTTTATATCCCACCATTGAATCAAGGGTGCTGACGGCCTTAAAGGCCAGCGCGGCTGGAGGTCCGCCGATCAACGCGAAAAAAAGCGGGGAAAGTATCCCGTCCACGAAATTTTCAGCCACCGTCTCCACTGCGGCGCGGACAACCCCTTCCCTGTCCAGATTTTCCGTGTCCCGGCCAACGATCCGCGACAATTGCCGCCGGGCCGCGTCCAGGCCGTTCGAGTCCAGCAACGCCTTTACCCTCCATGCCTCGGAGGCTAATGACCTCACGGAAAGGCAATAATAGAGCAGAAGGACACTTCCCATCAAATGGAACACGCCGCCCAAAGTATTTAATCCCCACAAAAAAACACAAGCGCCCAGCCAGACGGAAAACACCAGGGACACGGCCAATGCGGCGCCGCCCCAGAACTCTGGCGCAATCTTCTTGCGCCAGAAGTTTTCCGATGCGGTGGCGGCCTTGCCGACCCACCGGACAGGATGGGGGAGCCATTCCGGGTCGCCAAGAACAATGTCCAGGACAAAAGCCGCTATGAGAATCCAAGGTTCCATGTGTCTGATGATTTTAGATTGCTGGTATTAAATTGGCGTAATGTTTCATTAAGCCACTAAAAGTTGTTAAAATAAAGTCCTGCCCGATTTATAGGGGGCAGGAGTCAGGTATCAGGGTACAGGGGACAGCATATGCAAAAATTTTTTAATCAGGTAATTCCCCGTGGTTTGTCACGGGTTTACAATGATTCCCCCTTTACCTCGCTACTTGCGGCAGGGATCATTTATTCACCAAATGGCAAGCATCAAATCACAAATAAGCTCCAAAAACAAAATGCCAAGCAAAGACCTTTCGTTATTGGAATTTTGAGTTTATTTGTAATTTGAAATTTGGAATTTCGTTCCTGACTTTGAAATAAAACGATTATTTCCTAATCCCTAATCCCTGACCCCTGACCCCTGAAACCTGAAACCTGAAACCTGAAGCCTGAAACCTATGCGCTATCACAGGATTTTAATATGAAAGACATTGAAATAATAGAATTGTCAAAACACCTGAAAGAGCGCTCCTACCATCTGGCCAAGGAAGCGCTCCCTAAGCTGAGGCAAAACGATAAGCCCGCCACGCCTTATAATTATAAAAAGTTTTACGAGGAAAGCGAGAGCGGGGACGACAAAAAGGAACGGGACCTGTACGAGAGCATGCAGGAAGAGGAGATACTGGAAAAAGAATCGATAAAAAATCTTCTGGAAAAATATTTCTTCGGCATCTTCAAGGGAAAATATGACGACCTTCTCCTGAAACTGCTCTACGAAACAAAAAAAACCAAGAGCACAATCGAGCTTTTTGAAAAGACCGCCGCCATAGTGCAGGCTCTGTTCAGCGTCTCCCACACTCAAAACTCCCTGAACGACCTTACCGAGCGGAGCGTGTCCCTTAAGAATTTCACCACCGGACTTCACCTGGACATGACCAAGACCGCGTCCAGATTGGAGGAAGGCGTTAAAATGAAAAAGATCGAACATGAGTTCGCGAAGGACATCGGGGAGCAGTTGAGCGAGACCGTTGAGAAAAGCAAGCAGGTTGAGGCGGAATTCTCCAAGAAGGAAAAGGAACTCATGAAAATTCTGCAACTCCAGCAGCAGGCGTTCGAGGAATCGGTCGAGGAACTGCAAAAAAAACTGGAGGAGACCCAGCGCATTGTCTATACCGACGCGCTCACAGGGATCTACAACAGGAGGGCCTTTGATGAAGAGATAGCCAAGGAACTCAAGTTGAGTCTGGAAAAAAACAGGCCGTGCGCCCTGGCCATAATCGACATAGACGATTTTAAAAAGATCAACGACACCTTCGGACACCAGATAGGGGACCACGCTCTTACCCATATCGCAAGGATGGTAAAGGGCAGCATCAAGAACTCCGATTTTCTCGCGCGTTACGGGGGCGAGGAATTCGTGGTGATTTTCCCGAATACTAGATATCCAAACGCCTTGTCCGCCGCTGAAAACATCAGGAAAAACATAGAGGAAGAAAATTTCACGGTACGGGGCCAGCCGGTTAGGATCACGGTGTCCATAGGGGTGAGCGAAGTGGCCCGGCACAGGATAGAGGACGTCAGGGACATGGTCCACTACGCTGACAAGGCCCTGTATGAGTGCAAGGCAACAGGCAAGAACAAAGTGCGATGAGCCGCCAGCTTAATTTTTTTACAGCGAAGGCGCGAAGACGCTTAGAAAGGCAAGGGTACGACGCATCGTGCCACAACAACTAAAATTTTTTATAAAAATCTCCGCGTCTCCGTGTCTCCGCGGTTCATTTTCATGGCAGCGGAGTAAAGGAATGTACCCACGGCATGAAAAAGAGCATCACTATCCATGAAGCCCTGCAGAGCTTCGCCGAAGCGGTCACGGCCAAGATGAGCCAGCTCACCCCCGGCGGGCCGGAAGACCAGTTGCGCGGACCTTTCGAGCGATTCATGGCCGACGCCGCCCGCGTCCTGGACTGGAACGTCGTGTGCACCGGCGAGACCCCGCTGCCGGGCCGTCTTGGACGCCCTGACTATGCTGTTCACCTCAACAGACTCCTGGCGGGTTACGTCGAGTTAAAGGCCCCTGGCGTAGGCGCTAACCACTCGCGCTTCAAGGGCCACAACCGCGGCCAGTGGAAGCGTTTCTCCGCGATTCCTAATATCCTTTACTCCGACGGCAACGAATGGGCGCTCTACCGTGACGGCGAGCTTGTGGGCAAAATTGTCCGCGTTTCCGGCGACGTCGCGACCAGCGGCGGCCAGGCCGCAACGGCCGAGGACGCCCGCGCAATCGAGCGCCTTTTGCGGGACTTCCTTTCCTGGGAGCCGATCATTCCAGCGGGCCGCAAGGGCAAGATCGACCTCCAGGGCTTAGCCGCCCTGCTGGCCCCATTGTGCAGGATGCTGCGAGATGGCCGCCTCGCTCGACCTCCTTCTGCGCGTTATCGCCGTCGTGCCGCCCTCGACCCTTACCGGCCCGGAAGACCCCTGGCTTTATTTTTACGAGGACTTTCTCGCGGTCTACGACCCCAAGCTGCGCAAGGACGCCGGGGTCTACTATACCCCGGTCGAGGTCGTCCGCGCCCAGGTGCGCCTGATTGATGATCTGCTTGTCAACCACCTGAATAAACCAATGGGCTTTGCCGACCCAGGCGTTGTGACGCTGGACCCGGCGGCAGGCACCGGCACATACCTGCTTGGCGTCATAGAACACGCCCTGGGCCGCGTCAAGGCCGAACAAGGCGCGGGCGCCGGCCAGGCCGCCGCGCTTGCCGATAATCTTTACGGCTTTGAACTCATGGCCGGGCCTTACGCCGTAGCCGAACTCCGCGTAAGCCGCGCCCTGCGGGACCGGGGAGCGGCGCTGCCCAAGGACGGCGCGCATGTCTACCTGACCGACACGCTGGAAAGTCCAAATGCCGAGCCTCAGCAATTGCCGCTCTTTCTGCGGCCCATAGCCGACCAGCACGCCAAGGCTCTCAAGGTAAAGAGCAACGTGCCGGTCATCGTCTGCCTGGGCAATCCTCCTTATGACAGGCACGAAGCCGCCACGTGCGGGAACCAGTCCCGCACCGGCGGATGGGTCAGGTGGGGCGATGACGGCAAGGGCGGCCGGACAATTAAGAAAAATGGGAAATCACAAATTGTTCCAGCTATCTTTCGTGATTTTCTTGACCCGGCCACGGCAACCGGCCATGGCGTTCATGTGAAGAATCTCTATAACCTGTATGTCTATTTTTGGCGCTGGGCGTTGTGGAAGGTCTTCGAGCACTCAACCGCCAGCGGACCCGGGGTGGTTAGTTTCATCAGCGCGTCGAGCTATCTTGACGGCGACGCCTTCAGCGGGATGCGCGAGCATATGCGCCGCCAGTGCGACGAGGTATGGATTCTTGACCTAGGCGGCGAGGGACGCGGCACTCGCAAGAGTGATAATGTCTTTGCCATACAGACGCCAGTGGCCATAGCGGTGGCTGTCCGCGCGAAGAAAGTGAAGAAGGACAAGCCGGCCAAGGTCCACTATGCCCGCATTGAGGGGACGCGCGAGGCCAAGCTCGCCGCGCTTGACGCCATCAGCGGTTTCAAGAAAGTGAAATGGCAGGATTGTCCCAAGGACTGGCAGGCCCCCTTCCGGCCTTCAGGCAAGGGCGATTACTTTGACTGGCCGCTATTGACAGATATCATGCCGTGGCAGCATTCGGGAGCGCAATTCAAGCGCACATGGCCCATTTGTCCCGATGCCGAGACATTGAAACAACGATGGCGTGAGCTTCTTGCTTCCGCGAATCAGGCCATGGCATTCAAAGAAACACGCGATCGAAAAATAGATTTTAAGTGCTCGCAGCTTTTAAATAAGGGCGATGCGCAAACACCTATCGCCAGGTCTCCACGCAACGCTCCAGTCCCGCGTATCGAACGCTATGCCTATCGCTCGTTCGACCGGCAGTGGATATTCGCCGACAATCGATTGGGCGACTACTTACGCCCTGATCTCTGGCGCGCCCACGGCGAGCGGCAGGTTTATCTGACAAGTTTGTTGACCAAATTCCTTGGCGCAGGTCCGGCGCTTGTAGCGTGCGCGGCGGTCCCAGACCTAGACCATTTTTCAGGGCGCGGCGCAAAGGACACTGTACCCCTCTATCGCTCCGCTGACGCTTCGGAAGCTAACATCCTGCCTGGCCTGTTGGAACAGCTATGCAAGACATACAAACTCAAGAAGCTTTCCCCGGAGGATTTTCTTGCGTATGTTTATGGAGTGCTGGCGCAGCCTGCTTTCACTAAGCGCTTCGCGGAGGAACTGGGGACGCGGGGGCGCGGCTGTTGTGGCTGCACACCTACGGCGAACGCTTCGTCCCCAAGGGCAAACAACGCGGCCATGTTCCGCGCGGCGCGGCCGAGTGCATAAAGGCCGTCCCAGGCCACGCGGACTGCTGCCCTGAAACGTTTGAATATAACGACGAGACCCGGACGCTCCGCGTCGGCGACGGCGAGTTCGCCCCGGTCGCGCGAGAAGTTTTTGAGTTCGAGGTGTCCGGCCTCAAGGCCGTGCAATCGTGGCTCAAGTATCGCATGAGGAAAGGGTCCGGCAAGAAATCCTCGCCCCTGGACGATATCCGCCCTGAGCGCTGGACCAGCCGGTTCACAACAGAGCTGCTCGAACTCCTTTGGGTCCTTGAAGCCACGGTCGCGGGCTACCCGGAGCAGGCTATACTCCTGGAGGCCGTCGCGGCCGGAGACTGTTTCCAGGCAGGCGAACTGCCTGCTGTTCCTGATAAGAGGCGCAAGCCTCCCGCGCCGCCGGATTTAAACGGCAATTTGTTTGACGAGCATAATGGCGGCTAAAGGCGTAAGGGGAAAAGAGGCGAAGGGCTGAAGGGGGAAGCTGGTGGTTGCTGTGGCGTTTACCGGCAACTGGAAACCGAAAACTGGGAAGAGGATTGCGGATGCTTTGACAGGGCTCAGCACAGATTTAAAGTTCGAGACCCTCGCTCAGTAAGTAGGCGCAAGGACAATTTCTTTTATTTTTTTGAAATGGCTTATATTCCTTGTTAATAGTGGCAGGTCTTTTGCCCACGCCGTTGCGGCTATGATGTAATCAGCGAAAAAATTTTGATTTTCTCCGTATTTTTTAACAAGGAATGAGTATTTAGCCAGGATGTTTTCATCAATCTTCAAGACCTTCAAGGTGTTCATCAACTTCGCGATTTTTTTCCTTTCGGAAGCATCCAGTCCTGGCTTGGAAATAAGCTCCTTTTTGCTGAGGATGGAGCAATAAAGGACAAAGTCAGGGGAACGGAAAAGCTCCTTTGCCGACTTTATTCCCTTTAGCTGATCAATGATAATGTCGGTATCCACTAAAAGTCTGATTTTTGCCATTCCAGAAGCTCTTCGACAAAATTTTTGCCGGACTTCAACTTCCTGCCTTCTTCCTCCCTCATTTTTTTTACGTATTCATCGCTGTGAATAACGTTCTTGTAACTGAAGCCTGAGTCCTTGATTTTAAGGAAACGGGCAAAATTCCATAATTCTCTGACCTTGCTTGAGGGCAGCTCTTTTGTCAGGTTTATCAAATCTTCCCTGTAATTAGAAGCAGTTCTCATAATTCCATCCTCCATTATTTCTTGTTAATTCACGAAGTCGTGTCGCTCATAGTATAAGAAAAAGCACAAAAACAGGCAAGAAAAAACTTCTTGGGGCAAGAATCGCCTTTAGTTGGCAAAGGGCGAAAAGAGGCGAAGGGCGAAGGGGATGCGGCGGATGCATAGGACGGGCAAAAAAGGAAGTCAGGTATCAGGGGCCAGGGAGCAGTTGTCATGAGTCATGATGAGCCTTGAGCGCACAACGCTTATTGAGTTAAACCAAGTGCTTCCTGCACCCTGACACCTGTCCCCTATTCCTACTATTCAACGCTTTATCAGGCCACCGGGCCTTTCGCCGGTGATTCCCCAAACCAGGGCATACATGGGTCCATCTTCATTGACGTCCTTGCTGAACCGGACATGATTTAACTCCCTAAGAAAAATCAGGTCTTCAGGAATTTCCTCGACTCCAGGCAAAAGCGCGGGGATAACCGGGATGCCCGATTCCACTCGCCACTGCCCCTTGCCCCCTGTGGACATTTATAAATCCTTGTGTCTTCGTGGCTTTGAAGGTTTTCGTTCAGGCGTTAGTTACCTTTCCTTGACAAACCAATCTTTCCCATTTATGATCATTGTTAGTCAATTCTGGACAATTTTGGACAGCGCAATAATATAAATGGACCTTTCCGTAAAAGACGTAGCAAAACTTCTTAAAGTATCAGACAAGACCATCTACCGTTTCCTGAAAAACGAGGCCATACCCTCGATCCGCGTGGGAGGCCAATGGAGATTCAAGAGAGAAGAGATAATTTCGTGGCTGGAGGACGCCAAGGAGTCCGCCGCCGCGGCGAATGAGGGCAAGGAACTGGACGACTCCGAGGAGGGCATATCCATCTCCAGGTTTCTCCAACGGGGAGGGGTTTTTTACAGGATAGGCGGAGACTCCAAGGAGGCCGTTATCCGTGAGTCCCTGGCTGTCATGAAACCCGGGCTAAATCCCTCCGAACTGGAAAGATTATATAACGCCATCATGGAAAGGGAGCGGCTTTGCTCCACCGGCATCGGGCACGGGGTGGCCCTGCCGCACCCAAGGCGATTCAACGAATTCCCGTCGCCCCTTTCCTCGATATGCCTCTGTTTTCTGGAAAAGCCGGTTTACTTCCAGGCAGTGGACGGCAAGGACGCCAACCTCCTTTTTTTCATCTTTCCCAAGAACGAGGAAAGGTACTTGAAGATCCAATCCAAGCTCCTGAGACTTCTGAGGGAGGAAGATGTCTTGGCCGGACTTCGGGAAGTCCCATTGCGCGAGGACATTTATAATCTCTTTCTCCAGGCAGAAGAGAAGACCTTGGCGGGGGCGCGCTGATGGCCTCCTCTCAAATTCATTTCGCCGTCCTTGCCGTTTCGCTCCTGCCGGGAATAGCCGCGGCCGCGCCTTTTCTCCGCCGCCGGCCCAAGGCCATGATCCATTTTTCCTTTTGGGCCATGGCCGCGGTTATGCTGCCCATTCTATGGGCGGGAATTTCAACCGTATCGAACGAGACCGCCCAGGCATTAGTAGTCCCACTGGGACTTCCAGAACTCCCCTTTCATTTCCGGCTCGATCCCCTTGCCGGATTTTTCCTCACCGTGATCGCGCTGCTTGGGCTTTTCGTGTCTGTTTATTCCGTGGGATATGTGAAGGGCCTTTTGGCGGAAAGGCCGGCGCTCCCCTTGATAATTTTTTACGCCCTCTTCATGGCCGGGATGTTCCTGGTTATTCTGGCCGATGACGCCTTCATCTTCCTGGTGTCGTGGGAACTCATGGCTATATCCTCTTACTTCCTGGTCCTCTTTGAAGACGACAAAACTGAAAACCGCAGGGCGGGGTTTCTTTATCTGCTCATGGCCCACGTCGGGGCGGTGGCGATTTTGCTTTCCTTCGGAATACTGGCCGGGTTCGCGACAGGGCTGGAGGACTTTAACGGCTATACCTTCTCCGCCATGCGCGAGGCCCATGTGCCGCCTCTTTGGGCCTCGATCGCGTTTTTATTGTCCTTCCTGGGATTCGGCGCAAAGGCAGGGGTTGTCCCTCTTCACGTGTGGCTGCCTGAGGCGCACCCCGTTGCCCCAAGCAACGTTTCGGCCCTGATGAGCGGGGTGATGTTGAAAACAGCCGTGTACGGTATTTTGCGGTTTTCCTTTGATCTGCTCCACGTGGCGTATTGGTGGTGGGGAGGGATCGTCCTGCTGGCCGGGCTTGTGTCCGCCGTGATGGGGATACTTTACGCCTTGATGCAAAAGGACCTCAAACGCCTGCTTGCATATTCCTCGGTTGAAAACATTGGAGTGATACTTATCTGCGTCGGCCTTTCCATGATATTCACCTTTCACGGAATGCCTCTGCCGGCGGCCCTTGCCATGACGGCCGGACTCTACCACATCCTCAACCACGCCATGTTCAAGGGACTCCTGTTCATGGGCGCTGGGGCCGTGCTTCACGGCGCCGGGGAAAGGAACATGGAAAAAATGGGAGGACTGATCCATTGCATGCCTTGGACCTCCGTGTTTTTTCTCGTGGGGTGCGTGTCCATCTCGGCCCTGCCTCCATTCAACGGGTTCGTTTCGGAGTGGCTGACCTTTCAGGCGTTTCTTTTGTCGCCCGCGTTGCCTGGGAGATTGATGAACCTCATCATCCCCCTTGGCGCGGCGCTCCTGGCCCTTACCGGGGTCCTTGCCGCCACCTGTTTCGTTAAGGCCTTCGGGGTCACTTTCCTTGGGCATTGGAGAGGGGAGAGGAAGCTGAATGCCCATGAGGCTGATATACCAATGAGGCTGGGCATGGGCATGGCGGCCTTGGCGTGCCTGCTTTTGGGGATATTTCCCACCATGGTTCTGCGATGGATGGACAGCGTGCCGTCCCAATTGGCCGGCGGCGCGATCGCCACCTCCGCCGGGAAGTTCGGATGGCTCTGGCTGACTCCCATAGCCGCTGAGCGGGCCTCTTATTCCGCCCCCATTGTGTTCCTGGGCATTCTCCTGGTTGTGGTGGTTTCTTATTTGGTCCTCCACGCGCGAAGCGGCAAGATACACCGGGTTCCTATATGGGATTGCGGTTTTGAAAAAATGACGCCGAGGATGCAATATAACGCCGCGTCCTTTTCCATGCCACTCAGGACCATCTTCGGCTTTCTTTTTCATATACGTGAGTCTTCCGGGGCAACGGCAAGGACGGCGCATCCGGCCTTTCCAGCGGGGATCAACTACCATTTGAGGATAAGGGACCGTATATGGGGGGCGATTTATTCACCCTTGGCGGATTACACCTTTATTCTTGCCAGGATGGCTGGAAAACTGCAGCACGGACGCATACACATATACCTGGTTTATTCATTCATGACCATTATTATATTGCTGGTTTTTGCTTTGTGAGTCATTGGTCATTGAGTCATTAAGTCATTAAGTCATTAAGTCATTGAACCTTGAACCTTGAACCTTGAACCTTGAACCCTGAACCCTGAACCTTGGAACCCTGAACCTTTAACCTTTAGCCCCTAACCCTTTATTCATGGCAACTCAAATCCTCATGGAAGCATTTAAAATCCTTATCGTCCTCCTGGGCGCGCCGTTGCTTATAGGCTGGATCAGGATGCTCAAGTGCTGGTCCCAGGGCCGGACCTCCGCAGGGGTCCTTCAACCCTTCCGCGACCTGCTGAAGCTTTGTTACAAGGACGTGCTGTTGGCCGAGAACGCCTCGTGGGTGTTTCGTTTCACGCCTTACGTGGTGTTCGGCTCCACTCTCCTGGCGGGGGCCATCATTCCAATGGTGTCAACGGAGCTTCCCCTCACCGCGACTGCGGACGTAATAGCGCTGGTGGCCCTTTTCGGGATAGCCAGGTTCTTCACCGCCCTCGCGGGCATGGACGTCGGCACGGCCTTCGGCGGCATGGGTTCGAGCCGCGAAATGATGGTGGCCTCAATGGCGGAGCCGGCCATTCTCATGTCCGTTTTCACGGTGTCGCTTATTTGCCGGTCCACCTCCCTTTCCCAGATCGTCCGCGTGATGCAGGAAGGGAATTTTCTCCTGAGGCCGTCCCTGGCCTTCTCGTGCCTGGCCTTCATTTTCATCGCCCTGGCGGAAACCGGCAGGGTGCCGGTGGACAATCCCGCGACCCATCTGGAACTCACCATGCTGCATGAGGCCATGATCCTGGAATATTCCGGACGCCACCTCGCCCTCATGGAATGGGCAAAGATGATGAAGCTGCTTCTTATCGTTTCACTGGGATTTTCCTTTTCCTATCCCTGGGGCATAGCTTCCACAATGGACGCCAAATCACTTGCCGTTGCCTTGGGGTTCCTTGCCATGAAGCTCATGGCCGCTGGAATCGGGATCGTGTTGATCGAAACAATGATGGCGAAAATGCGCATATTCAGGGTCCCGGAATTCCTGGGAAGCGCCTTTCTCTTCGCCACCCTTGGGATGCTTTCCTACTTCATGCTGGAGACGTGATGTCGAATAATCTGCCTGCGCAAATCAACAGTCTGCTAGCGGCGCTGATCCTCCTTACAACCTTCGGGCTCCTGGCCCAGAGGAGAATCATAGGGCTGCTGCAGATCTTCGCCTTGCAGGGCCTTTTCCTTTCCATCAGCACCGCTGTCGTGGCCTATGTGGCAGGGCAGAACCACTTGTACATATCCTCGTTTCTGACGCTCCTTCTGAAGGTGGCGGCCTTGCCGTATATCCTGTTCGAGCTTGTGCACAGGATGAACATCCGCAAGGAGGTGGAAGCGGTGGTCAATATCCCGGCCACCATGTTCATCGGGATAGCGCTGGTGATTTTTTCCTACCACCTCACCTCTCCAATCCGGGAGCTTTCCACGCTTGTGACGCGGTCAACCCTGGCAGTGGCCCTTGCAACGGTCCTATTGAGTTTCCTTATGATGATCACCAGGAAGAAGGCGGTGACCCAGATCATCGGCCTGCTCTCCATGGAAAACGGCCTCTTCTTCGCCGCCACAAGCGCCACATACGGCATGCCCCTTGTGGTGGAACTGGGGGTCGCGCTGGATATCCTCATAGCGGCCTTTATTTTCGGCATCTTCATGTTCCATATCCGCACCACCTTCGACAGCCTGGATCTTAAGGACATGGAAAAACTCAAGGAGGGCGACTGATGTCTATATGGATTTTGCTTGGCGCCTCGGTGGCGGCCACGTTTATTTTGGCAGTGGTTGGCGACCGGCGCTTCGCGCACGAGATCAACATAATAGGCTCTTTCGCCTCCTTCCTGGCCGGGACGTCCCTGGCTTTCCAGGTCTATTCCGAAGGGCCCATGTCGGTGGGCGGAGGTTATTTTTTTGTTGACCCCTTTAACGTGTACCTGGTGGTGCTGACGAGTTTCGTTTCCATGACCACCGCCATATTCAGCCGAAAGTACATGAGATTTGAGCGCGCGCGCGGGAAGATAGGGCATCGGGGGATGCGCTTCTACCACGCCATGTTCCAGCTTTTTATCTTCGCCATGCTGCTGGCGCTGTTGACAAATAACGTCGGGGTGCTCTGGATTTCAATGGAGCTTGCGACCTTGTCCACCGTGCTCCTTGTTTCCCTGTACCGGACCCCGTCCTCGGTCGAGGCGGCTTGGAAATATTTCATCCTGTGCGGAGTGGGCATTGCCCTGGCCCTGTTCGGCACAGTGCTTCTTTATTTCGCCGCTGAAAAGGTATTGGGCGAAGGCTCGCAGGCGCTGCTGTGGACCAATCTTAACGCCATGAGCGGCCACCTTGAGCCGACGGTCCTCTCCCTTGCCTTCATATTCTTCATGGTGGGTTACGGCACAAAGGTTGGCCTTGTCCCTTTGCATAACTGGCTGCCTGACGCGCACAGCGAGGGGCCTACCCCGATTTCAGCGGTCTTATCCGGACTTCTCCTCAACGTGGCCCTTTACGCCCTGGTGCGGGTAAAGGTGCTGGTGAATGGGGCCATGGGGTCCAACTGGGCCGGGAGGATCATGATGGGCTTCGGGATTCTTTCCATTCTGGTGGCGGCCTTTTCCCTCCTGCGGCAAAAGGACATAAAGAGGATGTTCGCTTATTCCTCAATCGAACACATGGGAATCGCCACCTTCGCCTTTGGATTGGGAGGACCCATCGCCACCTTCGGCGGACTCTACCACATGCTGGTCCACAGCCTGGTCAAGTCATCTATCTTTTATACCGTGGGCCACGCCTCTCAGATGCACGGGACCCAGGAGATGTCCAGGATCAAGGGGCTGATAGCGGGAAACCCGATGGTTGGATGGGGCCTTATGTTCGGGGTCATGGCAATAGCCGGAATGCCGCCCTTCGGGGTGTTCGTGAGCGAGTTCCTGGTCCTCACCGCGACCATGAAGGACGCTCCGTTGATGGCACCCTTCTTCCTTTTGGGAATAGCGGTGGCCTTCGCTGCCCTGCTGCGAAGGGTCCAGCCGATGGTCTTCGGCCAAGTCCCGGCCTGGCAAGGCGCGATAAAGGCCGCGCATGTGCCGGTGATCCTGCATATCGCCCTGGCGCTTGCGGTTGGACTTTACATGCCCCGGTTCCTGGACCAATGGTTCCAAAAGGCGGTGGAGCTTTTGATATGAAAAAATCAACGCATATCCCACACAAAGGCACGGAGATCACAGAGAAAGAAACTTTGCGCCTTTGTGGCTTTGTGCGAGATAACTTTTCAGGTGGTTGAACTATTTTTATATGAAAACACTTTCAGAATTGTTAATCATTGAAGGGGCCTTAAAGGACAACTCCCAGCGTGGAATTGACGCCTTCACCATTTCCAGGGAACGTTTTATCCATGCGGCCCAGGCAATAAAGGCCGCAAAGGGCAGGCTGGCCGCGCAATGGGGAGTTGACGAGGCCCCCTTTGGCCGTGGCTTTGTCCTGTGCTGCGTGTTTTGCCTTGGAAATGAGTACGTTTTGGCCAGGCTGGAACTCGAAAAAGAGGCCCCCGCCTTCTTCCCCAGTCTGGCGCGGATATTCATACCCGCATGGAGATTCGAGCGCCAGATAATGAGTCTCATGGGCTTGACAGCCGAAGGGCATCCGGATGCGCGCCCCTGGATCAAGTTCGAGGACTGGCCCAAGGACGCCTACCCCTTGCGGAAATCCTTTGACGGGACACATCCTTTGCAAAGGGCGTCCGGGGAATATCACTGGATCAAGACAAAAGGGGAGGGGGCGTATGAAATCCCGGTGGGACCAGTGCATGCCGGGATCATAGAGCCGGGACACTTCCGGTTCCAGGCGGTCGGGGAAGCTGTTTTGAATCTGGAGGAAAGGCTTGGGTACGCGCATAAGGGGATCGAGAAGTGCTTTGAGTCGCTTTCGTGGGAAGAAGGAGCGAGGCTTGCCGGAAGAATTTCAGGGGACACGACCGTTGCCCATGCGCTTGCCTATTCCCAGGCGGTGGAGTCGGCGTCCGGCCTTGAGCCGCCGGAGCGGGCCTCTTGGCTCCGCGCGCTTTTTCTAGAGCGGGAACGGATCGCCAATCACTTGGGCGACATCGGGGCCATCTGCAACGACGTGGCCTTTGCCTTCATGTATTATCAGATGGGACGCTTGCGCGAGATTGTGCTGAGGGCCAACAAGGCCCTCTTCGGACACAGGCTCCTCATGGACAAGGTCCGTCCTGGCGGCGTATCGGCTGATATGGATTCCGAGGCGCGGCGCGCCATCCTTTCCGAGATGGAAGGGCTTTCACGGGAATTTGAAAGGCTTGTGAGGATTTACGACGACCATCCCTCGCTTGGGGACCGGTTATATGACACAGGCGTATTTTCTCCGGCCCAGGCGGAGGAATTCGGGGTGGTGGGGATTGTAGCGCGGGCCAGCGGACAAAAAATGGACGCCCGTTTGCGGAGACCGTTTCCCCCATACCACAAGCTGGTCCCAAGGGTCCCGGTCCTTCATTCCGGCGACGCGCACGCCAGGGCGTGGGTGAGGGTGGAGGAAATCCGCGAGTCAATTTGTTTCATACAGGATATCGTGAAGAGTCTGCCGGAAGGCGGCATTGAAATTCCGTGTCCGGCGCCGTTGCCGGACGCGAAGGGGTTTGCCGCCGTGGAAGGTTGGCGAGGCGAGATAATAACGTGGGTACAGGCCGGACCGGACGGCAAGATCAACCGTTGCATGGTACGCGACCCGTCATCAGTCAACTGGCTGGGACTCGAGCAAGCGGCGAAGGGCAACATGGTCCCTGACTTCCCCCTGTGCAACAAGAGCTTTAACCAGTCCTATTCAGGGCATGATCTATAAAAATTTCAGATTTCAGATTTGAGATTTCAAATTTAAACCCTAAACCTTAAACCCTGAATTTGGTTTATTATGTTAAGAATCCTGCATCAGATATTCCGGACCGGCATTGTTACCGAGCCCCTGCCGTCAGAGGTTGAGGAGCGGATCGAAGTAGTGGGGAAACAGTTGGAAAGCGCGATACTGGGCCGTTTCCAGCGAAGCCTTACCATAAGGATGGTGGACGCCGGATCATGCAACGGGTGCGAGCTGGAGATCCACGCGGTCAACAATTCCTTTTATGATTGCGAACGCTTCGGAATTCACTTCACCGCCTCTCCCAGGTTCGCTGATATGCTGCTGGTTACAGGGCCGGTGTCGATCAACATGGAGATAGCGCTAAGGAGGACATACGCCGCCGCTCCCCCTCCAAAGCTGGTGGTTGCGGTCGGGGACTGCGGATATGACGGCGGGATTTTCGGGAAGAGTTACGCCTCCCTGGGCGGGGTAGGGGAGGTCTTGCCCGTGGACGTCTACATCCACGGTTGCCCTCCCTCTCCCTGGGCCATCCTGAAGGGTATTCTCAAGGCGGTGGAAGGGAGAACTTGAACTGAAAAAACTTTGTAAAAAAATTTAAGGTGGGCCTTGATTATCTTTTTGCAGACAGAAGGGGGCTACGCTTGACGGTCACCCTTTTAATGGATAACCCTGATTTTCAATCCATTTATTTTTTCTTACGAGCGGGCTTAAATTGAATACCTACGATTGAACTAAGCTTGTCGAAGAAAGCAATTGTGTTTGAATAGTCTACTCCATCGCAGGCTCGTTCAACATTAGGCGTCGCGGTATAATCAGCACTTACATTGACAAAGGAACGTAACTTTTTACTAAACATTTTGTTCATATGATTGCATGAATTTTTCGTTGCCCTTTTTTCATTTTCTTTCTCCTTTTAAATTAGTGATGTGTTTTCATGGTAACTTTTCATTGCCTTTATTATGTCCGCCCAAGCTGCCCTATATCAGAACTCAAGCTGATGCCTTGATGCACTCTTATTTTACTTGGGCTAAACTGTTACCACGTTACTTTGAGAAAACTGGAGCTACACTCTTGACTTTTATTAAGAGTGAATAATTTTTAAAAAAAGAATTTACACATGAATTGTTGACAGAATAAAAAACTATGGATATACTTATGTCAAAAAATTTTACATATGCTGTTTTGTGGCTGACGGTGAAAGTTTTTAATAGGAGATGGTAGTTATGGCAGGGGGCTACACGCATTTGACGCTGGTTCGTAGTGCCATCGCACACGGATATGATGCGCGTCTCGCCAATCCGGAAGCCAATGAATGGCGCCAGCAATTCGCCTGGCTTATAGGCTTTGTTTCACATGTAATCGCCGATGTCACGGTCCATCCTGTGGTTAACATCAAGGTCGGTAAGTACGAGGGCCACAAAAAGGAGCATCGCCTGTGCGAGATGAACCAAGATGTATGGATATATAAGCAGATTGTCGGACTTGATCTCCATGTCTCCGACAACATGAAGGGCGAAATTAGATCCTGCGGTACCCATATCGATCTTGATGATGGTGTTGAGGAACTTTGGAGTACGTGTTTCAAAAAGGCGTATGGGAGGGAACCACGTGAAGACCAGATTGACTGGTGGCACACATCCTTCATTCCGATTTCAAGCGGGGTGGTTTTCCAGTTTTACCGTTGAGAAGGTCATACAACTTTCCGATATGCGTTTTATTCTCTTTGAAAACGCATCCTGCCCCGCAATGATAGTCAAATATAAATCAGTCAAGCCGGTTGATAAAAATTATATGTTTGATTATGAAGTCCCCAAGGTGGACCGCCACGACCCCAGAAAAGGGATTGTCACCGTTTTAGCTGAAGACCAAAAAAAAATTATGCTGACGGAGGTGACTTCACAATCCAAGGACGATAACGCCCCCACTATTTTGAAAAAGACGTTTTGGGGAAGCTTAAGAGATACCCAGTTCATAAATAGGCTTCAGGCAAATCCGCCTCTCAACCAAATAGTTGCCTCTCTTAACGAAGGGAAAAGATGGATTAAAGGCCAGGGGGTTCAACCAGACACAAAAGGTACAAGCGTTACTCCCCAAAAACCATGGTGGAAGCCAAACCATCTTTTTATAAACGCAAAAAGCAAACTAATAAACCTTATACTTTTAAAAAGTGACTGTTATGAAATTAGGGATAGCTTCCCAGTTTTACATAGACCGAGGGACCCTAAATTATTTCAAGGGCCAATGGTTTTGGCAAATCAAGGGTTTTCCAAGTTTGCCTACGTGGATTTTGATATTTTATTTCAGGACTCTCTCCAGTCAATCTGTGGTCCTAAAAAAGATGAAGATTTACTAAAGTTCTTGGCAGCGGTATTAAAGTCAAATCTTTCAAAATATTTTCTTTTCCACACTTCCGCCAACTGGGGAATCGAAAGAGACAAGGTGCATTTCTTTGAATTATTGCGCTTACCCTTCCCACTTCCTGAATCCACGCCGGACCCTTCAAAATCCGAACAAATTGTAAAGCAAGTGGCGGATTGCTTTGAGAGACTGAAAGAGGACATTCAAGGAAACTTCCTGGAACGGAAAAATTCAATAAAAGAAACCCAAGGCATTATTGAACCCTTGATCTATGATTATTATGAAATATCGGAACAAGAAAAAATGTTGATTGAGGACACGGTAAATATTTTAGAACCGAGTTCCACCCCTCATTCGGTTAAGGGCAATATTCCAACTCTAAAACCCGCAACTTTTGAAAATAGAAAAACCTATGTGGATTTGCTTTGCGAAGTATTGAACTCCTGGGGGAAAAGGAGCAAGTTCAAGGTAAGCGGTGAAGCAAAAATTTCCACCTCTATAGGCTTGGGAATCGTTACTCTTCGTAAGTCAGATAGCATTAAACCCTACTCGGAAAATACGACATCAGACGCACTGCAATCCTCTTTAAAAAGAATAACCAAAACCCTTCCTGAAGAAAAGGGAAGATTTTCTTATCTACGGGGACTAAAAGTTTTTGAAAAAAATGAATTGCATATCGTCAAACCACTTGCATTAAGGCACTGGACCCGGTCGGCTGCCCTCAACGATGCCGATGAGATAGCCGCGGCAATTCTTTCCGCCGGGAGGGACAATTAAGTGTCAGTCCAGGGGCATCCGGGTCTGTGGTCTGATTTATTTCCCGATCATCTTGTTCCGGAAATCCTCGAATTAGTGGCAAATTCCTGGAAAAATTTCAGGAAACCCGCCCCTTTGGACCTTGAAGTCCCTATCACCAGACGTTTTGTTGAAGATTTACGCCGTAATAAAGGCCTTCAATTTTTACCTTTCACAATTTGGCCGGAATCATCGATTCCATCGCAAATGCCGTGGAAAAGGACCGCGATTTGCTTTGCTTAAGCCCGAATATCAAAATGACGCCATGCCCTCTGGTTTCAAATAGACAAATTGTCCAGGAAACAAGTCATAGCCTAAAGCCTCACACATTCATGCTTTACCACGTCTTTCTCGGATTATGATTTTGTTATTGGAATTTTGAGTTTATTTGAAATCTGGAATTTCGTTCCTTAGATTTTTTGGGCTCCGGCGTGTGTCGGCTGTGTTCTATTAAAGAAGGGATATCGCTGAACACCCCTGGTATGAACCTGCTCTTTACCCTGTTCATGTATTCGATATAACGCGGATCCATGCCCAGGTGGCGCTCCTCGGTCACGGCCCGCAGATAATAAATATAGTTCCAGACCGCGAGAAATACGAATTGCCAAGGGCTGGAGAAGTTGCGAAGGTTTTCCGTCCACCAAGCGATATTCTTGGCCACGAATGCAGGATGTCTTATATAGGCGTAAGGGCCTCGCGATATAATGCCCCTGTGCGTGAGATTTGAAAACCTGAGCCCGAAGGCCATGGTGGCCCACACGTATATGGAGAACGCGAAAAGCGTCATTATTTTCAGGGCCGTGTCAATGGCGCTCAACGCGGCCTCGGTCCCCGCGGCGCCGCCTATAAGGCCGGCTAGCAGGACCGTGTAAGGCTCGCCTCCGAAGGCCTGGTTGTAAGGCAGATAGTTGCTGGTGATTCCGTTGAACGGCGGATAGCATATCAGCGCGGCCAGCCACCCGGTGAAATAAGGGTCAACGCTCCTGCTCTTGTTGCCAAGCCATCGTGAAGAGCAGGCATAGCCGATAATGCTTAGCCCCACGTCAATTATGAATATGGCGTGATATGCGCTGGAGTAGAAGAGATTGAAGGGCTGGGCAAACGGGACGCCGCCGGGCTGTCCAGATTTCAAATAAAAATCTCCAGCGGTTTTCAGCAGCGCCGGGAAACTCGAAAAAAAACCGCCGCACTCAATGAACAGGAAGGTGGTCATTATTGGAAGGAAGAAAATCTTGACTACAAGGTCCAGCAGCGCGGTCCTGGTTTGGCCGTTTTTAAGCGCGGCCTGAAGCCTGGCCCTGGCCGCGCGGCGGCAGGCCATGAGCCGGAAAACTGCTCGGAATATGAGCATGAGCGTGAAGCAAGGGTCTTGCCTGTCCTCCACGCGGCGCGGCCTCAAAAGATTCGTCAATACGGAATAAGGGAGGCCGAGAAAGAGGTAGACAAGGTAAAGATACGAAACCGTTATGCGCCAGTTTTCGTAATACTGGGATGTATAAAAAGGATGCCTGCAAAAAAGCGGCATGGCAATTGAGAAGAAAACTAGTCCGGAGAGCCATCGGAAAAAACCCGTTTTCAAGGCCCAGTAAAACGGCGCGGGATTGAGCGAGCCATTTTTACGGGCTACGTCAACCGCGAAATGGAGCGCGAAAGCGCCGCAGGCGATCGCGAGCGGGACCTCGAAGGCGGTCCAGTCCCATTCTGCGAAGCGATGGACCGGCGCCGCAAAAAAAAACTTAGCCCCGTGCGCCGTCATCCACTCAACGGCCACAAGCGCCAGGGCTATCGCCGCTGTCATTGCCCTGCTTGTTTTGGACGCGCGGAACTCCCATGCGATCATGAAGACCAGCCCCATGGCCACTATCATCACGATATCGAAGTAATCGCGGTTTATGTTATGGAATTCAGCGGTGAAGATGGGAAGGGGGAGCCAATCATTGGCGGGCGGGCCTCCGTTCCTCTGAATATTGGCCTTGAACATGGCGTAGGCCGCGGCAAGGGCCAGGATGAGTAGCCCCCCGAAGGCGCCTGTGTGCGGCTCCTGGCAGCCAGGGTCCGAATCATTTGAAGCACCCTTTTTATCGGATGCCGGGATGCAATCCATTCAAGCGCCCCTCTATCATACTATTTGCCCAAGCCTCTGGAAGGTGTCAACCATCTTCTCTATGGCCTTTTTAAAGGGAGGGGCCATGTTGCGAAACTCAATCCCGCACAGGTTCGGAAAAAGGTTTATGACCTCTCCGGTAAACTGGAAAATCCCCTGGTATTTGAGAAAAATTTTACCCGCCACTGCGCGTCCTTCCGTGAACCCGGCCCTGATCTCCCTAGGCAAGTCCGTTAAATCCACGCAGACCCCTCCAGTGGAAATATCCTTGATGTTTAATTTATGGTCATCCACCTTGGCATAACAAAAACTGGGCTGGGAGATGATCACCCGTATGAATTTTCTTTTATTGCCCATCAACCGTTCCACGACAGGGACCGTGCCTGTTCCGGAACCATCCGCGATTTCTTCCTGGGGGAGGGTCTTCCCATCAGCGCGGGCCTTTAGTTCCAGGATTTCCCGGTGGTTTTTTTTCGCTTCATCGAGGAGGCTGAGGATTTGCTGGTTGTCGTTATTTATTTTGTTCCTCAGGCATAAAATAATATTGCGGTAAATCTTGGAAAGGAGTTGGGGGTCTTTATCGAGCAAGCCATTCAACTCCGCGCTGGTTATTCTCAGGCTCAGGGTATCGTCTTCCGCGGCCACCGCCGTGGCGTTCCTCGGCATCCCCGTGAAAAGGCCCATTTCGCCGATGAGGGAAGGGGACTCCAGGGCGCATATCCGCTTGTTCTTGTTGATGATGTTCACCGTGCCTTTCAGGACTATATGCATGCTATGGCTGTCTTCCCCTTCATTAAAGAAAATGTCCCCCTCGGAATGCTCGCACTTCTGGAAATTGGCGAGGATATTCACCACGTCCCTGGGGGGGATGTTTTGAAACAGCAAGAAGTCCTTGATAACGGCCAAATTTTGCTCGATTATTTTTATTAACTCACTGTCCATGCGCACCCTCTTATAAATAAAAAACGGCCTTTTGGCACAAAAGATATTTTGAATTTCAGATTATGCCGCCTTAAACAGATTGTAATGCAAAACTAAAGAGCCTACGCATAAATAAGAAAAAGTCTTTTAAATCAACAAGGTATTCTTTTTTATTGGATAAAAAAATTGTAAAAATTTCACCTTCCATGCTTATGCTCATTTACAGGCATGGCTATTTTACAGGCCGTTATGATATT
>JACRGO010000211.1 GCA_016212295.1 Nitrospinota bacterium | reverse complement strand
GAATTTATATATGACGGCGCCTTTTCAACAGGCCATTATATTGTTACGTTCAGAAATTTGAGTTGTCAGCGGCGTCTGAAAATTTGTTTTTAAAAAATTCCCCTCTTGAGAGGGGTGGCCGAAGGCCGGGGTGTGTTAAGGGGCTTCTTATTCATGCCTCAGTATAAACATTTTTCCAAGACAGCTTCTAAGGAATTGACATACCCCTATCCCCCTGGCAAGGGGGGATCAAGGGGGGTGTGCTTCATATATCTATTTGATTTTAAAAGATTAAACGTGGAAATTCCTATACTATTAAATTTATAGCTCTTTTAAACCCTTCCACCCTCATTTTTTTGGGTCATTCGTTTTATCTTAAATCTTCTCTCAAAACAAAGCTTCCATGATAGAAACCCTTATAAAGAACAAGGATATTTTTCTCGAATATAACAAGCACCGCCTTAAACGGGCCTTCAGTTTCATGCCTAAAAGGACCGCCATGGTCCTTCGCGCCCTCCCTTTTTTGCTTCACGTGAACCATAAGGCTTTTCCAGGGTTCGTGGACAACCCGGCGACTCCCTGCGGCATCAATCAATTCCGGTTGACCCCGAACACGCAAGAGGCCCTTGCCTCTCTCTTCCCTGACGCAAGGCCCCTTTTGGACAACCCGAATGCGCTGATGCCCAAGCGCCAGTTCATTCGCTCCTTGCTTCTGATGGGGAGCATCGGGAGCATAGCCCAGACCAATAAATCGGATTTCGATTTTTGGGTCTGCATAAATGAAGACGCCTTCAAGCCGGCCTGGATGGAGAGATTCATGGAAAAGTTGAAACTCGTGGAGGAATGGGCGGACAAGGAATACGACGTCGAGACCCATTTTTTTCCGACCGACATAAAAAAAGTCCAGGACAATAACTTCGGAGAGAGCGACAAGGAAAGCGCCGGCTCCTCCCAGGCAAAACTTCTCAAGGAAGAGTTTTACAGGACCATGATACTGCTGGTAGGCAAGGTGCCGGTTTGGTGGATCATTCCCCCTGGGACCAATGACGAGGAATATAACAAACTCAAGGCCCTGATACCCACCGATGAGCGTTTAGGGAAGGACGGTTTTATAGACCTAGGCAATCTTCACGAGATCTCCTATGAGGAATTCTTCGGCGCCGCCCTTTGGCAAATGAACAAGGCCATGGATTCCCCATTTAAATCCGTCCTTAAAATGGGGATGCTGGAAGGATATATCGGCGGTGGGAACGGAAGCCCGGTTCTTCTTTGCACGGAACTGAAGAAAAAGGTCTTCAGCGCCGAGGGCGGACCTTACGATCCCTACATGATGATGTTCAATCACATCTTGAATTACTACAAAAACGTGGGAAAAGAGGACGTGCTCGACCTCATCTGCAAGTGTTTTTATATCAAAATAGGGGTGAAAATGGACCTCAACAACTTGCAAAAGGAAAGCATGAATTTCAAGGAAAAGGCCGTCCTGAACTATATTCAAAAGTGGGGCTGGAACCAGGGTAAGTTGATGGACCTGAACAGCTATAAGGAGTGGAGCTTCGATAAAGTTTTGCAGCTCGGAAACGAAGTGCATAACTATATGGTCAAAACCTACCAAAGCCTTGCCGACAGGCTGAAGGAAGAATCTTCCGGCGAGCAGATCATTACCGAGAAGGACCTCACCATCCTCGGACGCAAGCTCTTTACCTTCTATTCGAAAAAACCAAATAAAGTGGAAAATCTGAGAAAGGCGTTTGATGAGGGGCTCATTCAGGACGACCTGACTTTCCATACATCGTTTGACAAATCAAGGCGGATCGTATGGAACCTTTACCGGGGCCAACTCGTGAGAGCCAACATAGATAAGACGGATGTAAGCAACAAATTGCTTAAAAAAGATAGTGACCTCATCAGCCTTATTATTTGGATGGTCTATAACAAGATTTGCGATCTTAAAACCCACCTGTATCTTACCCCGAATCCAACAGAGGTGGTTCTTGCGGATATTCAGGCGATGGTGAAGGACCTTTTTGATTTTTTCCCTGATTTCAAGATATCCACCCTGAAAAATGAAGACTTATTATCGAGCGATAAAAAGAAAAAGGTGTACATCGTTATAAATTTTTTTAGCCAGAGAACGAAGTGGGAAGTGGAATCCGTCGCTGTAATTTATCTGAGCACGTGGGGAGAGCTGTTTTATGAAAATTTTAAGGACCCCAATGAAGGCCTTCAAAAGGTCTGTGATTTAATAAAGGAGCATTATATAAAGGACGTATCAAAAATTTCACAATATTTCAGGATTTTTGTTCCAAAGGGGCTGCAGTCAGAGGCGGTCTTGAAGAAGGCGCATGCCGTTATAACAAAAAACGCCGGACCTGTTCCCCGCCTGGACAAATAATCAAGGAGATTGCCATGCGCAAAAAAAATATTGCTTTTTTTTCCTTGCGAATGCTTTGCTTTCCCTTTATCGCTTTTTCGGCGGAGGTAAAGGACATTGATGTGGCGGAGGCGAAAAAAAACATCGAGAACAAAAAGTACGATTTGATTCTTGACGTGAGGACCCAGGAGGAATACAACGGGGACTTAGGCCATATCCAGGGAAGCAAATTGCTTCCAATGCAAGAAATTGATAGGCGAATGGAAGAACTTTCCTCTTTCAAGGGAAAAAACATCCTGGTTTATTGCGCGGCGGGCGGAAGAAGTTCCCGCGCCTCAGACATCCTGTCAAAAAATGGGTATTCCAATGTGGAAAACATGGCTGGGGGAATGACGGAATGGAACAAGCGGGGCTATCCGGTGGAGAAAAAATGAAACTGGGCCGCTTATTTTTTGTATTTATATTCCCTTCTTTGCCTGAAAGATAACTTCACTTTTTTTAAATTATCGCCCTTCGGGCGGACTTTAAAGAATTGAACATCGAATATCCAACATTTAACGTCGAACGTCGAAAAAGGAAGAAAGGATTTAAAACATAAAATGAATTTTTTTTACTTCGATGTTGGACGTTCGATGTTGGACGTTCAGTTTTTTCCTCTTCTGCATTTAGCATCTCGGTATTTGACTATCCACAAATCAAAACCTCGCAGGCGCTTAATTCTCTATAAAAAAAGTCTTGTGGCAAGGCTTTTATCGGGTGGGCGATGGCTTCCCGCGCAATGTCTCTTTGAGAAAGGGATTCCTCCAGGACAAAAATCGGGCATTTCAGCATGGCCAGGGTTTCGATATGCTTCGCCATGGGAGGCATACCGAATTTCTGGGGATCGCTTTTCAAAAGAGAAAAAACCCCATCACCTGAAAAAAAGACACGGACGGAATTTTTCCCAAGCGTGAGACCCACGGCCATCCTCAATCTTTCCTGGAATTTGTAGCTTTCAAAGGGGCTGTTTGCAAGCAAAACTCCCACTGGTTTTTTTTTCCTTTCGCTCATAACGTGATCATCTTGTCAGCTTTAGCTGTCAACTGGGCCAAATCATACTGGCTCCCGAAATTATAGCCTTCCCGTTGGGGGACGCCTCTTTCCCCTGCGTTGTGGGCGCACAGCGTTATCTTCACGCCTGATTTAATCATCCCATCGAGTCTGTCTCCGTTCACGTGATAAACCGCGTCCATCATTAAAAACATTTCCACCTCGATGTTTTGCTCCAAGGCCGCCCTGGCGAGTTGGATGGCGGTATGGGCGTCTGGAGAAAAGGGTCCTGATGTAAGCAAAATGCCTAATTTCATTTTTTGTAGCATTTTAGCTGTTTGAAAAAAGGCAACCTGAACCACGAATTGACACGAATTGACACGAATTTTATAAAACTACTAAAAATAATTAGTGTTCATTCGTGTCCATTCGTGGTTCCTCCTTTTCTAAAACAGACTTTTTCAAAAGGCTAAAGTGTTACCATTTTTTATAGTCAGTAAAACCTGTAATCGCTTATTTCCCTCACTTGGAAAAGCCCTTCAGTAGCATCCATTAGAATCTTTTTGTTCTTTCCCTGCCAATAACGGAAAAACTTCTCTTTTTGCTCCTTCGTTGCTACCCCTTGTAGCACCAATGGCATGCACTTGGACCCTTCCAGGTCCTCCGGTTCAAGCGGTATCCTGGAAGGACAGGGCAACACCTCCACCATCTTTCCGTTATCGTCCCTTTTAAAAATCACGCGGAAGCCCGCGCCTGGGGGGATTTCCATTTTTTCGTCGAAGTGAAATTTGTCCGCCCTTGCGTAATCTCCCATGAGGCCATGAAATCCGTACTCCATGGCCGCTCCCGTGAGAAAGGAAATGACCTGGCCTATAGGGCCGTTTGCGCCATGCGTCCCGCTGCCAGAAAAGGCCACCTCAACCGCTCCACGCACAGGAACGTCATTCCCGTAAAGGGCCTTGAGGCCGAGTTCCGTGGCCTTATATGCCAGAGAGACGGAGGCGCAGGCGTGTCCAGACACCTTAATGGCGTCTTCGTATGTATAGTAAACTACCCCTCCTTCCGGCATGGCGCCAAGTATTTCCGCCAGGGGCTCCCTCATTGCAATTGGTGGTACGTCCTTGAAAAAAGTTTGCAGCCATTTGGTTTCCATCCTGCATCCTCCAAATAAAAAGAGGCTGGGTTTCCTCACGGCACCCGGGTTAATTTACTTATCGCTGCTTCCTTCCGGACCTGACGAGGTTCGTAAACGCCCGTTGCGTGAGACCCAGCCCCAATATCAAAAAATGGCGGAGAGAGGGGGATTCGAACCCCCGGTAGGGGTCACCTACACACGCTTTCCAGGCGTGCACCTTCAGCCAACTCGGCCATCTCTCCACAAATCAGATTCATGCCTTTTTAAATAGAACTTAGGCAATTAGAAAACTTTGCTAAAAAAACAAAGTTTTATGAAACTCCAAATCTCAATTGTCAAATAACAAATAAATCTCAATAACCAAAATTACAAATGACAAACAAGGAAATGGAGTTATTTTGGACATTCAGTAATTGTAATTTGTAATTTATTTGCTATTTGTTATTTGGGGGTTTGCTTTCCCTTTTTTAATTCCTTGGCGGAGAGAGAGGGATTCGAACCCCCGGAGCAGTTACCCGCTCAATAGATTTCGAGTCTATCGCCTTAAACCGGACTCGGCCATCTCTCCTGCTCCAAAAGCTTTCAATACCCTGTAAAAACTATTTAAGCGTATTTACAGAGGGGAGTCAAGTTTAGCCATAAATTTGACGCATTAACACGCGCAGTGCCGCCGGCTACTTGCTAAAAGACCATAATGGGATATATTTATATTAGCGCCGGGAAGCCGTGTTATGCAAAAGGCATGAAACTTGCTTGATAGTTGTTGAATATTTTCTTATAGGTGCGTGTGTTCATGGGTATTTCAGGAATAAGCAAAAAAGGTCTCCCCAAAAATATAGCGCTTTTCGGGGTAATCCTGGCCTTCCTCCTTTGGTTTTTAATGGTTGAAGCCGTCGGGACACGGGAAAACCAGATCAGGAACATCAGGTTCGCCCCGCATCCCACCTTTTCCAGGCTTATTTTTGAAATGAAGAAGGGCTTTACCTATACCCTGACTCCTGATTTCAAAAACCAGCATGTCCTTCTCCGCATCCCGGGCGCCACCATACCGGAAGACTTTTCCAAACGCAAAATCACTGACGCCAGGATAAAGGGGGTCACGCTTAATGAATCAAAGGAAACCGGAGAATTGCTCATCACGGTCTTGCTTCAGTACCCCAAAAACAGCATCTACCACCTCTCTCTGGAAGGTCCTCCGCGCCTTGTCCTCGATATAGAAAAAAAAAACGGAGCGGCGAAAGATTCCCCTGAGGCGGTCTTAAAGAGGAAAAGTTTTCCGGAACTGGAGGAAAATCCTGAACCCCCTGTTGTAACCGCTGAGGTCCAAACCGAAGCCCAAAAGGAAACGGTCCAGACGGCCGCCCAGCCTGAACCGGCCCAGCAGGCCGCCAGGGAGGAAGAAAAACTTTCTCCGGAAGAGATCGCGAAAAGGGACCAAATCCTCCAGGAAATCGAAAGAAAGAACACCGGCAAGGACCTTTACGTGGAGGGTTTGAAATTATTCCAGGAAACAAAATACGCCGAAGCCTATCTGAAATTCCAGGAATTCGTCAAAAAGTTCCCGGAGAGCCAATACGCCGAAAACGCCTCCTATCTAATGGCGGATTGCCAGTTCTCCCTCGTGGATGAAAACAAGCCTGATTACGCTGCCGCGGTCCATGATTTCAGGGCCGCCCTTCGTAATTATCCCCGCTCACCCAACAAGGAGGCCGCGCTTTTTAAACTGGCGAAGATGTATTTTTCCGCCGGCCTGAACCTGGAAGCCATGGCCTCCGTGGATGAAATCCTTGATCTCTATGGAAATAAGCGGTATGGATTGCAGGCCAAGTTGTTGAAGGCGAATATGTATTATTCTTCCCTGGATTATAAAAAGGCGTACGATTTGTACAAAGAGGTTATACTGCTCTCGCCATACAGCGCCGAGGCAAAAACAGCGTCTTTTTCCATAGCGGATTATCTTTACGACACTAATAGCCATGAGCAGGCATTAAATGTTTACCTGGAGGCGTCCAAGAGGTGGCCCACCTATTCCAAGACCCACCCCCATATTATTTACAACATGGGAAAACTTTATTACGCCAAAAAGGACTTTGTGGAGGCCAGGAAACAATTTTTCACCCTCGTAAATCTATATCCAAACTTTGAGCTTTCAATAAAGGCCATGCCTATACTGGGCGACACCTACTTCGCCGAGGGAAAAGAAGAGGCCGGCATGAAGGTGTTCTCGGAAACCGCCACAAGGAACCCGGAAACCCCGGAGGCCCAATACGGCCGGATGCGGATAGCGGAAGCCGGGGTTGCCAAACCCGACTACACCCCGAAAAAGAAAATATTCGATACCTACCAGGCATATTATGATCCTATAAAAACCTTCCAGGAAATTTCGAGAAAATATCCGGATGACCCCAAATCAGTTGCATACGCCCTTCTTCATGAAGGAGCGGCCTTGTCGAAAAAGAAGGAATTTTTCAACGCCATTTCGATCTTCAGGAAGATCCACGACAAATTTCCGGAAACCGCCCAGTCCAAGGAGGTCAAGGGCATGATAGAAAATTCCTTTTACGATATGGTGCTGGCCTATTACGGACAGGATGGATTCATGCCTCTGCTGGCGGCCTATCATGAAAATCTTGAGCCCTATTTGAAGGATATAAAAAATATGCAAGTCCTGTATTTGCTGGCGGACGTGTACCAAAAGGCGGGACTTTACGAAACGGCTGTAAAATATTATCAAAAAATCCGGGATTTGGATGATAAGGGCGAATATAATGACGCCATTGTAATCCAATTAGGCTCCATTCAAACCAAAAAGGGAAATTATGAAGCAGCGGAAAACGCACTGGTCCGTTTTATAACGGAGTTTCCACAAAGCAGCTATCTTTCCAAGGCCATATCCATGCTGGGTGACGTCTTTTTCCAGCAAAAGAAATTCCTGGAAGCGGAAAGGCAATATTCGGATTACATAAAAAGATTTCCAAAGGCCGCCGACCAATCTTATTTTTTCGCGCGCCTTGGAATTGCCCTCAAAATGCAAAAGAAGTTTCCGGAAGCGATCACGGCTTTCCAGAATTCCATCAAGTCATTCAGGCCGGAAGACCCGGCGCAGCCCGTCCCGGCTTTTTACAAGGATAGTTTTTATGAGATCGGGGACTGTTACTATATGAACGGTGAATTTGAAAACGCAGTGAAGGCGTATAAGGACGCGGTTGAAAAATTTGAACAGGAACCAAGGAATGTCTACGCGAAATATTTTATCGGCGAAAGCTACGCGAAATTAAATGAAGACGCGTCCGCCGAGCCTTTCTTAAAAAAGCTCGCGGAATCCCAAAAGGGGGAAATATGGTCCAAGGCAGCGGAGTTATCCAGCAATTCCATGAAGTGGGAAAAAGGATATAAGGATATAAGGATGTAATGTGACCGGTCCTTCTTATATCAGGAAGACAGGAAAAAACTTTCTAAATAAAAATTTGCGAGGAAGAGGGGAAATTCTTTAAAATTTCGGCCAATAGGTTCTTGGCGTTGGCGGGACTGGGTTAAAGCGGCAGGGTGAAATGGAAGGCGCAACGGCCTGGGGACGGGTCGACCCATATCCTTCCCATGTGGGCCGCTACGATCCTCTTCGCGCTGCTCAGCCCAAGTCCTGTCCCCTTCTCGCTCCCGGGTATCTGGAAAAAATCCTCGAAAACCTTGTCCACGTATTTTTCCGGCATCCCCTTGCCGTCGTCGCGGACGCGGACCTCCACGAAGCTCTCCTTCGCTTCATAGGAAACATCTATGTTTTTTTGGGCGTATTTCAAGGCATTGCCGATAAGATTTTCAAGGACCCTGCTGATTTTGGAGCGGTTGAAGGAGCAGACAAGTGAAGCGCGGTCCTTTGGCGAAAAAGGCCTGCCGTTGACTGTTATTTTTATTTTTTTTTCATGCATTTCATGCAGATGGGTCTCTATGACGTCATGCGCCACGGCCCCCAAATCCCCCTTTTCCATATCGATCTGTTTTACCTTTTCAAACTGGAATATTTCAAGGGCGTCTTCAATTATGCCAAGTTGCCTTTCCGCCGCGGACTTTATAATTTTTAACGCGGCCAGGACCGATTCATGTAAGGTGTTTTCGTGGTCCTTTATTAACATATTGGAGAAACCCAAAACAGAGGTAAGGGGCGAGCGCAGATCGTGGGTCAGGATGGAGTAGAAAGTCTCTTTTTCCCTGTGGAGTTTTTCCAGCGCGTCATTTTGTCTTTCCAACTGGCTGTTCAATGATTTCATCTCCTCGTACAGTCTTTTGCTGGTCAACAAATTGTTGACCCTCGCCAGCAGCTCGTCCTCGTCAAAGGGTTTTGTCAGGTAATCGTTCGCGCCCAGGGCCAGGCCCTTCAATATATCGTCCTTTTTCCCGGAGCTGGTAAGGAAAATGAATGGGATGTGGTTTGTGGCCGGAGATTTCTTGACCTCATGGCAGACCCTGAACCCGTCCATAACGGGCATGTAAATATCGGCCAGGATAATGTCCGGGACGACGCGCTTCAGCAAATCCAAAGCCACTTTCCCGTTTTCGGCGGTGATGGCCTCTATTCCCTGTTTTTCCAGGATGTGTTTAATGATGTGCAAGGTGGTCTTTGTGTCCTCCACGACCAATGCCTTCTCTTTTCGCCGGGCCTTCTTGGTTTCGAAGAGTACCTTTATGAAATTGGCCAATTGGTTCGGGACAAAGGGCTTGATGAAGTATTCCACCGCGCCCGCCTCGAAGCCTTTCAGCCTCTCTTCCTGGCTTTCCCGCGAGGTTATCATGATCACCGGGATATCGTGGGTCACTGGGTCATCCCTCAGTCTTTTGCAGGTCTCGTATCCGTCGATCCCGGGCATGATGATGTCAAGGGTGATAAGGTCAGGCTTTTCGGCCCTCGCGATCGAGAGGCAGTCCTCGCCATTGGCCGCCTGCAGGATATTGTAACCGCGCTGCTTCAGCTCCCGCGCTATTACCTGGCGGATCAGTTCGCTGTCTTCAGTTATAAGAATTTTCTCCTTCTTTTGTATCTGCTCCTTTTGTTCAATGTTGTAAATTATGTTCAGTAGTTCATATTCTTCTATGGGCTTTTTAAGGAAATGGTGGACGCCCGCCTCGAATGCCTCTTCCACAAGATTTTTTTCTATGTTCTGCGCCATGAAAATTATGTTCAGGTCCGACATATCCTGCCTGGAGAGGAGATTGGACGACACATCCAGGCCGGACGTCCCCTCGAATACCTGGCTGATGATCAAAAGGTTGGGCCTTTCCCTGATGGCGATTTGCATTGCCTCAACCGGATTTTCAGTGGAGCTTACCTCGTACTGGTATTTTTTCAGGATATCCCTCAACAGGATATTAACTAAATGGGATGAGTCGCAAACCAGGATTTTTTTCAACTTGTGCCGGTTTTTTTCAAAACGCATCAGCGCGTTGTAGAGGTCCTCTTTTGAAAGGGACCCCTCATTTACCAGGATGTCCCCGATCCTGGTTTTTCTCCGAAGCCGGACGTCGAGAAGGTATTTTAACTGATTGCTGGTGAGGAGCCCCAACGAAATGGCCGCCTCCCCGAATGGAACGTTGTTGGCTTCCTGATAGCCATTTATTCTGAGAATGTCTTCCCCGGACAGCACCCCCAGTTCCATGGCCAGGGTCCCCAAAAGCCTGTCCTTGTTCTGTATGGCCAAGGCCTTTTCCAACTGTTCCTTGTTGATAAGCCCTTCATCCAGGAGATACTGGCTGAAGGACTTATTGTTTTTTTCACTGGACTTCTCACTCATTTTTTTCTCCTTGAATAGCTTCGTCGTTTTCCTCTTCTCTGCTATAGTAATCGCTTTTTAAAAAGTGCCATAATTTTTCAGGCAAAGAAGCGGATAGTAAACGCAAAAAATAAGTAAACATGTTGAAATGCCCCATTTTATTGAGAAAATTTAAGGCATTTTTTTAAAAAGCGTTGGCTATCAGGCCGGATGCAAGAGCGGCTCATGTCTACTTAGAAGCTGTCTTGAAAAAAAAGTTTGCCCCGAAAGGCAAACATGCGATTGGTATAAAAAGCCCGCTGACACACCCCGGCCTTCGGCCACCCCTCTCAAGAGGGGAATTCATAGGCGGTGGCGTCCTTTCAATAGGATAT
>JACRGO010000209.1 GCA_016212295.1 Nitrospinota bacterium | reverse complement strand
GAATGGATATCCTTAAGGACCACCAATATCATTGAAAGGCTGAATAAGGAGTTTAAACGAAGAACCAAACCCATGGAGATACTGGCCGGAGAAAACAGTTGTTACAGACTCCTGGCCTTTATATCCCTCAAGATGGAACTGGTTTGGAGAGCAAATCCAGTTGGAAAGGTGAATGCAAACCTCCCTTTCTTTAAGCAATTAAAAGAAAGAGAATTTACACAAAATTGTTGACACTATCTGGAAAAAACTTTGCTAAAAAAACAAAGTTTTATAGATTTGTAGTACAGGTGGTAAATTCCCGGTCCCAACTAAAATAAGGGATGGAATCTTGCTCCGATTAGAAGTTATTCTTTTTCTTCCGGGGCCTCGATTTCAAATATTTCCCACAGAGGAATGTCAACATATTCAAGCGTTCGATTCACTTTCGGCAATATCTCCTGAAATTCCAACATCAACATCGGAAAAATCATCTCGTTTAATGCTTGTGCCAAAAAGAAAAATTTGCGCTTTCTTGTTAAAAAAAGTAGCTAAATCTTTTTCTAACCAATCCAGATATTTTTTCTAAAGCATGTCAACACGGATTTAAAGAGTATGTTGAAATAATGCATCCCCTCAGCAAGAGGATATTTTAATCTTATTTGAGGCTAGATAAAAGAGTGCCAAAATAAGAATAGTCAGACACAAAATTTGAACCGTGAAAATTTAGGGGGAAATTTTGCCATGACCATATAACTTGGGCGGGATTTAGCCGGATTGCTCGTGGCTCCTTCGTTCACGGCAAAGGCAAGTGGGCCGCTGAAGCTACTTGCAAACCGCTACCAATCTTTTCGCTGCTTCATACACCTCGTCCAATGAAATCAGTTCCATGCAATTGTCCTTGATATCGCATCTGCCCTTGTAGCACGGGGCGCATTCCTTGGCGGTGATTATCTTTTCCCCTCTTCCGAAAAGGTCGATTTCCTGGTGGCAAGTGGGACCGAATATAGCCAGGACCTGTTTTTTCAAGGCGATCGCTATGTGCATGGGAAGGGTGTCGCCGCAGATCAACATGTCGCACTGGCCGACAATGCCCATGAAGCGGCTCAAGGGATAATCGCAGCCTATATCCGCTATCCTGTTTTTCAAACCTTCCCGTATAACGCTGTTTGCTTCCTTTTCCCTTTCCCCGCCCAGGAGCAGCACATGAGCATCCAGATTGTCTGAAATCCTGTTTATAAGCTTGATATAACCTGAAACGGTCCATCCCTTGTTTGCGAAAACATGCCCGGCGCCTGGGGCTATGCCTACTATGGGTTTTCGTGAGTCAAGGCCATGGCCGGCAAGGAGATTGGCCGCGAATTTTTCGTCCAGGGGATCGAGGTAAAGAGAATATTCCTCCCCTTTGTAGGGAAGCTTGAGCGCCTCGAAGATTATGCGTGGATAGCTTTTTTCATTATCAAGAAATTTCAAGCGGTCGTCCATTCCAAGCCTCAGGGCGTAAAGGCTTTCAGGGTTAAAAACGCGAAGAGTCCCTTGAGGGGTCATGCCGAACCCCAGTTTTTCCCGCGCCCTGGCCAGTTCCGCCAGCGAGGTGGCCGAATCGATTTTTTCCAGACTGATGAGAAGGTCGTATTGCTCCACCAGCAGCCTCAGGGCGGAATCCAAGCGGTAGGGTAAAATCCTGTCAATATAGGGGTTGTGTTTCAGCAAGGCCAGGGAGCCTTCTTCAACCATCCACGTGATATGGCACTTTTTGTATTTTTCCCTTAGCGCGGCCAATATAGGAGTGGTCCGCAAGACATCTCCCATGGCCCCTAACTTGATAATCAAAATCCTGAAGCCCATGGGATCATACTCATGGCAGCCATCGCAAAACCTTTTGGCCTTGCATGGTTTTTCGCCGATAAAAAACCGGCAGTCGTATTTTATCTGTATTGGAGTTTCAAAATTTTTCATAACCGCTTACTGCCGCCAAATCCTTATGTCCTTTCCATTTTTCATCTGGTTGAGTTCTTCCTCAAGCTCCATGATTTCCCGCCTTATGGATTTGAGTTGTTCCAGGTCGTTCCCGCCATGCCCCGCCTCTTTCATTTTTAGTGACAGGTGGCGGTATTCATTTTCCAGATTATCCGCCTGCAGCTTGAAATGCTGTATTTTTTTTTCAAAAACATCAATATTGACGTTCGCTTCATTGTTTTTATTTCTTAATTCGCTTATGTCCCCTTTCAGTTCTCCGAGTATTTTGGAATTTATGTACCAGGAAAGGTTGTCCATTTCCTTGTCAAGCTTATCCGCGGCTTTATTGTGGCGGAGGATGCAGGAACTCAGAAGGAAAAGAGCGGGTAAAACCCAGGCTAATATTAAAATGGTGCTTACATGCAAGAGCGGGTTTTTCATTACACGCCTATCAGGCCTCCATTGTAATGATAACATCTTATGATAACGAAATCCCAAATGATCCGGTCAGCCCTCCAAATGGTGACGCTCACTGGCTCGTCCACGCGCTCAAACGCCTGCCCAATGCTTTTAATATTCACCCTTGCCTTTTCCGCCACGTACACCGCGTCCTTTCCCATGAGATGGCTGAAATCCTTTATATAGCTGTATCTGGCCGCGCCGCCTGTCTTATAAATAACCGGCTGTCCCTTTAAATAAAAAGACAACTCGCTGTTGATCTGATGGCGGTCTCCAAAGACAAATGGCGGTGGAGACCCTGGCTGGAATTGTCCCATGATTTCATCCACCTTCCCGCTCAAGGTTTTCCAGCCATGGAGCCGTCTTGTGACGTCAAGGTTCTTGGGGAGGCTCATTATAGGGACTATCGCGTGGATATAAACAAAGCCCAGGATTATAAGGGACGTGGCTATGGAGGTTTTTTTCAGGAAATTGGCCCACCCTGTCCGCCATCCCCTTAAACCGGCTTCCCGCAGCTCGAAATATACTCCCACCGCGCCTACCAGGGAAACAAAATATGCCAGTGAGGCCCAATTTCCTTCTATCTTTTGCCTCATGCTCATCGCGCAAAAAAATAAAAGGATGGGGGCGGAGTTCCAGAAAATGAAATGATATCGAAAATTTTCCTTTCCATGAAAAAAACAATAAATCATGGTTGAAAGCGCGGACAGGAAAACAAAAGGCGTCAGGAGGCCGAATTGGGTCCCGATAAAATCCAAAAACCCGGCCAGGGGATTTACATCCAGGCCGGAAAAGCCATGCTTTGATTGGAAGGCAATGGAGATCCAGCCGTTTTGGTGGTTCCAGGCCAATACAGGCAGGGTAAATAGAAACGCGACTCCAGCCGCTATATACAATTCCTTCCTGAAAAACCACTTTCTGTGTCCAGGCCAGGTGGCCAGAGTAATGAGAATGCAAGAAACCAAAAGAACTCCGGTGTATTTGCTGAGCATGGCGGCGCCCAGGCATGCCCCGGACAAAGCCCACCAGGAAAGCCGTTCCAACTCCAATGCCTTGAAGAAAAAATAAAGGGTCCATGCCGTGAACAGACCCTGCGGCGTGTCGGGCGTGATGATAAAACATCCAATGGAAACCATCAGGACCATGTTGACGAAAATCGCGGAATAGAGCCCTGTCTTTTCTGATTTAAACAGGTCGCGCCCCATGAAATAAGCCGCCAGGGAAATCCCAATGCCTGTAATGACCCCAGGAAACCTCACCCATTTTTCCGTGGCGCCCCCGATCCAGGTGGAAAGGAATATCATATAAGCCACCATTGGAGGATGGTCATAGTAGCTCAATTGAAGGTATCTGGACCATTCCCAGTAATAAGCCTCATCCGGGGTAAGCTCCGTCAACCCGGAGTAAAAAAACCGGAAAACAGAGAGCGCTAACAATAAAATAAAAAGTTTCCAGGGTGTGCTCATGTGGCGAGATGAATTCTTGGAATCAACGTGTAAATATATATTGCAAGGGAATAAAAAAAAAGCAGGGAAAATCCCTGCTTTTGCTGTATCGGAATTTCAAAATTTTATTTAAAAATCAAGTGACTAAAGTTGCGGAAGTTATTTTTTTGCTAAAAAAGAAACTTGCTACAACTTTAGGCACTTTAGTTCACTTGACATTTTAGTCACTCAGCTTTTATTGACAAGATTGCGGAGTTCCTTGCCCGCCTTGAAAAAAGGAACATTTTTTTCAGGCACGGTGACCTTTTCGCCGGATTTAGGGTTCCTCCCGGTCCTGGGTTTTCTCTTCTTTACTCGAAATCCCCCGAAACCCCTTAGTTCAACTTTTTTACCATCACTAAGGGCTTGGGTAATGCAATCGAAGAAAGAGTTAACTATTACCTCGGTTTCTTTTCTGTTAAGGTCTATTTTCTGAGAAACCTTATCAACAAGTTCCGCTTTTGTCATGTTTTCCTAACATAAAATAAAGTAAATTTTGAAAGACAAATCTATCATAAACCTATATGGGTGTCAAGGGTTTTTTCAATTAAAATCAAGGAATTTCAGGGGGTTAGGCGGTTTTTTATTCAGGATTTCAGCTTTCGGATTTTAAACCCTGGCAAAAGAGAGACAAATTTTTCATTCGTTCTACGGCCCTTGGCCCGGCCTCATTGAAAGTTGATTTGATTTGACAAAGAAATCCCTTTCTTATAGAATTCAATTGAAAAGTGGCGAACAAGGAACTGGAGGCCCGATATGGCGACCGCATTGCCTTTAGAAATATATGAAATTCTTGAAAAGAAGGTTGGCCGGGACGAGGCGAAAGCAGTAATAAAAATAATAGATGCCTCACTGGAAACCATTGAAAAAAAAGCGGAAGGTATTGCCTTACAGAAAAAATTAGAGATTAAGGACGAGCTGACAAAGGAGCTTGCCACAAAAGCGGATATCGCAAGGCTTGAAGGAAAGATAGATGCGGGTATCGCACGGCTTGAGGGAAAGGTGGATGCGGATATCGCAAGACTTGAAGGAAAGATGGATGCGGGTATCGCAAGGCTTGAGGGAAAGCTAGATGCGGATATCGCAAGGCTTGAGGGAAAGCTAGATGCGGATATCGCAAGGCTTGAGGGAAGGTTTGAGAAGTTGAATCAGAAGTTAAACTTCATGATAGTCCTCATGATCATAGCCCTTACCCTGATGAACCCAGTGATGGCAGAGGTGATCAAGGGGTTTATGAAGTAGAATGCCCCAAGAAATAAGACCTCTCGAAAAGGTGATTATTATGAGAACTTTCCTTGCCGCCATCGGCGTTATCGCGCTGATTTTATTTTCAATTTCCAAGGACGTTTCAGCGGTGGAACCCGTGCCAACGCCTGCTCACCAAGGTTTTAACCGTGAGATCAGTGATAGGGAGATTATCGAGGGATTTGCTTATATTCGCGGCGATATTAAGGAATTAAAGATGGAAATAAAAAGGTTGGATGATGGCCAAAAGGCGTTGCGGGAACAGACCGCCGATTTGAAGGATTTCACAAGCAAACAGATCTCTGATCTAAAGGACTTTATGCTGTGGGGCTTTGGCGTCTTGTTTGCCGGGATGTTTACTCTGATTGGATTTGTTCTTTGGGACAGAAGGACCGCCCTGGCGCCGGCCATAAAAAAGAACAGGGAATTGGAGGAAAGAGAAGAGAGAGTTGAAAAGGCGCTCAAGGAATACGCCTATAAAGAGCCAAGACTGGCGGAGATACTCCGCGGTGCGGGAATCATGTAATTTTAAATAGCCTCTATCTTCAAGCGTCTTGATAGCAAAAATATGAAAGAGCCGATGAGATATCTGGAAAATGCAAAGGAGCTGCTCGGCAAATCACCTATTGAAGGCAGCCATTACACGGACAAAAAATATGTGAAATCAGCCTGTGGAGCGGCTTATCTTGGAGTCCTTGAGGCTATAAACGAGTATCTGCTTGCCAGAGGAGTCCCAATTAAGGAATTGCCAAGAAAGGTCGAGGAGTATGAGAAGGCGTTAAAAAAATACGCCTCGGCGTACAATGGGAAATTAGCCAAGGAGTTCAATTTCCTGTATGATGAGCTGCGCATAGCTGGATATTACAGAGGAATACTGCATAAGGTCGATACGATAAAGAACGTAATCAAAGGCGCCAAGGAATTTATTCGAAAACTAAAGTTGCAGGCGGCCTCTTGCCTTTCCAAATGGCCAATTTTCCAGCCGCCAGTTTCCGGCAAAAGCCCTCCATTATGCGTCATACGCCATGAGTCATGAGCCGAGCGCCTCTGCCCCAATTGAAAATTGTCAATCGCAAATTGTAAATCGTCAATTGCCTCTGTCCTCTGCCTTCTGATTCAATTTACAATCGACAATTGAAAATTGAATGTCTTCCGCCTTTTGCCTTTCGCCCTTCACCCAATGGCTAAATGACAACTGGCCAATGCCCCCCGCATAGAGTGGACTGCATGGTCCGCCAAATCGTTGAATAATTTTGTGCGAAATATTATGATATGTACATCCATCAATTTGTATTCCATATAAGAAGGAGGCGCTCCATGAAGGTTGCCGATATGTCAATTGAAGAATTGAGGACATTAATTAAAGGAGCCGTTAAAGAAGAGGTGGAAGAATTATTGGATGTGAAACGCCGCATGTTTGAGCTGGAAACCTTGCAGGCTCTTAAGGAAATAGAGAGTGGAAAGGTAAAGGCGTATGATACGGTCGAGGAAATGCTGAGGGGTACGGATGAGGATGAGATATAAACTCGCTCCCACCGCCATCTATAAAAGGGCATATAGAAATTTTATCAGAAAACATCCCGAACTAATGGAGAAGACAAAAGAGAGGCTGGAGCTTTTACAAAATAACCCATCCGACCCTTTACTGAAAACTCATCCTCTGACAGGCAAATTAAAAGGGTTAATGTCCTGCTGGATTTCTTATGAATATAGGATAGTCTTTAAAAAAAATGGAGCTGTCTTATTTCTCCTCAATATAGGGTCGCATGACGAGGTTTATTAAAAATTCATGCTTCGTCAATTTCCCCAATGGCTAATGACAAGTGACTAATTTCCAATCCGCATTCCGCAATCCAGTTCCCAGCCGCGGGTCTCCGGTTTCAAGCAACTTCCAAATCGTTAATTGTCCATTGTCAATTGAGTAATGACAAGCTCTCCCGGCAAAACTGGCCATGTTCCATTGACAGCAGCAACCTCTTTCATTACAATAAAAGTCGTCAAAATAAGCCAAAAGGGTCCTGATGCCATACACCGATACTTTACAAATTTACGATGTTCTCAGAAAGGAATTTGATGAAAGCAAGGCAAAGGCCATAGCCGCTTCCATTGAAATCGCCTTGGAGTCGAACAACGGAATCCTCCTTGAAAAGGTCGCCACAAAGGAAGACATTATCAAGTTAAGGGCCGAGATCAAAAACGATATGGCGGACCTAAAGGCGGAGTTCAAAACGGAATTGGCGGGACAAAAAACGGAAATGGGAAGCTTGATAGCCGGTCTCAAAATCGAAATGGCCAATCAAAAGACGGAGATCATCCGAATGAATTTTCTCTTCTGGCTTGGTCTTATTCCCGTCATGGCCACCCTCATTAAATTCATCCGCTGAGTTGACAGCAACCCTTTTAAATTTCGGATTTTCAATCCGCGTTCCGCTAGCCAGTTACAAGTGACGAGCAGCAAGTACCTCCACTCGCCCTTCGGCCAATGACGCAATGACCCAATGACTAATTTCAAATGACCAACTCCCTCCACTGGCAACCGGCCCCTGGCGTTCCGGCCCAGCAACTGCCTTTCTTACTTCCCGTCGCGTACACGCTGGACCGGAACCAAGCCACTATCCACCATTCCACCACCCACTACTCAAGGCCCGGCTCTGGTCCCTACGCTGTTTAATTGTCCATTGTAGAGGATTACGTGTCCAATTTTGTATTGATTTGCCGTCTACCTGACCTGAACCGGAGTGGAACTATTTGTGGCGCCGTTTCCCAACAGGCCGGAGCCATTAGCTCCCCACACCCAAAACGACCCGTCGTTCTTTAGAGCAATAGAAAATGCCCCCCCTCCAGCCACAGCGGTTACATTGGAGAGGCCGCTCACCTGTACTGGAGCATACCTGCCTGTTGTGGTTCCGTCCCCGATCTGGCCGACGTCATTCCAGCCCCATGCCCACACGGTTCCATCGCTCTTCCGAGCAAGGGGAGTATTATAATAACTGTCACCGGCGTTGATAGCGGTTACGGCCGTAAGGCCGCTCACCTGCACTGGGGTAGACCGGTTAGTGGTAGTCCCGTCCCCCAACTGGCCGTAGCCATTTTCTCCCCATGTCCAGACAGTTCCATCATTTTTCAAGGCAAGGGAATTCCCTCTTGACGCGCCAACAATAGCCGCCACATTAGAGAGACCGCTCACCTGCACAGGGGCAAGACGGTTCGTTGTTGTGCCGTCCCCTAATTGGCCGAAGAAATTCATTCCCCACGCCCAGACCGTCCCGTCGCTCTTCAAAGCTAACGTATGCCACTGTCCAGAAGCAATTGCGGCCACGCCGGAGAGGCCGCTCACCACACGTACCGGAGCGTAGCGGTCTGTCGTGGTCCCGTCCCCCAACTGGCCATAGTCGTTTTTCCCCCATGCCCATACGGTACCGTCGTTTTTCAGAGCAAAGGACTGCGCTGTTCCAGTCGCGATAAATGTCACATTCGAAAGGCCGTTAACCTGCACTGGGGTATGGCGTTCCGTTATTGTCCCGTCCCCCAACTGGCCAACGTTGTTATTTCCCCACGCCCAAACCGTCCCATCGCTTTTTAAGGCAAGTGAATGCTCAGAGCCGCCAGCAATGGCGTTCACGCCGGAGAGGCCGCTTACCTGGGTGAGGGTGGAGCGGCTAGTTGTTGTCCCATCACCCAACTGGCCAATGCTGTTATCCCCCCAGCCCCATAACGTTCCATCATTCTTCAGGACAAAGGAATGCCCCCCTCCTGCGGCAATGGAACTGGCTACAAAAAGGGTGTAAGTCTCCGTCTTTACCGTCTCCTGGTTTCCCGCGATATCCACGCCGAAGAATTTCAAGGCGGCCGAGGAAGAGGAGGCGAGAATGGCTATAGGAGTTGAATAGACTGCCGAGGAAGTGGTGGGCGTAGTCCCGTTAGTGGTGTAATAAATACTGCCGCATCCCGACGCGGAATCCGAACACGACAGCGCCACTGTTCTGGCGGAGGTATAGCTGCCGCTTGCCGGGGAAGCTGTGGTCGTGGCCGCGGCGGTGTCACCCGCCTGGCTGACCGCCACGGAAACGGGACTTCCAGACGAGGTTCCCGGGGCCGATATTGTGACGGTTCCGCTCCGGCCTGCCGCGCTGGAATTGGCCGTGTAAGAAACCGTAATCGTCCCGCTGTTCGTCCCGGAAGCCGGAGACACGGAAAGCCAGGAACTACCTGAGGTCACTGAGGCGCTCCAACTCATCGTCCCTGTCCCGGCATTGGAGACGATCAAGGTCGCCGAGCCGGAGGAGGGAGAGGTTATGGAAAGAATGGATGGAGATACGGACAAAACCGGCGCTTGCCCGGCCTGGGTCACGGTTATGGAAACAGGGCTCCCCGATGCCCCGGAGGCCGATATAGTGACAGTTCCGCTCCTGCTGATCGTGCTGGTGTTGGCCGTGTAAGAAACCGTAACCGTCCCGCTGTCCGTCCCGGAAGCAGGGGACACGGAAAGCCAGGAACTACCGGAAGCCACCGAGGCGCTCCAGCTCAGAGTCCCGGCTCCGATGTTGGATACGGCCAGACTGGAGGCGCCGGAGGAGGGGGATGTAACGGAAAGGCTGGAGGGGGAGACTGATAAGGCAGGCGCGGAGGTCGGGGCCGCCTGGGTTATTGTCACGGTAGTGGTTATGGGACTCCCCGATGCCACCGAGGCCGATATCGTAATGGCCCCGCTTCGGCTTGACGCGCCGGTATTGGCCGTGTAAGAAACCGTAATTGTCCCGCTGTTTGTCCCGGAAGCAGGGGAGACGGAAAGCCAGGAATTCCCTGAGGTTACCGACGCGCTCCAGGCCATTGATTTTGTCCCTGCGTTGGAGACGGCTAAATTAGAGGAACCGGAAGAGGAGGAGAGGGCCAGGGTTGAAGGCGATACGGATACGGCGGCGGTATCGGAGATTGTAATTTTTCGGATCAGATAGTTGCCCTCATCAACCACGTAAATATTACCTGATGAATCAATCACCAAGTCTGTAGGATAACGGAATGCCGCTGATGAGCCTTCTCCATCGGCGCTTCCTTGCGTCCCTGTTCCAGCGATGGTGGAGACAACCCCGGAAGGGGTGACCTTTTTGATCTTATGATTCCCATAATCCGCGACATAGATATTCCCTGATGGCGCCACCGCTATGCCTCGGGGCATATTAAATAGGGCGGAGGTTCCCGCGCCGTCCACATCCCCGGCAGAAACGCCTCCCGCAATTGTCGTTATCGCTCCGCCCTGAGTTATTTTTTTGACCGCGTAGGAGAAAGAATCGGTGACGTAGATATTATTCGAGGAATCAACAGTGACGCCGAACGGTTCGCATAAAGCCGCTGGATCAGGGCAGCCGCTCCCGTAGGTCGTGGGGTCCCCTGCAAAGGTTGTAACAACGCCGGAAGGGGTTATCTTTCTGATCGAACGGTATCTTTCCGGGACATAAATATTTCCCGATGAATCAGCCGCCAGCCTGGTAGGAGTGACAAATTTTGCCGCGGTCCCTGTTCCGTTCAGATACCCTTCCACGCCGTGGGTTCCGGCAAAGGTGGTGACATTTCCACTTATATTTACTGAAATTTTCCTTATGGCTCGATCATCTGAGTCAGCCACATAAAGATTCCCGGACGAATCGGCCGCGACATCCCAGGGGGCCTTGAATGTCGCGCCGGAACCGTTTCCATCCGCGTTCCCCCACTGATAAGCGGACCCGGCGATGGTGGCCACCACCCCGGAAGAAGTGATCTTCCTGATGGTCTTGCCGTTACTATCCGCCACATAGAGATTTCCGGAAGAGTCTATTCCGATTCCTATCGGAGCGCCGAACTGCGCGGATGTTCCGGTTCCATTGACTTCGCCGCTGTTCCCCAAGCTCCCGGCGAAAGTGGACACCGTAATGCCTCCGCCACTGGATGCATTAATGGTAAAGATCACCGTTTTAACGGACTCGTTGTTCCCCTTCTTGTCCGCGCTGAAAAATTTCAGCGCTGTATTCGCAGAAATGGTTATGGCAGAGGAATATACGGACGAGGATGCAGTTGGTTCCGTGCCGTCAATTGTGTAGTAAGTCTTATCGCATCCGGCCCTGCCGGAATTGTCGCTGCACGTTAGCGCCACCGTTTGGGAAGAGGAATACGTTCCACCATTAGGCGAGGCAGTGGTTACAGGGGGCGTGATGTCGTTGGCCCCCGCGCCCGCCTGGGTCAGTGTAACATCGAGGGGGCTGCCTGAGGCGCCAGGAGCCGCCACCCGGATTACCGCCGACCTTGGAGCAGTGGTTGGGTTTGCGCCGCAATAATACCACACTGTTCCGTTATTCGACCCGCTGGAACCGGAGGTGATGGACAGCCAGTCACCCCCTGAAACCACCGAAGCAGTCCAGGCCATGGTCCCGTTTCCTGTGTTCCTCACCGTGAATCCATTTGACGAGGAACCGCCTGATGAAACCGTAATGATATAGTTAGGGCCTGATAACGCCATATTGATGGTTTCCGTAATGCTCCCGCCGCCTGTTGATCCCCCCGTTGATCCACCGCTGGACCCTCCGCTTGTGGAGCCTCCACTAGAGGAGCCTACACTGCTTCCACCGGATGAACCGCCTGAAGAACCGCCGCTTGTTCCCCCGCTTGTGGAAGAACCCGCCTGCGTCACGGTCACATAAGCCGGGCTGCCTGGCGCCCCCGATGCCGTTATCTTGATTTTTCCGGTCCGGCTGCTGGAACTCGTGTTTTGCGTGTAAGAAAGCGTGATGGAGCCGGGCGAGGTCCCGCTGGAGGGGGTTATGGAAAGCCAACTGCTATCGGAATAAGCCGTCCAGGCCAAGGTCCCGGTCCCGGAATTCGACACTGAAATCTGTTGCGTTCCGGAGGAGGAACCAACTGACGCGCTTGTGGTGGACAGGGAAAGGACCAGCTTTCCGGTTGAGCCGCCAGGGGTTCCGGTTCCCACATCAGCCGCCTTAAGCGAGAATTTGAGATTGTCATACTTTTGCAGATTGCCCGCTTTGTCAACGATATACAGGGCATAATAATAGGTTCCGGCGGACCAGGTTTTTTGGGTTTGAAGCAGATAGTCATCACTGAAAGAGGCGCTGCTTATATCCCAGGATTTTCTGGCGAATTCATTCCCTTGGGAATCAGTCACCAAAAATGTCACTTTGGAAAGCGCCTTGTCATCCTTAGCGGTAACGCTGAAATTGATGCTGCTTCCCGCTGCATAAGTAGTTGCGCCGCCTGTAATGCTGACGCTCCCGGTGGGTTTTTGCCTCTCTACATATCCACCATTGGAGCCGCCGGATCTTCCTCCTCCGGCCTTGATGGTATACGTCTCCATCTTCACCTGCTCCTTGTTTCCTGACTTATCCGTGCTGAGGAATTTCAGGGTTGTCGTGGAGGAAATGGTGATAGGAGAGTTATATATGGCAGAGGGCGCGCTTCCGTTGGTGGAGTAATAGGTATTGGAGCATCCCGAACCGCTGTCGGAGCACGCCAGCGTGACCGTTTGGGCCGAAGTGTAGGTTCTGCCGCTTGGAGAGGCTGTGGTCGTGGGTGGAGTAGTGTCCGGCTTCGGTTTGCCGCCTGTGTTCCCGCTGGTATTGCCATTTCCGTTTGAATCTCCGTTGCCTTTTGAATCATCTGTGGGTTTCTTTGATAATAAGAAGGATTTTGTGTATGTTGCAACATTTCCGGCACTATCCGTAACCGTAAGACCTCCCAAGTATTTCCCAGCGGGAAGGCTGCCGGTATCGAAGGAGCCTGTTCTGGAGTCCGTGGCGCCACTCATGTACCATTGATCATAATTATATATCTTTTTCACATCAGGGCTATAAATGCCGAATTCCATTTTCGCCAGGGATTTATTATCGTATCCTGCTACCGTGTAAGAAAGCTTGTCACCGACATAATATGAATCACTCATGGTTATGTTTCCGGTAGGTTTTTCCTTGTCTGAAGTATCCTCTGGCGAATATAAATCCCATTCCCAAGGGTCACCGTTATAATTCAGTTCCCCATCCAACCCGAAAAAAGACGCGCCCAATCCGACAATGGGCATGATTCCGGCGGTAACCGTTAGCGGCGGTACTCTCGCCTCCAAATAACCCTTCAAATCCGCGTGCACTCCTGCCGCAGCAAGGGACGGCTTGCCGACCCAAATATAAAGAGCTGGCTGTAGATACCCCTGGACAAAGCCCTCAACATTATTCGGCAGCGTTAGATCACTGGATTTTTCAACTTTTAAATCCTTTTTGAAAGAAGGACTGTAGCCGTTATTTTGCTTTTTCAGGCCCATGGTTACAGTACCTGTCGCATTGAAGCCTATTCCTCCTACTTCACCGCTCACTCCCGCCTCATAACCTATTGTTAGCTTCAACATCGGCGTAACAGGAATGGCTCCAAGCATAACGGTCGCTTCAAGATCATAGTCCGCGCTGTCTTCCTTCTTTATTTCTCCTGTGGAGGATATTTTTACTGTTACGCCTTCCGTCACGGAAGTCTGAAAATCAAACGTTTCATTTTTATTGTTCCGGTAATCCCACTTAAGGCTTAATTTCCCTTTAAATAAGAAATCCCCATTTAATTTCCCGTTAGCCAGTAGCTAACGCAACACTTACTACTGGCGAAAGGTGACGTCTTCATGAATGCCTATTGAATGGGAGTAGAATATCGTGTCAAAAAAGGATAATCAAGTAAAACCGTCATTCAGAGACAGAGCTCCAGT
>JACRGO010000210.1 GCA_016212295.1 Nitrospinota bacterium | reverse complement strand
CTGGAGCTCTGTCTCTGAATGACGGTTTTACTTGATTATCCTTTTTTGACACGATATTCTACTCCCATTCAATAGGCATTCATGAAGACGTCACCTTTCGCCAGTAGTAAGTGTTGCGTTAGCTACTGGCTAACGGGAAAAATAAAAAACTAACCCGAGGACATCCCACGGACATTGGTATTTTTGACGGCACACTTATAACTTATTGAAAAATAAAGATATTTATGTCAAAAGTGGTGGGCGATGCAGGGATTGAACCTGCGGCATCTGCCGTGTGAAGGCAGCGCTCTCCCGCTGAGCTAATCGCCCACTTTTCAGACCATTATACCAAAATTTTAAAAAAATGAAAGTGACCGTCCACAATGCGCCAATAATAAAAAAACCGCGGCGTCCCATGGCCCTGAAAAAACACTTGTCATTATTGCTCTTGTCATTTAAAATACACCCTTTAACAATATTGAATCGGATTAAATTATGAAAAGCAGCGCCATTGGGGGAAAACTATGATAAGACGCGTTAGAATCAACGGCTATAAATCATTATATGACTTTGAGACGGAATTAAATCCACTTTCAGTCATTTTTGGATCCAATGCCGCCGGTAAGAGCAATTTTCTCGATGCAATGCAGCTTTTGTCCAGGATTGCCTCCAGTAAGACTCTAAAAAATGCATTTGATGCCCCTTACCGTGGCAGGCCGATTGAGTCATTCAGTTTTCATGAAAACGGCATTGAAGGCATTATTTCTCAAGACTCCGCCAGTTTCACGCTATCCGTTGATGTTGAACTATCAGAAAATATTATAAATAAAGTAAACGCCGAAATTGTCGGCATGAGAAAAGGCCTGGAATCAAAAAACGGCAATGGAAAAAAGGATAATTTCATACAGGAAAAACTGCTTCGCTATGATCTGGAAGTGGAACTCATGCCCAAGCAAGGATTTCTCCGTGTCAAAAATGAAAGACTCTGCGCGCTTAAAAAAAATCTTGACGTAAAAGAAAGCCGTAACGCCTTTCTTGAAAAATCCGGAAACAAATTAAGTCTCCGGATGGAAGGACAGGCTCACCCCACATTTTATGATATCGGCATTGACCATACTATTCTTTCCATGCCGCTTTACCCACCGCATTATCCTCACCTGACCGCGCTAAAACATGAAATGGAAAACTGGCAGTTTTTTTATTTTGAACCGCGGGAACGGATGCGCGCGGCTAACCCAACAAAGGAAGTCATTCATATAGGCATGATGGGCGAAGAGCTGTCCGCTTACTTGCATACACTAAAGAATAAGGATGACGGGCGTTTCAAGGCCATTGAACGCGCCTTGCACAGCATTATTCCGGCGATAGACAATGTTGAAACCATAATTGACACAAAAACGGGCGAGGTGGAATTGTCCGTTATTGAAAACGGCGTAAAGATTCCTTCTCGTTTGCTATCCGAAGGCACACTGAGGGTCCTTGGGCTTTTATCCATCAGCGGCGGTGAGGACAGTCCATCCGTTATTTGCTTTGAGGAGCCGGAAAACGGCATACATCCTCGCCGCATTGGAATGATCGCGGAGTACTTGAAAAATACGGCTGGAAATAAATCTCAAATCATAGTTACAACCCATTCTCCCATTCTGCCGGATTTAATAGATAATGCATCACTCTATGTCTGCCGGAAAAAAGAAGGGAACACAAAAATCGAAAAATTTACAGAAATAGGGCTATTCCGGGAGACCGGCATTGAGAAAGGACTTAATGATGAAGAGCCCAGCCCATCTGAGTTGATTTTACGTGGGGACCTTGATGCGTAAAATAGCCTTGTTTTGTGAAGACTCCGGTCATGAAGCAGTGATCAAGGCCCTTATTATAAAACTGGCGCCAAAGGGGTCGGTTCAGGTGATGCCTCTCAGCGCCAGGCAAGGAAAGGGCCGCGCTCTTGCAGAACTGGAAAAGTACCTGAAAAATGTGGAACGTGGACAAACTTATTCCCCAGATGCAATTGTGGCGGCCATTGACGCCAATTGCAAAGGCCATAACGACAAACGAAGCGAGATAGACGCGAAGATTCCTGACAAGCTCAGACATATACCCTTTGTCCACGCCGTTCCAGATCCGCATGTGGAACGCTGGCTTTTAATAGATTCTCAGGCCTTTAAGCAGGTCTTTGGCAAGGGGTGTGATGCGCCGGACCAGAAATGCGAAAAAGACCGTTATAAATTCCTTTTGCGTGAAGCTGTTAGGAAAGCGGGCGGTACGCCGCTTCTAGGCGGTATGGAACACGCGGAAGAGATTATAAAACACATGGATATGCTAAATATTAAAAAGCTTGATGATTCGCTGAAAAGATTCATGGAGGAACTGGAAGCAGTGTTCAAGGGGTGGGAGTTATAAACGGATAGCATTTACATTTACAAGGAAAAGGCGTAACCAATGGATTTTTATGTTTTTTAAATTTGTAAGGGCGTAATACCTTATGAATATTCGTATATTAGGATGCCAGGAAGGCAGGAAAAAGCTTTTTAAATGAAAAATTTAGGTGGAATGTTTATTTCTTTTTCCCCTCCACCCGGCAAAGGAGTTCCCCTTTATGCAGAAGGAGGCTCACGGGGTCGCCTATTTCAACCTGCCCGCTCTCACGGATAATTTTTTTGTCCGGCGCGCGGCAGAGGGAGAATCCCCTGGAGAGAACCGCAAGCGGGCTTAGGGCGTCCAGGCGGCTTGCCTCTTTTTCCAGCATGCCATGCTTGTCCCGGATTACCCGGCCCGTTTTTTCCATGACCGCCTTTGAAAAATCGGCGATACGGTCGCGCAGGGCGCGAAGCCTTTGTCTGGGTGAGAGCAATTCCAGGGAACGCGAGAGATTAGCGAACCGGCCCTTTTGGGCCTCCACTAGTTGCAGCGCGTTTCTCTCTAATTCCAGGGCAAGATAATCCAGGCGCTGTCTTGGCTCGTAAAAAATTTCTTTAGGCTCCCGGAAAATTCTGTTTCCCTTGATGTTCTCAAGTGATTCCCTGTATGCCTCCATTATATGCCTTATGGCGAGGACCAGGCCGTCCCGATGGGAGGATATGGTTTGCGCCAGGCCATCCTTGTCCGGGACCACTAGCTCAGCGGCGGCGGAAGGGGTCGGAGCCCTCAAATCCGCGGTGAAGTCCGCTATGGTGAAATCGATTTCGTGTCCGACTGCTGATATAACCGGGATGCGTGATTCAAAAATGGCGCGCGCCACCACTTCTTCGTTGAAGGCCCAAAGGTCTTCCAGCGATCCCCCGCCACGGCCAACTATCAAAACGTCCGCCTCGCCGTGCGCGTTCAGGTCCCGGATGGCGGCGGCGATTTCCGCTGCCGCTCCTTCTCCCTGGACCTTCACAGGGGCGATCAACGCCTGGAAACCCGGAAACCTTCGCTCCAGTATCTGCAAGATGTCCCTTATGGCCGCGCCCGTTGAGGAGGTCACTATGCCGATTTTTCCCGGTAGGAACGGGATGGGCCTTTTGCGGCCCTCATCGAACAGCCCCTCCCTTGAGAGCTTCTCCTTCAATTGCTCAAAGGCCTTTTGCAAGGCGCCGTATCCCTTGGGCTCCACGTAGTCAACTATGAATTGATAGTCTCCCCTGGGCTCGTAAACAGTGACCCTGCCCTTGGCCAGGACTTGCTGTCCGTCCTCAAGGTCAAAGGGAACAAATGCCCTTTGACCCTTGAAGAGCACTGCCTTCAGTTGGGACGCCTCGTCCTTCAGGGTAAAATAGGAGTGGCCGGAAAAAGGGGTGCGCAGGTTGGATATCTCCCCTTCCACCCAGACGGAGAAAAGTTCCGTTTCGAGGATATTTTTTATCTTCCGGTTGAGTCCGGATACGGTATATGGTTTTATTTCAGGGAATTTCATTTTTAAGGATAGTCACTCGTTACTCGTCACTAAGGATTATAGCAGGGCTTATGGACTAAAAACCTATCAAACTTTGCTAACAAAACAAAGTTTGATGAAACTCCAAATCCCAATTGCCAAATAACAAATAAATCTCAATAACCAAAATTACAAGGAACAAACAAGGAAAAGGTATTGTTTTGGATATTCGGTAATTGTAATTTGAAATTTATTTGTCATTTGGGATTTTATTTTCTTTCGGGCTGCGGCGAAGCCGCGCCACGCTAATCCTTGATAAAACATGCGATATCCTCGTATACTTTAGCTGATGCAGCATAAACAAGTAAAGCCAAGGGTTTGGGCGATTGGGGGCGGCAAGGGCGGGATAGGCAAGTCGGTCATCTCCATCAATCTCGGCGTGGCCCTGGCAAGAAAGGGACACCGTTGCGTCCTCGTTGACGCGGATCTAGGCGGGGCCAATCTTCACACAATGGCGGGTATTCCCAACCCTGGCAAAAGCCTGAGGGAGCTATTCACAAAAGACGCGGGCAATCTCTCGGATGTGCTGATCCCGACGGGAATAAACAACCTGGGCCTTATCAGCGGCGCTCATGCCCTGCTTGACATCGCCAACCCCAAGCACCTCTTGAAGCAAAAGATCATTCGCCAGTTGTTCACCCTTGACGCCGATGTTGTCCTGCTCGATCTGAGCGCAGGCTCTTCCTTCAACGTGCTTGATTTTTTCCTTGCCGCCCACGAACCGATCACCGTCGTGGTCCCCACTCCCACCTCAATTGAAAACGCATACCATTTCCTCAAGGCGGCTTTCTACCGCCGTCTCAAGACGGCTATCGCGGAGGCGGAGGTAGGCCATTTGGTTGATCAGGCAAAAGAACAGAAAGTGGCTCTCGGCATCCGTACTCCGCGCGAGTTTCTCCAGCACCTTGCGGAGACAAGCCCGGAGGCTGGCGCGGCGGTTTCCGAAAAGATGGCTGTTTTTAGACCCAAGTTGATAGTTAATCAGGTCCGCCGTCCCGAGGAGATCGCATTGGGGACAAAAATGTCCACTGCCTGCCGGGGCTATTTCGGAGTGGAGATGAATTTTCTCGGCGGGATTTATAACGATGATAAGGTGGTTCTCTCGATACAGACGAGGAAGCCTGCCATGAAGGCCTACCCGCAAAGCTCCTTTGCCAATGAAATTAATGATATCATGGCGAATTTGCTGGCTAATAAAGTGGAGGGGGGCCGTGTCTGACCCTTTTGAGACTCTTGGCGTGAAACCCGGGGCCAGTGTGCTTGAGGCGGAGCGGGCATATAAGAGCCTCAAGGAGTTATATTCCGAGGACTCCCTTGCCACCTATTCCCTGCTTGACCCTGAGCAACGGCGCAAGCTATTGGATTCCCTCGATCTGGCCTTCAGCCGGATTGCGGCGTCAATCGGGCAGCGCCATAAGACAACCACCGCCATTCCACAAGCCCGCGTTGAACCTGAAATAGTTGAACCTAAAATAGAAGATGCTCCAATGCCTGATCCTGAGCAGCATCCTGGGGCATATCTTCGCTGGCTCCGGCAGAGGGCCGGCATCAGCTTAAAAGATATATCGGAGCGGACCAAGCTCAGTGTGGCCAGGCTCGAAGATATCGAACTGGAACGTTTAGACCGCCTGCCTGTACCGGTCTATTTGCAGGGCTATATTGCCGAGTATGCCCGTTGCTTGAAAATTGACGAACCGAGGCGGCTTATAGACAACTACTTAAAGCAGCTTCCAAGGAAGTGATTGCGTTTACTATATGGATGCAGGTGAGGTAAAATAAAAAAATTGAGTAATCGTTCACGCTAGGCGCCATGAAAAATGGCTTCACGCTCAATTGCAATGGAAATCACATCCCCCTTAATCCCCCTTGGTAAGGGGGAACACGAGAACGCCCCTAAAGCTGTAAACGCCCCTAAAACGGGCTCTGTTTTAATTCCCCCTTACCAAAGGGGGATGTAAAAATTTGTGAACGGTTATAAAATTGATAAACGTTTTTTGGAAGAAAACATGAGCGACTGCAATAATGGTTTGCCCTTCTCCTTCGGCGGACTCCCTAACGGCCCCGATGATTATGAAAACGCGAGGATATGCGTCCTCCCGGTTTCCTTTGACGGGACAGTATCTTACAGGACCGGCACGCGTAACGGGCCTAGGGCGATTATCGATGCGTCCAGGAACATGGAGCTCTATGACGAGGAATGCGGTCGCGAAATATCCGACTTCGGGATCTTCACGCTCAATGAGGTGCAGCCCGCGCTTGAATCGCCGGAGGCCATGACACTGAGGGTGCGGGACGCGGTAAGGGAAATTTCAGGCGCCGGGAAATTTTCAGTCATGCTTGGGGGGGAGCACTCCATAACAGTCGGGGCCGTCATGGCAATGAAGGAAAAGCATGGAAATTTCTCTGTCCTGCAACTGGACGCCCATAGCGACCTGCGCGAAAGTTATTGGGGAACGCCCTATAGCCACGCCTCCGCCATGCGCAGGACCTTGGATTTTGCCCCTGTGACCCAGGTGGGGATCAGGAGTTCCTCTAAGGAGGAGGAAAGCCAGCTCAAGCGGAACGCGGAGAATATCTTTTGGGCCAGGAAAATAGTGGGGCAACGGGATTGGCTGGGTCGAATGATTGCCGGTCTTGGCGAAAAAGTATACATTACAATCGATCTGGACGCCTTGGATCCGTCAATCATGCCCGCTGTCGGCACGCCGGAGCCAGGCGGCCTCTTGTGGTACGAGACATTGAATATTTTAAAAACGGTTTGCAGGGAAAAGGAGATTATCGGCTTTGACGTGGTGGAACTCTTGCCTCAACCGGAAAACGCGGCCCCGGATTTTCTGGCGGCCAAACTGGTATCCAAGTTGATCGGCTATGTTTTCTCTGGTAAAGCCCTTCCCAGGCCCTGAGTCATGCAGGACCACGGCCTTTCAATCATCCCTTCCTCACACAAAGCCACATAGATCACAAAGAAAAAATCTTAGTGCCTTCGTGGCTTTGCGTGAGACATTATCAACGTGACTTTATGCCAGACAATGAAGCCTTACTAAAACAGCCGGACCCCGGCGCGAAACCTTCCCGCCATTCTCCAGGGGCTTTTTATTTTTTACCGGTCCTTGTAATTCCCATTCTGGTTATTCTTATTTATGGAAATTCCTTCATGGGGGGATTTCATTTCGACGACCAAAAGCTGATTGAGCTCAACACCGCGATCCGTGATTTCAGCCAGCCTCTACGAGTAATTATTTCCAACGATCCTGGCCACAAGAACCGTCCGCTCCTGATGCTTTCCCTGGGCCTTAACTATCATTTCAGCGGGAACAATGTCTTCGGCTACCATATGTTCAATATACTCCTTCATTCTTTTTCCTCCATTCTGGTCTACTCCATTTGCCTTCTTTTGTGGCATTTTTCCAGCGGGGCACAACCCATCCGGCGCAGGTCCTTCCACAGGCTCCCCCCCTTGGGCTTGATACTGTCGGCGGCGCTGTTTTTTTGCGTCCAGCCCATGAACACGGAAGCAATCACCTATATTTCCGGCAGGTCCTCGTCCCTTGCCACGTTTTTTTTGCTTTTCGGTTTTTGGTTCTTCTTCAAATCCAGGCTGCCGGATGTCCAGGTCCAGCCCTTTCTCAAGGGACTGCGCATCGGAATGTCAGCCCTGTTCTATTTTCTTGCCTGCGCCTCGAAGGAGATAGGGATAGTGCTCCCGGCCCTTTTGCTGGCCGCTGATTTTTACTTTTCCTTCCTGCCAAGGCATAAAGGCCAGGGCCGGGCCAATGCCCTGGTTTCCTACTGCAAGGAGCGAGGGGCTTCCTTCCTGCCTTTTCTTTTCGTTATATTCCTTTTCCTTGCCTTCCGGTTTCTAATACAGGAAGGCGCCTTGCTGGAAAAGAACAGCGCCTTTCTGCAAGACAATTCCCGCGCTACTTATTTTTTTACTCAATGGAATGTCATCCTTTATTACTACATAAACAAACTATTCTTTCCCCAAAACCAGAACATTGATATATCCTTTGAGACTGTTGACTCCCCTTTCAATTTTTCCACCTTGCTTGCCGGAGCGATCCTCCTTGCCCTGGTTGGCCGCGCGGTCTGGAAGCGTTCCTCCCTGTGGTTTTCCCTTGGCGTATTTTGGTTTTTCACGGCCCTTTCCCCGACCTCCAGTTTTGTCCCTATCCTTGATGTGGCGGTGGAGCGGAGGCTTTATTTCTCCGGCATAGCCATGTCCTTTTTCTGGCTGCATTTTCTATCGGGATTTTCCAAGAGAAGGGCCATGCTTCTTATTTTGCCCCTTTTGTTTTTTTGCGTTAACACCATCCAGCGAAACACCGTTTACAAGGACGGAATCACCTTGTGGCGTGATTCGTCGTCAAAAGCGGTTATAGAGCCAAGGCCCCACTTCAATTACGCCAAGGCCCTTAAAAAATCCGGGAAACATAATGAAGCGATCATAGCTTTTCAGAAGGCCATGGCCACCGGGTACAGTCCATACAACCATGAAATCCACAACGGATTAGGGGCGATCTATATGGAAAAAGGTTTGTATGATAAGGCCATAGAGGAATTCAAGGAAGCGATCAAGGCCAAAGACAATTATGATCTCCCATACAGCAATCTCGCCGGCGCGTACCTGAAAACAGGAGAAACCGGAAAGGCGGAAGAAGCCCTTTTGAAGGCGCTCGCCATCAATCCCGCAAATGTTGCCGCCAGGAACAATTTAGGGGTGATCTACGCCCAAAAGGGCTTGTACGAAAAAGCATATAAGGAGTTCAAGGCGATCCTGGAGCAAAATCCTAATGAAACAGAGATAAGGATAAACCTTGAAAAACTGGAGACCCTTCTACCATCTGGAGCCCACGGTAAATGAAAGGGACGGAGCCGTTAAATCGCGCTGTTTTCAAACGCAATCTCATGGCCGTTTCCCTCCTTTTCACATTGTCCCTGCTATCGTACTTCAACACCTTCGGCAATTCCTTCCAATACGATGACTCCTTTGTAGTGGGGCAGACCCCCCGTTCCATTGGAAATTTCATTGACCTGCGCTCTTACAACAACTGGATCGAGGCGGTCATCGACTTAAAAAACAGGGCGGTCCTGAAATACGTTTTCGCCGCTAATTATCATTATTGCAAGGACGCGGTATTTGGATACCACCTGGTCAACATCATAATTCACATATTGGTTTCAATAGGTCTTTTCTCTCTATTCCACGCCCTTTTGAAAAACAGCCCGGATGAATTCGAGCGCGGAGGGCGATTCCGGCTGGCCCTGGCAGCGGCCGTTTTTTTCGCGGTAAGTCCAATGGCAACTGAAGGTGTCACTTATATAATGGGGAGGTCGTCCACGCTTTCCACGCTTTTTTATGTCCTTTCAGTCCTCTTCTTTTTCATTGGATACCAGCGCGCTTTTCCAGGCTCAATCCTGATTTTATCCTGCGCCCTTTTGTTTTTCGCCTTAGGCATCGGCGCCAAGGAAATCGTTATCACCGCTCCAGCCGCCGCTATCTTGTCCCTCTATATACTCCGCTCAGGCTCAAGGTCCGCCTTGCTCAAAAGGAACCTGCTTTCATTGCTGCTCCCTCTATGCCTGATCGGAGGTTATATAGTTTTCAGGGGAGGCATCGGTGTCCCGGATACCGCCATAGAGTCCTTCAAAATGGGGGGTGAGGCCAATCCGCATGTCAGGTATCTAATTACCCAACTGAATGTTATTCCCTATCAATATCTAAGGCTTTTGCTTTTTCCCTTTAATCAAAATATCGACCCTGATTTTTCACGCGCAATCCCGTTTCTTTGCCTGAGGACTTTGTCCGGGGTCTTTCTTATCTTCTCTTTAATATACTGGGCGTTTTCGCGGAGGAGATTTTCAGTTTTTTCCTTTGCAGTCCTTTGGTTTTTTCTCGCTCTCCTCCCTACGTCGAGCATTATTCCCCTTTCCGATCCTGCCACGGAGCATAGGGCTTACCTTCCGTCTATTGGATTTTTCGTGGCATTGGCCCTCCTGGCGGGCAGGCTGCGTCTTGCCGGGAATTGGAGGCTTTTGCTGGTGCTTATACCGCTGCTTTTTTCCATAGGCGCAATGGCCAGAAACCGCGTTTGGATGAATGGCCGCTCCCTTTGGTCGGACGCAGCTCGCAAATCGCCGGATAAGCCGCGTCCATTCAACAATCTGGGAGGGTCCCTCTTCAGGGAGAAGAATGATTTCCAGGGAGCGATTCACCAATTTGAAAAGGCGCTCCGGCTGGACCCGCGCTTCATCGATGCCCACAAAAACCTTGCCTCCACGTACTACGAGTCTGGAAGGATAGACGAGGCCATACAGAAATTCGAGCACGTTTATTTTCTTGATCCGAAATCCCGGCCCTGGGCCTGCGGTTTTCTTGGTGACTCCTATATGCGGAAGGGGGTATTCAACAAGGCGGCCGAATATTTCCTGGAGGCGATAAGGAGCGGGACGGACGAAGCCTATTATCATTTAAGGCTGGGGCTGGCTTATAAAATGCTCGGCGATTTGAAAAAGGCAAAGGACGCCTACAACTCCGGCTTGGCCCTGGAACCAAACAGCCACCATTTAAAGTTTAATCTGGCGGAGGTTTATATGCTGGAAGGGAAATTTGAGGAATCGGAAAAACTCTATATCGACACGCTGAATCTGCGTCCGGATTTTGGAGAGGCAATGCTGAACCTGGGATTCAGCTACAGGAAAATGGGGAAATTCGAGCTTGCGCTTTCCTGGTATCGGAAGGCCATGGACAAGGACCCGGATTCGGAGAAAGTCCACATCCACCTCGGACTTCTTTACAAGGACATGGAAAAGGTCGCCCTTTCACTGGAGGAGTTGAACCATGCCCTCAGGCTGAATCCGTCCAATCATGAAACATTGAACCTGATAGGCTCTGTTTATTTTTCCAACTCGGATTACAGCAACGCGAAAAATGCCTTTAAAAGGGCATTGGAAATGTCCCCGGATTTCCCGGAGGCGCAACATAACCTGGAACTGGCTGAAATGGCGGAGAAACAACAGGGAAAACGGGAGAGTGGCATTAAGGAAATGAAGGAAGTTGACTAAATCAACGCAAGTGAAAAAACATTGCGATTTTTTTGGAAATTTTAAATATTTTGGGATAATTTTGCTGAAATTAAGGAAATTTCAACTCAAATTTTGAGGAATTCAACTTCCACCTTAAGCCTTGCGCCATCAGCCTTTCAGAACCTGATGTTAAGTGTTTGATGTTCAATGTTGTGCCTTTTTTTGCCTGCATACATGCCCGAAAAACCGGAACCCATTCCCTGTCCACTCTGTATAGGCGCCGGCGCTGAACTTTTTTTCAAGGAACCGGCGAGGCCATACCTCCGTTGCCATGAGTGTTCACTTATCTTCGTCCCCTCGCGATTTCACCTATCTTCCGAAGAGGAGAAGAAGCGCTACGGCCTCCACGAAAACAATCCGGATGATCCGCGCTACAGGGAATTTTTAAATAAACTTGCCGTTCCCCTGGCCGCCCGCCTCCCCAAAGGGGCCAAGGGGATTGATTTCGGTTCAGGCCCAGGTCCCGCGTTGTCAATCATGCTCTCCGAGCTTGGGTTTTCCATGAAAAATTTCGACCCCTTCTACGCCAACGACCCTGAGGTTTTAGAAGAAACCTATGATTTCTTGGCCTGCTCCGAGGCAATGGAGCATTTTTCCGATCCCAAGAAAGAATGGGAGCTTTTCATGAGGATGGTGAAGAAAGGGGGATTTATCGGAGTTATGACTGATCTACTGAAGGAAGGGGCCGATTTCCCTTCCTGGCACTACAAAAAGGAGCCAACCCACGTCTGCTTCTATTCCCAAAAGACCTTCCAATGGCTGGCCGAGAGGCATGAGTTAAAGCTCGACTTTTTCGGGATCTCAGTGGCCATTTTCCAGCGTTGAAAAACAATTTTATCTATGTAAACATGGTGAACAGCGTCCTTTTAATCCTCCACGCTTGAATGGCGGCCATGTCTGACGAAGCGCAGGAAGCAGCGGCAACATTATTAATTGACCTCGGTGATGACAATAAGGAAGAAGATATCAAGGAGGCGTTGGACCGTTCTTCCAGCCTGAACCGGAATCTCCTCCTATTCTTTCTCCCGGCCATGTTCTACATCAATTAAAATTTCAAAACCCAGGCCCCGTGGTTTGGAATATTGGAGTTTTGTTATTCGGATTTGTTTCGTATTTCGATATTCGGTATTCGGATTTTGGTATTCGGATTTTGGTTGTGGCGAAGCCGCGTCATGGTTAATTCGTACATTTTATAAAAAAACAAACGCGGCGAAGCAACCCTAGGGCCGCCTCGCCGCGCTCGGAATTGTGCCGTGGGAATTCCCTTTTTTTGCCGCCGGCTTATAAGGCATAAAGGGCTAGCGGCATCATGAAAAAGGCGATAAACAAACCTATAATTAACAAGGAAATTTCCAAATCGCTCCAATTGTTTGATGTGTAGTATAGCATGATAATTTCTCCTTTCAGGAAAACCGCTCCAGAAAGACCTTTTGCAACTTGGACGCCGGGGTTGCGTCATTGTCCAGTACCCCCGCCGCCAATTACCTTACCGTCCGTTCCAATGCCCATGTGTGAGATTTTTTCCACATCAATAACATCTCCGGTGAGTTTTCCTTCCACCTGAACGATATGGTTGTAGTGCATCTGGAGGTTTTTGTTGTCCACTCCTTTAAGTAGGTAAACTGATTTTCCATCCTCCGATAACAAAACCACCGTCTCCATTCCCTTGTCTTTATGGTCCAAGGGGCAGAGCATGGAATGAGAGGCGCAATCCTTTCCTGTCAGGTAGCCTTTAAAGACCTTGTTGGCCGCCGCTGTAGAGCAGATTGACAGCATGGCAAGAATTCCAAGCGCCGTCCCTAATATTTTTTTCATGGCGAAGCCTCCTCAAAATGACTTGAAAAAAAGAAATTTCGCTATACTATATTGGATGCCTTTTGGTATCAAAACGATTTTACAATGGAAAAAACTGTATCAATGCCCCGCTATCCTTTGTATAATACAAATATGAAAAACGAGGAGATTCCACACGCTTACAAACGGGAAGAATACAAGTACGGATTTGTTACTCCGATTGAATCCGACGTGCTCCCGAAGGGGATAAACGAAGACGTGGTGCGGGCTATTTCCGCCAAGCGGAATGATCCGGACTTCATGCTGGATTTTCGCGTGAACGCCTACCGGCAATGGACGAAAATGGCGGAGCCGCACTGGTCGAACCTGAAGTACGGCCCGATCGATTATCAGGCGGTTTCGTACTATTCCGCTCCAAAACCCAAAAAAAAACTGGAAAGCCTGGAGGAAGTCCCGCCTGAAATACTGCGCACGTTTGAAAAGCTTGGCATATCGCTCTCGGAACAAAAACGGCTTTCCAACGTGGCGGTTGACGCTGTATTCGACAGCGTGAGCGTGGCCACAACGCACCAGAAAAAGCTTAAGGAACATGGGATCATCTTCTGCTCCATCTCCGAGGCGATAAAGGAACATCCTGATCTGGTGCGAAAATACCTGGGCTCCGTGGTTCCGTACACGGACAATTTTTTCGCCGCGCTCAACAGCGCGGTCTTCTCTGACGGCTCGTTTGTGTACATACCGCCGGACACCAAATGCCCGATGGAGCTTTCCACCTACTTCCGCATAAACACCGAGGAGACCGGACAGTTCGAGCGCACTCTCATAATCGCGGACTGCAACAGCCATGTTTCCTACATCGAGGGGTGCACCGCCCCGCAGTTCGACACCAACCAACTCCACGCCGCCATCGTGGAACTGGTGGCGCTGGACAACGCGGAAATAAAATACAGCACAGTGCAGAACTGGTACGCCGGAGACCCTGAAACCGGCAAGGGCGGCATTTTCAATTTCGTCGTGAAGCGCGGGAAATGCCTCGGCAGGAATTCAAAAATTTCCTGGACGCAGATAGAAACCGGCTCAGCCATCACCTGGAAATATCCGGGTTGCGTGCTTATCGGCGATAATTCGTCAGGCGAGTTCTATTCCGTGGCGCTCACCAACGGCTATCAGCAGGCGGACACCGGCTCGAAGATGATACACATAGGGAAAAACACTAAATCCGTCATCATATCCAAGGGCATAGCGGCGGACCACGCGAGCAACAGCTACCGTGGACTTGTCCGCGTGGCCGGCGTGGCGGAAAACGCGCGGAATTACACCCAGTGCGACAGCATGCTGGTGGGTGACAAATGCAGCGCCCACACCTTCCCTTACATCGAGGCCGACAACAGCTCGGCGCAACTGGAGCACGAGGCCTCCACGTCGAAAATAAGCGAGGAACAGCTTTTGTACTTTCAGCAGCGCGGGATTTCGCGCGAAGAGGCGATACGGACGATACTAAACGGATTTTGCAAGGACGTATTCAAGCAATTGCCGCTGGAATTCGCGGTTGAGGCTCAAAAACTTCTTGCGCTGAAACTTGAGAAAAGCGTGGGATAACATGGCGCGGCCCTTGGCCTCAACCTGAATCCATTTAAGAGATAACCTCACACAAAGACACAAAGATCACAAAGAAAAAATCTTAGTGGCTTAGTGGCTTTGTGTGAGACATTGTATTATGAATTTGTAAAGGGAGGACCAATGCTCGAAATAAAAAATCTGGTAGCCGGACTTGACGGCATGGAAATACTAAAGGGAATCTCGCTCACGGTGAACAAGGGAGAAATCCACTCCATCATGGGGCCGAACGGCCACGGTAAAAGCACCCTTTCCAAAATTCTGATAGGCCACCCGGACTACAAAGTGATCTCAGGCTCTGTAGCGTACAACGGCAGGAACCTTCTGGAGATGCCGCCGGAAGAGCGCGCGCTGGAGGGCATTTTCCTTGCCTATCAATACCCGGTGGAGATACCTGGCGTTAACAACGCGGAGTTCATGCGCATGGCATATAACGCAAAGCTCAAGCGCGAGGGGAAGGAACTGGTGGATGCGCTGGATTTCGAGGAGATACTAAACGCCAAGATGTCCCTGCTGGGGATTGAATCAAAATTCCGCGAGCGCTCGGTGAACGAAGGTTTTTCCGGCGGAGAGAAAAAGAAAAACGAAATCCTACAGATGGCGATACTGGAACCCCGGCTTGCCGTGCTTGACGAAATAGACTCCGGGCTGGACATAGACGCGCTGAAGATCGTGGCTGAAGGGGTGAACAAGCTGGCTGACGGCAACAACGCCCTGCTTGCCATTACACATTATCCACGCCTTTTGCAGTACATAAAGCCCCGGAGCGTGCATGTGATGATACACGGGAAAATCGTGCGCTCAGGCGGCCACGACCTGGCGCGCGAACTTGAAGAAACCGGTTACGACCGCTACATACATTAAATGTCAATTCAGGAATGCTCCCGATGGGGATGACTTTGAAGGAGATCACGCAAGCCTGGGAATCGCGGCTTCTCGAACTGTACGGCAGGTTCGAGTCGAATCCACTGCTGCGTCCAGTGAATGAGGCCGCTGCAAAGCGGTTAGCGGAGCTTGGCCTGCCGGGGAAAAAGCACGAAATGTTCACCTTCGTGAGCCTTCGCGAGCTTTTTACAATCCAGTTTGAATTCCAATACGGCCCGGAAAAAGCGCCTGACGAGGGTCAAGTGAAAAAGCACGTTTATCCCGGTTGCGAACAATCGTACATTGTGCTGGTAGACGGAAAGTTCGATGAAAAACTATCAAACGTCGTTTCCCTCACCGGCCTGATAACGGTTGCGCCCTTGGAAAAAGGGCCGGACATTGCGGCATTGATGGACGGCGTTAAAAAGGAAAATGACATATTCGCCTGTATCAACTCCCTGTTCCTTTCCGGTGGCGTTTCCGTGGAAATAAGGGACGGGACTAAACTGGAAACGCCGATTCAGATTTTACACCTTTCCACCGGCATCGCCGGGAAAAACACGTTCACATCGCCGCGCGTCATCGTTAATATCGGGAGCGGTTCCGGGGCACAGGTGGTGGAAAAGTTGGCTGGCAACCCCGGCGGCCATTTTTTTAACGCCGTAACAGAGGTCAACATGAAGGAAGGGGCAAGCGCGCAATGGTCGAGAGTGCAATCCGGCGGCGCGGGCGGGTTCCACTTTTCCAAAACGCGGATACGGATGGCCAAGGATAGCCGGTTCAAGGGGGTGGGCGCCTCGTCAGGCGGAAAAGTGGAGCGCCATAACTGCGAGGTTCGACTTGTCGGCGAGGGAGCGGAACTCACTTTGCGCGGCCTTGCCGTGTTGGAAGGGACGGAGCAGGCCCACAGTTATTTCCGCGCGTATCACGAAGCGCCCGGCTGCTCCAGCTATCAGCTTTTCAGGAACATCCTCCGCGGCGCGTCCGTTGCCAGCGTGGATACAGCCGCGGTTGTGCGTCCAGGGGCGCAATTGACAGTATCCGAACAGTTGATAAACAATCTGATGCTGTCCGGAACGGCCAGGGCTGATATGAAGCCGATACTGATGATCCACGCCGACGACGTGAAATGCAAGCACGGAGCGACCGTGGGTCGCGTTGATGAAAATCAGGTTTTTTACATGAGAAGCCGCGGGCTTTCAGACGCGCAGGCGAGGGCTCTGCTAACCTCTGGATTCGCGAAAAGCGTCATAAACGAAATCCCCTTCGCGCCTGCCGCCCAGGAGGCGGACAGGATACTTTTGAGGAAGCTGGAGTAAATTCACGCATTCATAATGAAATCAATCTTAGATTTACGATTTCAGATTTCAGATTTTTGGTGCGTTTTTTTTAATATTCTTCCAATCTCAAATCTGAAATCTGAAATATTTTTTGATAGGTTTGTAATATGATGTCCCCGGCTGAAATTGAAAAAATACGCGCGGATTTCCCGATGCTCTCGGCCAGGATAAACGGCAAGCCGCTGATATATCTGGATAACGCCGCCACCACCCAAAAACCGCTGGCGGTCATCGAGCGGATACGGGATTTTGAAAGCGGGCAGTATGCCACGGTGCGGCGAGGCTCATACCGCATAGGCGAAGAGGCCACGGAGATGTTCGAGGACGCGCGCGGCAAGGTGGCGGCTTTCATTGGCGCCAGGGACAGGCGCGAGATAATCTTCACCAGCGGCGCAACGCAGTCCATAAACCTCGTGGCGCAAAGCTTCGGCAAAAAGTTCATCGGCCCTGGGGACGAAATCATCATATCCAACATGGAGCACCACTCCAACATCGTGCCGTGGCAGACGTTATGCCTGGAAAAGGGATGCGCGCTGAAAGTGGTCCCGATAACAGACAGCGGCGAGCTTGTAATGGAGGAGTTTGAAAAACTGTTAGGGCCGCGAACAAAACTCGTGGCGGTTACTCACTCCTCCAACGTGCTGGGAACTATTAATCCCGTCAAGGAAATCACAAGGAAAGCCCATGCCGTGGGCGCAATGGTGCTGATTGACGGCGCGCAGGGCGTCCCGCACAAAAAGATGGACGTTATGGATATCGACTGTGATTTCCTGGCGTTTTCCGGGCACAAGATGTACGGTCCTTCCGGCGTGGGCGTTCTTTACGGCAAGTATGATATTCTGGACGCCATGCCGCCATACGTCACGGGCGGCGACATGATCAACACGGTTACAATGGAGCGCACGACGTTCGCCAAGCCGCCAGCCAGGTTCGAGGCAGGCACGCCGCCGATATCGCAGGTTATAGGGCTTGGCGCCGCGGTGGACTACCTTTCCGGCGCCGGGATGGAAAAGATTTTCGAGTATGAAACGTCGCTCCTTGAATACGGGACTAGGGCATTAAGCAAGATTGACGGCCTGCGGATAATCGGCGCGGCCCCGCGCAAGGCGGCCATCATTTCCTTCTGGCTGGATGCGGTCCATCCGCACGACGTGGTTACCTTGCTGGACCAGGACAATATAGCCGCGCGCGGCGGCCACCACTGCGCCCAGCCGTTGATGCAGCGCTTCAACGTTCCCGCCACCACGAGGGTATCACTCTCCTTCTACAACCGGCCGGAGGAACTGGACATGCTGGCGGAGAGCTTGAGGAAAATTATCAAGGTGTTCGGCTGATGAGCTATCAAAGCGAACTCTACCAGCAGGTGATATTGGACCACAACAAGAACCCGCGCAATTTCCACGAAATAACCGGTTTTTCGCACTCGTGCGACGGCTATAATCCCTTGTGCGGAGACAAGATACGCGTGCATATGAGGATAAACGAGGCGGGAACGATAGAAGACGCCGCCTTCACCGGATCAGGATGCGCCATTTCAAAGGCCAGCGCCTCCATGATGACTGTCCACCTCAAGGGAAAAACCGTGGACGCCGCGCGGGTCATTTTCGACGAGTTCCACAAGATGGTCATGGGCGAAATGGAACCTCAGGCGGGCCTGCATAATTTGGGGAAACTGACCATATTCCATGGGGTGCGAGAATTCCCATCGCGCATCAAGTGCGCCACGCTGGCATGGCATACGCTGATTTGCGCGATTGACAAAACAGGCGAAACCACAATGGAATAGTCTGTTTCGTCTTTTTTAATTCTCCGCGGCCTCTGCGCCTCTACGTTTATAAACAATCTCTTTTTTGGAGGAAAGTAATGCTGAAAAACATCAAGCCTGCTAACTTGAAAAAGGGAATGTTTGCAGTCCTCCCTGGTTCGTGGCTCAGCCATTCTTTTTTAAAGAACCGGTTTTTGATCACATCGGAGGACCAGATAAAAAAAATAATCGCCAGCGGGCTGGGGGAGGTGATGATAGACACACAGAAAGGCTATGACTTCAACGAGGAGGTGGAGCATATTTCCCATGGAGAAGAAAAGGAGGCCACACCCGTGAAATGGGAGCCGGAAAAAGTGGTTTCAAAAGATTTCAAGGAAGCGATAAACAGCAGGGAAATGGCCCCGGAAAAAAAGGCGGAAGTAATTTACAACTACTCATTGGGCATAATGAAGGACCTTTTTGAGAGCCCCAAGGCCGAAAATATAAAAGAGGTCAAGAATGCCGTGTACGATATTGTTAACCTTGTCCTTTCGGAAGACGAAACACCCGCTTGCCTCCTGAAAATCACAAACCATGATTTTTATACTTATACGCATTCGGTGAACGTCGGGGTGTTGTCCATATCACTGGCAAAGGTACTGCTCAAGGACCAGCAGGGCAGCCATAATATGGAAGAACTGGGGGCAGGCTTTTTTCTTCATGACTTGGGAAAAGTCAATATCGACGCGTCGGTCCTGAACAAGCCGGGAAGGCTGGACGACGACGAAATGAAACACATGCGGACCCACCCCTATCAAGGCTATAAAATCCTAAAGGAAACAGGCCAGTTAAATGAGGAGATCAGGGTCATAGCCATGCAGCACCACGAACGGGACGATGGAACCGGATACCCTCTAGGGCTCAAGGGGGATGAGATTCACACTTATGGGCGCATCTGCTGTATCGCGGACGTTTTTGACGCCCTGACCGCGAAGCGTTCCTATAAGCCCAGCCTGAGTCCATTTGAGGCGTTGAAGATCATGAAAGAACAAATGCTTGGCCATTTCTCGGAAAAAATCTTCCAGAATTTTGTGCTTCTTTTTAAGTAGTGCCTGAGCGAAACCCATGCCCGTTAAATCCACAAATCTTGGTTACCCCCGCATCGCTTTACACCGGGAACTTAAAAAAGCCACGGAATCCTATTGGAAGGGCATAATCTCTGAATCCAATCTTCAAAAAACAGCCAAGGAAATCCACCAGACAAATTGGAAAATTCAAAAAAACGCTCTAATCATTAACCAATTTAGAAGCTGTCTTGAAAAAAAAGTTTGCCCCGAAAGGCAAACATGCGATTGGTATAAAAAACCCGCTGACACACCCCGGCCTTCGGCCACCCCCCTCAAGAGGGGAATTCATAGGCGGTGGCGTCCTTTCAATAGGATATTAATGAATAAGGCGCCTCGGCAAGCCCATGAAAATTATACTGCCGCGATTAAAATTTTTTACTTTGAAAAATTCCCCTCTTGAGAGGGGTGGCCGAAGGCCGGGGTGTGTTAAGGATTTCAGTGGCTGCTTGCAAGGCGGCGGACCATAATGCTTTTTTCAAGACAGCTTCTTAGATTGGGGGAAAACCATGACATCGGATAGCACAAACTTCTTTGGCGCGCGCGATACGTTCGAGACTGGATCCGGCAAGGCGGCGATCTATCGTTTGAGCCAACTGGAGAAAAAAGGCATTGCAAGGATCGACTGGCTGCCGTTCTCGATCAAGGTGTTGCTCGAATCGGCGTTGCGCAATTGCGACGGGCGTATCGTTACCGTGGACGATGTGGAGGCGCTGGCGAACTACAACGCCAAGTCGCCGGCGCAAGCTGGGGCCAGCAGGCCTTCGACAATTTTCGCGTTGTGCCGCCGGCTACCGGCATTGTGCATCAAGTCAATCTTGAATATTTGGCGAAGGTTGTGTTGCTGCGCGAAGGCGTGACCGCCACCGATCTCACATTGACTATCACGCAGATACTGCGCAAGCACGGAGTCGTCGACAAATAATAATAACCATAATTTTTTTAGTAACCGTTCACTGGGTTGTCATGAAAACCCGGAGGAAGCCTGATTAGCTATTTTTCACATCCCCCTTGGTCCCCCTTTGGTAAGGGGGAATATGGGAAGCACCCCTAATGGACCCGACTCATGGAGGGTTCGGGGGCCTGCTTTGCGCCATAGACTGGCATGTGGAGACGCCTTATACCGTGGCCATAGTCGGCGCTGGGGATGCCGATGGAGTCAGGTCTCTCATTAGGGCAACCCACCAGGAATTAGCGCCTAACAAAATCATCGTGGCGGCGGAGTCCCCGGAGATGGACTTGCCCCAAGCTGTGGCGGATTTGCTGGTGAAAAAAGGGGCGGTGGACGGCAAAGCTGCCGCATACGTTTGCCACAAATCCACCTGCTCCGCCCCTGTGGTAAACGGCGACAGCCTTCAAGCGCTGCTCAGAGGGAATTGATTTGAATCCTTGCCGCAATCAAAATAAATTTCTATTGGAGCACTCAACGCTGATTTTATTTCAAGCGGAACAACGTGAATTTCTGAACGTAATAATATCATCGAACGTTTGAATACATAGAAATTTTTGGTTGCGGCCACGTCGCGCTAGGTTTTTGTCATTTGAAGATTAGTGCTTTGGTCATTGTTTCGTATTTCGTGCTTCGGATTTCGAATTTCTTGACCGAAAAATCAGGGTATTCGTTCAGGCACTAAATAGAATCTTCAAATCTTCGTCTGCATCCAATCCATTATAAGCCGCCACCTTGCAATAAAACGCTTCCGGCAATACAATGTTCTCCACTGGGCTTTCAAAAAAACTTAACGACCTTCGGGCGAAGTCATTGGGTCATTTTGATTCAGGCGGCAATGCCGCCATGTGAGAAAAAATGAAAAAAAATTTGCTGGTTGTGGATGATGACGAGGATATCCGGGCGCTGCTGGAGGCTTATCTTACCGGGAAAGGATTCAACGTTATTGCCGCTGGCAGCGGAAAGGAGGGCCTGGAAAAATATCAGGCCGATTTTGACGGGCTGGTTATCACGGACCTGGATATGCCTGAAATGGACGGAATAGAATTCCTGAAAAGACTGAAGGAAATAGACCCTGACTGCATCGGCATTATACTCACGGGAAAGGGCTGCGCGGAAACCTGCATTACAAGTCTCCGCGACGGATTGGCCTACGATTACCTTCTGAAACCGTTGGAAAACATGGACCTGCTTTTGACCGCCTGCCAAAGGGCGTGGGAAAAAAAGGATCTTGAATTTCATAACAGGGACTTGATGGATTCCCTGAAAAAAAGCAATGAGGACCTGCAACTGGCCTCGAAGGTGTTTGAGAACGCAGTGGAAGGAATTATAGTCACCGACAGGGACGCTGTAATCCAAAAAGTGAACCCGTCATTTACCTCCATCACTGGATATGGGGTGGGCGAGGCGGTCGGCAAAAAAACCAGCATTCTGAAATCAGACCGGCACGACAAGGCGTTCTTTGAAGATATGTGGAAGGCTTTGCTGAGTAGCGGACAGTGGCAGGGCCGGATTTGGAACCGGCGCAAAAACGGCGAGGCCTTTCTTATAAGGCTTACCATTACATCAGTCAAGGACGCATCCGGCCGAACGACCCATTACTCATGTATTTTCTACGATATAACGGAAAACAAAAAAGAACAGGACCATATCAAGAGCCTTGCCTACCATGACGCTTTAACGGGCCTTCCGAATCGGCTCCTGTTCAATGACCGTCTTGCCCACGCTATAGAGAGCGGAAGACGCGCCATAAGGAGGAGCTTTCCGTGTTTTTTCTGGATCTGGACCATTTCAAGGAAATCAATGACAGCCTTGGCCATCAAATCGGGGACCTGCTGCTTGCCGAGGCGGCATTGCGCCTGTCCGGCTGCGTGCGGAAGGAAGATACGGTTTCAAGGCGCGGAGGAGATGAATTCATTATTCTGCTTGAGAGCCATGGCGCGGGGAGCGATTATTTAAGGACCGCTCAAAGGATAAAAGAAGCCATGCGCAAACCGTTTCAACTTGACGGCCGCGAGGTCCGCGTCTCCGCCAGCATCGGCATAGCCCTTTTCCCATTGCACGGCATGGACCCGGAAACACTGATAAAAAGCGCTGACACGGCCATGTACCGCGCCAAGGAAAAAGGAAAGAACAATTTTCAGGTTTTTCAATAACCTTTCAATTGAGGAGCGTATCATAATGGTTACCCAAATGAGCAAGAAGCAAAAGAATAATGGAGCGCTTGGACGATCCGCTTTCTTTTTCGCATTGGGCCTGATTTTTTGCCTTGGCCCGGCCCTGGCCGGCGCGGACCAACTTTCGGAGCACCATTACCTGAAGTTTGATCCCCATACCCAAAAGATGGTGGACGCTAAAGTTTTCAAGGAAATCAACAATTTTTTCCACGACGCGGAAGCGGCCATTGAGGCCAAAAACATGGACGCCTTGATGGGCCTTTATTCGGACAGCTACATCAACGGTCCGCATAATAAGGAGTCCGTGAAAAAAATATGGGAATCCATATTTTCCAATTTCAGCGGCTTGGCCACCATACACAACATGCGCTTTATCACCACTTCAGCGGCAAACAACGTCATGATCATTCGTTGCAGCGGCATATTGATGGGAATACCGAAAGGAGAAGACGGGCTCATCGCCCTCGACAATTGGGTGGACAACGACCATGTCCTTGTCAATGAAGATGGAAAATGGCGGCTTATGGGGAGTTCAGGAAAGGAACAAAAAAGGTTCTGGTTCGACAAGCCGCTCCATCCTCTATTTTGACGGGCATAGGCGCGGAGAAAAAAATATGTAACCGTTCACGGTTTCAGGTTCAGGGTTCCTGGTTTTAGAAAACCCTGTGCCCACGCGGATTTTTATTGAGCGGCGCTATAACCAAGGTGGAATGCCCTAAAAAAACCTTTCAACCTTGAACCTTGAACCCGTGAACGGCTGCAAAAATATTAAAATTAACCCCAAATCCAAAATTTCCCTAAGGGTCTTCGAGTGAAAAAAATTCTTGTGGTGGAAGATGAAGAAAAAGTTCAGGAGTTAATAAGGTTTGCCCTTGAGGAAGAGGGATATGAAGTAATATCCGCTGAAAACGGGGAAACCGGCCTTGAAATGGCCCGCTCAGCCGCGCCGGACCTTATTCTTCTCGACGTTTTGCTTCCCGGCATTAATGGATTTGAGGTATGCCGTTCCCTCAAATCCGGCGCTGAATTTAAATCCATTCCAGTGCTCATGATAACAGCGTTGGATGATGTGGAAAATAAGGTCAATGGCTTTTCCGCCGGGGCCGATGACTATGTCTCCAAGCCCTTTAATTTAATAGAGCTTCTCAGCCGGATAAAATCCCATCTGAGAACAAAGGACCTCTACGATATCGTCAAGACCGATGAGGAGGAAAAATCCGCCCTCCTCGATATTTCCCGGGCCCTCTCCTCCGCCTCCGGCCCCAATGAGACCCTTTACCTCATTGTCTCCAAGATCGCCGGGGTCATGGAAGTCAAGCGCTGTTCCATAATCTACATCGATCCACAAAACAAACATGGATTCGTGATGGCCTCGCACGATTCCAGGGAAATCAAACATCTTGAAATAGACCTCGATAAATACCCGGAAATTAAAAAGGTCAAGGAAACCGGCGAGCCGGTAATAATAAACGACGTCTGCAACGACCCTATACTCTTCAGCGTCCGGGACGCGCTTAATTTGCTCTCCATAAAATCCATCATGGCCTTTCCCATTGCCTTTAAGGAGGCCATCATAGGCACTCTCATTCTCCGCACCTCCAGAAGAGAGAAGGCTTTTAATGACCGGGAGATCAGATTTTGCAGCGTGATCGCCCACCTTTCCGCCGCTCCCCTGAAAAACGCCTACGCAATGGAGATGCTTAATCTGGAAAAAGAACACGAGCGGAAAAAACGGCTGGCGGCGGAAGAAAAAAACAGGTTTTCCCGGGAATTGCTGAAAACAAGCGAGGAGAGATACAGGACCTTGATAGACAACTCCCCGGTTTGTATTTGCCACATCAGCCTTGAAGGAAAACTTGTATACATGAACCCAGCCGGGCGAAGGTTTCACGGAATTGAAAATTTAGAGGACATTCCAGGCATGGATTACGCCTATGGATTAAAAAAAGAATACCAGGGCGGAATGAAGGACGCCCTGGAAAAGGCCAAAAAGGGAGAAACTACAAAATTGGAGTGCATGTTTATAACAGCCGGGGGAAAGGAAAAATGGTTGGAATGCGCCATAAGCCCGGTCAAAAACGCCAAAGGGGAAGTGGAAAGCCTGTTGAGAATCAGCACGGATATCACTGAGCGGAAGCAGATGGAGAAAGCGCTGACAGAGAAGACCATTCACTTGGATAACATTCTTCGCTCCTCCACGAACATGGCCATTGCCGCCACGGACATGGATTTTCGAATCATTTATTACAATCCGGTGGCCGAGAATATATTCGGGTACACGGCGGAAGAAGTTATCGGCCATACGGTTATGGAGATGCATACCAAGGAAAAAGTGGACCATGCCCGCTTTGAAAGGGCCATAGAGATTGTCAAAAAAGAAGGGGAGTATCTTTATTATGTCAACCGGAAAGGAAAGGCAGGTATCCGATATATTGAATCCAGGGTAACCGGCATATGGGATAAAGACGGAAATTTAGCCGGTTTTGTCTTAATGTCCCTTGATATTACCGAACGCAGGCGGGAGGATGAAGCACAGGCCCGGCTTTTTGAGGAACTGAAAGCCGCCAAGCTTGAATTGGAAAAAGCCAACGCGGAATTGCTCGGGAAAATGGAAGAATTGGAGAGGTTCCATAAGGTAACCATGGACCGGGAAGAACGAATCATCCAATTAAAAAATAAGGTAAGGGAACTGGAAGAGAGGGAAAAGAAAAGTCATTAAGTCATTGGTCATTAAGTCATTGGTCATTAAGTCATTAGGCAGACCAATGACCCAATGACCAATGACCCAATGACTAATGACCCAATGACTTTTATAAACCATGAAAAAAATACTGGTAGTAGAGGATAGTTTAATAATCAGAGGGAAATTCCTCGAATATTTAAAAACAGCCGGCTATGAAACGGCCGCCGCCGAAAACGGCAAGGACGCCCTGGAAAAGGTCCAGAGGGAGCGCTTTGACCTGATTATCATGGACCTGATGATGCCTGTCATGGACGGCTTTGAGGCCATCCGGCGGATCAGAGAAATTAAATCCATTCCCTTTATTCCCATCATCGTAGCATCCGGTATTGATGCGCCGGACGACCTGAAAAAGGCCCTGGAACTTGGCGCAAACGAGTATATTGTAAAACCGGTTGACGGGGTCGCCTTCAGCGCCAGAGTCAAGGCCATGCTCAATTTGAAGGATTATTACGAAAAGGCAATGGCGTCGGAGCGAAAATATGAAAATCTCTTGCAGGCATTGCCGGATGTTGTCTACAAACTGGACATGGATGGAAATTTTGTATTTGTCAACGACTCGGTCAGGACCCTTGGATATGAGCCTCACGAACTTATAGGAAGACACTTCAGCGAATTCATTCATGTTGAAGACGTGCCCCTGGTCAGCAGGTCAGTGGTTTTGCCGAAATACGTTGGCAAGGCCACGGACGGCATTGTTGGGGCGACCGGCCGGCCGCCCCTGCTGTTTGATGAAAGAAGATCCATGGATCGGGCTACAAGAAACCTGGAGATCCGGTTGGCGCCAAGGAATTTGGATGACGAAAAAAAAGGATCGCCCTGCAAAACGGTCACTGTAACCATTGCCTTCAGCGAGGTGGACTCCGCCGGCCAATATGATTCTCAAAGCAAAAAGGTTATCGGGACGGTGGGCATTATAAAGGACGTCACCGAACGGAAAGAGGCGGAAAAAATTCAGAAGCGGCTTTTAATGGAACTGAAAACCGCCAGGGAGGAGCTGGAAGAGGCCAACGCCGGCTTAAAGGAAAAAGTGAAAAGCCTGGAGAAATTCCAGGAATTAACCATAGGACGGGAAGAAAGAATTGTTCAATTAAAAAAGAAGATTAAAGAGCTGGAAGCAAGGCTGGAGGGGAAGGGCTAAAGGCGAAGTGCAAATGTAGGGGCGACCGGCCGGCCGTCCCTAATAAAATTAAAGATTGTTGCTTAACCAGGCGCGGAGGACCCGGGAGATTAAGAAGCTGTCTTGAAAAAAAACATTAAGGCTTTGCTTTCTTGCAAATTGCCGGAGAAATCCTTAACACACCCCGGCCTTCGGCCACCCCTCTCAAGAGGGGAATTTATATATGACAGCGCCTTTTCAACAGGCGACTATGGGATTAACTAACTATGACTCGTGGCAAGCCGCTGGAAATCATACCGGCGGTGACTGAAAAATTTATTTCTTTAAAAATTCCCCTCTTGAGAGGGGTGGCCGAAGGCCGGGGTGTGTTAAGGGGCTTCTTATTCAAGCCTCATATTCGCGCTTCAGTATAAACATTTTTTCAAGACAGCTTCTAAAAAGAAAAAAAGATTTTTTAGCTTTTCTCCGCGTTCTTTGCGTTAAGACAAAAAACTTTAAAAAAACAGGCATGGGCGACCGGCCGGTCGCCCCAACAATATGAAAAAAAAATTTTTAAACCAATTAAGCGTCAGATTTTCCATTGGGATCTTTTTAATATTGGCGGTCCCAGCCGGGATCGCCATTGCCATAATCGGCAATAACCTTAAAAATAATTCCAGACAGGCTACTCTCAATCAGTTTGCCGATGAACTGGAGATTAAGGCGGAAAAAGCTTTATCCATGCTTGATTTTGTCAAAGGGGAAATTGAGGGTCAGGTAAATGAAATGGAGGAGGATATCCTCAAGTATCCCGGCGTGGAAGAAATAGATATCACTAAAGGAGTTCCCTCTGATTCTTTCTATGAAAGCGCGTTATGCAAGGATTTGGCTTCGGACCTCAGGATAAATATAAATATAAATGAATTTTATCTTCAATTGAGGATAATTCTTCCCAACGGCCAGGAGCTCATCCGGTTTGACCGTACCGGCGCCGGAGTGGCCCAGGTTCCTGTGAATGAACTGCAAAATAAGGCCGACAGAGACTATTTCAGGTATTTCATGGAAGCTCCGGGCAATGAGGTCCGTGCCGCCACCGTCTCTCTGAAAAAAGAACACGGCGAAATTACCTCCCCTCCCACTCCCATGTTGAGACTTGGCAAGCGGATTTACATGAAAGATGGAAGGCTTTTCGGGATTCTTGTGTTGAATATAAACTCTGACCTCGTTTTTGGCCGGACAACTTCCGGGGAAAAACCTAGCTTTTTGATTATTGATAATGAAGGCACATACCTCCGCCATTGGGACAAAAAGATGCTCTTTGGAAAGGAACTCGGCCACGGAGCCAATCTGCTGGCGGAATTACCCGTGCTCAAGCTGAATCTGCAAAGACAGGATTCCATGATTCATTATGACCCTGAGCTAAGGGAATTCAGGGTCTGGAGAAAAGTATTCTTTGACAAAAGTATGGCGCCGAAAAAGTACTGGGTTTTCATGGAGAGGCATTCGGAAGCCTCTATTACATCCACATGGTTTAACGCCGCCAGGAATGGCCTTGCCTGGTTATTGGCTATTCTTGGAGCCTCTCTTTTGCTTTCCATTTTATTCACGCATAAAACCCTGCTTCCCCTTAAAGCCTTTGAAGATGCAATGGCTAAAATGGGAAAAGGCGGCCTTGACGCGCGGATAAATTTTAAAGACTCAACCGAACTTGGCCAAATAGCCAATTCCTTTAACAGGATGGCGGAGGATTTGCTGGAAAAAACCGTCTCAAAAAATTACGTTGATAAAATCATTGGAAGCATGACCAATGCCCTTTTTATAATTTCCTCGGAGATCACCATCAAGTCCACGAATCAGGCCGCATGCGATCTCCTGGGCTACCGGGAAGATGAGTTGACCGGCCGGCCGGCCAGTTTGGTTTTTGCCAGGAAAGAACTCTTTAAGGGAATGGGGCTCGAGGATTTATTTAAAAAAGGTTTCCTGAAAGACATGGAAAAGGACTTGCTTTCAAAGGATGGCCGCAGAATACCTGTTCTTTTTTCAGCTTCCCTCATGCGCGACAGCGGCGCCAATATCCAGGGAATAGTCTGCGTGGCGCAGGACATCACGGAACGGAAGAAGGCTGAGGTGGAACTCTCCCGCCTGGCAATGGCTGTGAAACAATCCGGCGATACCATTGTCATTACTGACGCCGGCGGGACCATACAATATGTAAACCCGGCCTTTGAGATAGTCTCAGGCTACTCCGCCGAGGAGGCAATAGGACAAAATCCCAGCATTTTCAAGAGCGGCCAAACTGACGGCGCCGTTTACCGGAAAATGTTGGATACAATCACTGGAGGGAAAATCTGGCAAGGCCGCTTCACTAACAGGAAAAAGGACGGCACGATCTATCAGGAAGAAGCCAACATCGCCCCCATATTTGATGGTTCAGGCAAGATTATCAATTACGTTGCCGTGAAGCGCGATGTGACCGGAGAAATACGGCAAATGGAGACTATCGAAAAGCAGGTGAGTGAATTGAGGCGGTATTCAGACGTGCTGCTCAGCATCCTTGAGGATTCCAACGAAATACACCAGCAGCTGAAGTCGGCCATATCCGAGCTGAAAAATAAACAGGCCCAGTTGATTCAATCCAGCAAACTTGCCTCCATCGGAGAGCTGACCGCGGGAGTGGCCCATGAATTGAACCAGCCCATCATGGTGGTCCGCGGGTTTACCCAAATGATGCTCAGGGACAAGGAAAAATATGACGAAAAGACGCAAAGGAACCTGGAAATCATTGAAAAAAGCACTTCGAGGATGATGGCAACCATTGACCACTTGAGGACTTTTTCAAGGAAATCCGCGGGAAGCCCCAAGGCGCTCGATTTGCGCTCCCCCCTTGAAGAGGCATTCGCGTTCGTGGGCGATCAACTCAAGTCCAGCAATATTATAGTGGAGAGAGACTACCAGCCCGATTTGCCGTTGATTAAAGGGGACAACCATCAACTGGAGCAGGTCTTCCTGAACCTTATCTCCAATTCCAGGCACGCCATGGACGAATATGAAATAAAACTTGGGAAGGAGCAGTCGGATTGGAAAAAACTGATTTCAGTTAAAACCGGATACAACCGTGAAACTGACAAGGTTTGGCTGGAGTTCTCTGATACCGGAGGGGGAATACCCGATGATTATCTTGATAAAATATTCGACCCGTTTTTCACCTCAAAGGAGGTGGGGAAAGGCACCGGCCTGGGCCTGTCCGTCAGCTACGGGATAATTAAAGAACACAAAGGAGACATTGAAGCATCAAATAATAAAGAGGGGGCGGTTTTCAGGATTACACTGCCGGCTGTAAACAGTGACAAGTGACGAGTGACAAGTGGTGGTTGCTGCTTACCGCCTACTGTTTACTCCCTACTTGTCACTCGTCACTCGTTACTTTCTTTGAGGAGGCCACAATGGAAAAAGCCGAGATTTTAGTGGTGGATGATGACAAGGAAATAAGGGAAATGCTTAAGGAACTTTTCGAGGCGGAAGGCTATAGGGTTGCAACAGCCTCCACGGCCATGGAAGGCGTCAAGATGATTGAAACGGACTTGCAGCGTTTCAATGTCGTGGTTTCTGACATCATGATGCCAGGCATAAGCGGGTTGGAATTCCTCAAGGAAATAAAAAAAATAACCAAATATATTGAAGTGATTTTAATGACAGGCTATTCCACCATGGAATTGGCCATTGACTGCCTTGACCAAGGCGCCTTCAGTTATCTGGAAAAACCCTTGGACCAGATCGAGACCATCCTTGACAGGGTAAAGATGGCGGTGGAGTATCAACGGCATAAACGGGAAATCGTATTCAAGGCGTTTCAAACGAAAAAAAAGAAGGCCAAGGATGTGTCCAGGGTTGTTATGTGAGCCTCTTGCAAACAGCCACGAAGCCCCTCACACCCCGGCCTTCGGCCACCCCTCTCAAGAGGGGAATTTATAGGTGGTAATATGGGATTAAGGGACAAGGCGTCGCGGCAAACCGCGGGAAATCATACCACCGGCGATTAAAAAATTTTTCCTTTGAAAAATTCCCCTCTTGAGAGGGGTGGCCGAAGGCCGGGGTGTGTTAAGGGGCTTCTTATTCAAGCCTCCGCGTTTAATTTTTTTTATTTTATAGGTGAAAAAATGAAAAAAAAACTGCTTGTGGTTGACGATGATGACATTCTGGAGCTTTTGAATGACTTCCTTTCCAGCCAGGGATTCATGGTGGCAACGGCGCGGAGTGGGAAGGAGGGTTTGGAAAAATACGGGACGGATTTCGACGGGCTGGTGATTACCGACCTGGATATGCCCGGAATGAACGGGATGGAATTCCTGAAGAGGCTTAAGGAAAAAGACCCTGATTGCATCGGGATTATCCTCACTGGAAAGGGCAGCATGGATACCTGCGTTACAAGCCTCCGTGAGGAACTGGCCTACGATTACCTGATGAAACCCCTTGAAAACCTCGATCTTCTTTTATCGGCCTGCCGCAGGGCCTGGGAAAAAAAGGAACTGGAGCTTCAAAAAAGGGGCCTGATGGCTTCCCTGAAAAAGAGCAATGCCGAACTCCTTGAAACCATTGATCAACTGAAAAAAACCCAGAATGAACTGATAGACTCAAAACGCATGCTGGCCCTTACTGAAATGGCGGGCGCCGTGGCCCATGAAATCAGCAATCCACTTTGCGCTATCGTAACCAACATAGAAGTGTTGTTAAAAATAGCCGGCAAGGACCACCCCCATTATAAAATCCTCAATGAAGTCCTCAAACTCCTCGACAGGGTAGCGAAAGTCATGGACAATATAAGGAGCATCCGCTCATATAAAACAAAGCCCTATCTGAACGATTATCGAATCATCGACCTGGAAGAGTCAGCGGAAAATTCTGAAAAAAGAGTTACTTGAATATCGAAACCTGAAATAAATTCGGTAACCGTTCACGGGTTCAAGGTTCAGGGTTCCAGGTTTTAGAAAACTATGTATCCATCAGATCCAATGTGAAGCGCCCTAAAAATCCCTTGCAACATTGCCGTGTTTCACGCCCTTTCAACCCTGAACCCTGAACCCGTGAGATACTAAACTCGAATGTCATAGCGCGGCATAGCCATGTTTATTTCTCCCGCGAACCGGCGCGCGCGCACGCTTGGCGGCAGGATTGTTTCCGGCTTTTGGACAGACGGACATTGCTGCAACGGCAGTCCCGTTGCAGCCTGATCTTATGGTCCGGCGGGGTGTGTTCCAGGCGCAATTGGTAGCTCACGGATAAAGGGCCCAGGGATTTATCAAAGGTCTCGTTTGCCGCTTCTTTTTGCAGATTTTTCAATGGGAGGGTGAACTTGAATTCGCCGCCCCCTGCCGTGGAGGTAATATGATCACTCAACAAGGCCATGTCCGTGGCTTGAACAACTCCTGAAACTGGAGCTGACCCTTTTGAAGTGGCGAAAGTTTCCGTCTTCGCGCCGAGGCGGTCTATATAGACGTCAACGCTTTTGCTTTTGCAAGCGTCAAATTTTTCAATGCGGACAGTTACTGGAAAGTAATTAGGAAGGACCAGCCATGAGCCTGGTTGAGAGATTTTACAAGAGGTATACGAGCCTGCCTTTCGTCCCGTGCCCTCCCACTTATTATTTGAAAAATAGTTAGCCGGGGATATATTTTTTACTTCGCCGCTGAGAATATAAGCCAGTTGCCCGTTAGACCCGACAGCGCCGGTTTTATTATCAAAGCCCGCCTGGAATGTCAGGGCCTTGGAAAGCTTGTCTTCCAGGCTGGATATATCGTTAGCCGCGCCCAGCAGGGAGGCCGATTTGTCCAACTCCAGCAAGGCGCCCACAACCCTGTAGTCATGCCTGGCCCTGAGGTCTTCAATATACTGGTCCTCAACATCGCCAAACCAGGACGCAAGATCGGACATGATTGAAGAACCTTGGACCCCTAAAAGATTTGCTTCCTTGTCGGCCTTGAGCGCCGCCACGGCCACTGCATGGAGCTTATCCTGGTCCTTTGCCTTCTGATATTTCCTGATTAAAAGTTCCGCCTTCCATACCACCCTGCCCTGGAGCCTGCCTGCAAGGTCTAACGCCTCGCCGTCATCCGGGTCTCCAAGGCTTATCAAGGTTTTTTGGGTGGAGATCAGGTTCTTGATAATGAGGGCTTCCGGGTCATTCATCTCCTTGATGAATTGGTCAACGGCCTTGGACGAAGCCTTGGATTTATTTTCCTCGCACTTGAAGGAAATGGAAGGGGGCGCCGGCAAAGCCGGTTTTTTTTTATCTTTTAAAACTTGTTCCGCGTTATGCTTCCACGCCTCGTATTCAGTCCTGGCCTGCTCCAGCTTCGTGCTCCGCTGGGTCTCGGACTCCAACGCGGAATTATAGACGATTTGGCTGGGGTCGGCTTCCAGTAGGTCTGCTGACGCGATGTTTGAAAGCGTGAGGCCTGACAACGCCATTGCAAAAAGACAGATGAAATTGAGGATGAAATTTAATGCTCTCAAATGCGTATCTCCTCAAAAGACGGCGCGCCGCCCGCTTCACAGCGGAGCGGCGCGCTATGATAAAAAAACTCTATTGAACGCTTACGCCGAATTGCGCTGTAACTTCAAAACTCCCCGCGCCGATGGAAACGGTGATATTTGCCTCACCTATATCATTGGCTGTCACAACCCCGTCCTTGCCGCAGGTAACCGCGCCTTTAGGCGTTGAATGGTCAAGCGTCCAACGAAACAAGGACGGATCAACATTTATTTCCGCTCCGGTATCATCGAATGCCCTGGGAGTAAGCTGCATTACGTCATCAACCGCCATGTCCAAAGTGCCAAGCGCGGCGTCCGTTATTTCAACATCATTTTCATCGAATACTCCAATGCTGGCTATTCCCAGGTCCTCCTCGGATGAAACATCGAAACTCAACGCGGCGCCGCTTTTTCTGTCTGAAACGGTGATAGTGGAAACTCCTGTCTTTTTGGACATTGTGACAACGCCGCTTGAGGACGCCTTGGCGATTTTCTTGTCGCTGCTTGCCCATGTCAGTTTGGTTTTCACGACATTTTCGTCCACATCATACGCCACTGCGGTGAAGGCTTGTTTTTCCTTGACCGGGATGGATATGCTGTCGCCGTCGTATACATCTATCGCGCCGCCTTTCTGGTCCTCATAGGTGACTGCGATGGAGTCCACCGCCTTTACTTTTGCCTTGGCCCACGCGTTCGAGGCCCCAAGACCCGCAAAACAAGCGGCCAACAGCAATATCTCAATTAAAAATAATGCCCTGCCTTTTTTCAGCGCTAACTTCATTTATGTCTCCTTTTTTTATCGGCATTTATCCGCGTTCATCAGCGGCAAATGAAAAGTTATAAATTTTATATTCCGGAGATTTATTCCGGACCGTTTCACTACTTTCAGGATCTGGCTCCTGGTAACACCTCCTTTCATTACTATATCAATGGGTTACCTATCAATATATCCCAAAAACCATAATTTGAACAAGCCGGGATAATGGCCGATTTTTATTTGGGATATTAAATCCCGAATCCACGATCCGGAATCCACAATTCTTGCCCCTTACTCCGCTAAAACCGGCATGGCAATCACCTCAAGCTTCCTGCCCTCTCCGGACAGGTAGATAAAGAGACGATCACGCCCGCCGTCCACGCCATAACAGCTTTCAAAGCGATACCTGAACGCCTTCACCTGGATATGTGGCGCGATATCAAATTTTTTCCGAATTTTCCTTATTTCACTTCTGGTTACCCTGCAATCATTCAAGTCCCTGGCCATATAGGACGGCAATCCTTTTGCCACGGGATAATCAGCAAGGCACCGGTCATGGGAAAGCGCGCCGGCGAAAATAGGGAGAGATTCAGCGCTCAAAACCCCCTTAGCGAACGTCCAAAACGTTTCAAAGAGATCGTCCAGGGACAGGGTTTGGATTTCAGCGCTGCGCCAATATCGGGAAAGTCCGTCAAAAAATTCAGAAAGAGGCGTCCGCTCTCTGATGATATGAAGGGTATTTTTGAACCTCCCTTTATTGTACACGAGTTCCAGAAGCCTGCCGATGGTTTCGATCCTCTCGACCTCTTCCTCACTCAGCCACGGGGTGGTTATTATCCTGTAGGGTGGAACGCCGCTGAAGGTGTATCCCTCCTTTTTCGCGATATCCATCATGGGCGACCCCTTCAGCACCTTGAGCGGTTCCACCTGTATGTGATGAGGATTGGCGGAAAAAAGCCGCTGAAGGGACGCGAGAAAACCTGAAAAGTCCTCTCCCGGCAATCCAGCCACAAGGTCGAGGTGGATATGGACAAAAGTCTCCTCCACCAGCCGCTTCACATTGGAAAAAAGCCTTGAGGCATCCGATTTACGGCTCACTGAGGCAAGGGTCTCCTCGGCAATCGACTGCACGCCTATTTCAAAACGAAAGACTCCTGGCTGGACCTTTTTAAGGGTTTCGATATTTTCGTCCGTGAGGAGGTCGGCGGCTATCTCGAAGTGGAACCGGCTGTCGCGGCCACGCCGCGCTATATTTTGCTCCAGGATAAAGGCCCAAATAGCGTTGGCCCTGCCAGCATGGTAGTTGAACGTTCTGTCCACGAATTTGACCTGCTTGGCGCCTGCATTGATAAGCGTTGAAAGGTCCTCACGGATGCGCTCCATTGAAAAGGACCGCACTTGTCCATCAAGAGCGGAAAGACAAAAGGCGCAGGTGAAGGGGCAACCCCTGGACGACTCGTAATAGACAAGGGGCTTGCCGGTTTCCACGAGACCCAACGAAAAGGGGGATGGAATCAGGTCGAGGTCAGGCATGGCAGGGGCCGTGCCGTTATCGAATATCCCGCCCCCCGTTCTATAACTAATGCCTGGCGCCTTCCTCAAGCCTGGATGTGATAAGCCAGCCACTCCAGCCATATTCACTGAATCCAAAAAATCCCTGAAAACCCCCTCCCCTTCCCCTTTAACTATGCAGTCCACCGCGTTGTTTGTTTTTAAAATGTTCCCGGCGTCGTATGACACTTCCGGGCCGCCAAGGACCACAAGGATTCCGGGCCGTACCCGTTTTATCCCGGAAGCCAATAACAGGGTCTTTTCAATATTCCAGATGTAGCAGGAGAAGCCTATGATGTCAGGGCCTTCATCTAAGATGTCAACTATGAGGCGGTCAAGAGGTTCCTTGGTGGTGAACTCCTTGATGGAGATATCCACACCTTTCAGGCCGGAACAGGTCGCGGCAATACATGGAAGCGCCAGGGAGGAATGAATGAATTTGGAGTGGAGAGTGGCCAGCAATACTTTCATTCGTATATTCTATCGTATTTTTTTGTGGATGGCAGGGGTTAGGGGTTAGGGGTTAGGGAAATTCAAGATTGCACTTCAACGTGCCCTTGCTCCTCTGTTCCCTGACACCTGGTACCTGACACCTGATTCCTGTTCCCTGATGAAATTTCAAAATACAAGGTATATAATAAAAGCACTTAGCATTGCCCAATGATTTTTTAACCTAAAAACCTGTTCAAGGAAAGGGGAGAAAATGGAAAAGATCTCATATAAGGAAATAGGTCTTGTCACCACGAAGGAAATGTTTCAAAAGGCGGTGGCTGGCGGATACGCCATCCCGGCTTATAACTTCAATAACATGGAACAGTTGCAGGCCATAGTCCTTGGCTGCGTGGAATCCCAATCCCCCTTTATTCTCCAGGTCTCCAGCGGGGCCAGGAAATACGCGAACCAGACCCTGCTCCGCTTCATGGCAATGGGCGCGGTGGCAATGATAAAGGAAGCGGGTTCCAATGTGAAATTCGCCCTTCACCTGGACCACGGCGACACCTTTGATCTTTGCAAATCCTGCATCGACTCCGGCTTTTCCTCTGTAATGATCGACGGCTCCCATCACAAATATGACGAAAACGTGGCCCTTACAAAAAAGGTGGTTGAGTACGCGCACGCGAACGGCGTGGTGGTGGAGGGAGAGCTTGGGGTATTGGCCGGGATAGAGGACGATGTGGAGGCGGCCAAATCCATCTACACCCAGCCTGACGAGGTGGAGGATTTTGTCAAGAAGACCAATGTTGATTCCCTCGCCATTTCAATAGGGACCTCACACGGCGCGTACAAGTTCACGCCCGCGCAATGCACCAGAAATGAAAAAGGCGTGCTGGAACCCCCTCCTCTCCGTTTTGATATTTTAGAGGAAATTGAAAAAAGGATTCCGGGCTTCCCGATTGTCTTGCATGGGGCCTCGTCCGTGGTTCCGGAGTATGTGGATATCATAAACAAATGCGGAGGCGCCCTCAAGGACGCTGTCGGCATACCAACAGAGCAGCTACGCAGGGCCGCCCGCTCGGCGGTGTGCAAGATAAACATCGACAGCGACGGCAGGCTTGCCATTACGGCAATGATCCGAAAGGTTTTCACGGAAAATCCCGGCGAATTTGATCCAAGAAAGTACCTCGGCCCAGCGCGCGAGGAATTGAAGAAGATGATTATTTATAAAAACAAGGAAGTGCTTGGGTCGGCTGGAAAGGCTTGAGCCCTGGCGCGGCTTCGCCGCGGCCAAGTTTTAAGTGCCTAAAGTGAGCTAAAGCGGCTAAAGTTAAAAATTGATTCTCTACCGCAACTTTAGTTCACTTCACACTTTAGTCACTTTGAACTAAAAAAAGAAAACCTGTAAATGTTCACGAGGCGTCGTGGAAAACGGCTTCACGCTCAATTGCCGGGGAAACCACATCCCCCTTGGTTCCCCTTTGGTAAGGGGGAATGCGGGAAACGCACCTAAATGGGCTCTGTTCTAATTCCCCCTTGGCAAGGGGGATTCAGGGGGATGTAAAAAATAGCTGATGAGGCTTTCTCTGGTTTTTCATGACAACTGCGTGAGCATTCTTATTTTTCTCCGCGCCTGCGGTAAATAGTTACGATTGTAGAACGAATGAATGGCAGAAGCCGAGCGGACATAAAGCCTGGAGCGCATGTGCTGGTTGTAAGGAAAGAAGACCAGCGTTCCGGGAAACTGACTGAGGGGACAGTCAAGGACATCCTCACAAAATCCGCCGTTCACACACATGGGATTAAAGTGCGCCTGGCAAACGGAGTAGTCGGCCGGGTGAAGGAGATAGTCGGCTGAATGTCTAAAATAATTCCATTTCATTAAACTCCGCACTGCAAACATAACCACAGATTTCACCGATTGCACGGATTTAAAAAAAAATTAATCTGTGCAACAAATATATAAAATTTTGCTAAAAAAAATTTTATGAAACTCCAAATCTCAATTGTCAAAATAACAAATAAATCTCAATAACCAAAATTACAAATGCCAAACAAGGAAATGGAGTTGTTTTGGACATTCAGTAATTGTAATTTGTTATTTGGTAACATTTTAGCTGTTTGAAAAAAAGGCTACCTCAACCACGAATTAACACGAATTGACACGAATTTTATAAAACTACTAAAAATAATTCGTGTTCATTAGTGTCCATTCGTGGTTCTTCCTTTTCTAAAACAGATTTTTTCAAAAGGCTAAAGTGTTACGTTATTTGTCATTTGGGATTTTGTTTTCCCTTTGGCTGCGGCTACGCAGCGCCATGATCCTTGCGCTACTTCAGCCTGTCCATCCAGCACAGAAACACCGCGCCGCAAAAGGCCGCAAGGGCCAGCCACTGAAAGGCCGGTCTTCCAGCCGCCTTCCCGGGAAAAAAGGACGCTGTCAAAAGCCCAGTTCCTAACCCGGCGATAAGACCGAAGAGATGGGACATCACGTCAGATTCGGGGTCCGCCCCCAGCATGGCCAGCAGGGCCAAGGCCGCGCCAATGGGAATAATCTTTCTTTTCCAGGACTGCAGCTCATGAAATCCCTTGACCGCCTTCATCCCTCCCAGTATGCCCACTGCCCCGAAAACCGAGGTGGAGGCCCCGATGGAAAAATGGTTCCCGCCATAAAAGCAGGCCGACATCATATTCCCCAATGAGCCGGACAGGAGAACCAAAAGCCACGCCATGCCGCTTCCAACATAATAGCCTTCCTCGTTCACAAAGAGCCATAAAGCGGCCAGGTTGCCAATGAGATGGGTATAGTCGCCATGCAGAGTAAGGGCGGTAACGGAGCGGGTCCACTCGCCGGAAAGAATATCACTTGCCGACGCCCTCCCCTTTTCGACCCATGAGGGAGACGCGCCTGGGCCGGCGGCAATCCAATGAAACAAGGCAAGGCACAAAAGGACGATTTCATTGACATAAGGAAAACGGCAAACATCATGAACTCCTTTTTTATGTGGATAGCGCCTCCTGGGATTTTCCTTTTGGAAGAGGCCGATCTCCTTTTGGGCCTTTCCGGCAAAGGCTTCGGGAATAACAAGGGTCCAAACAGGCGGTCCCTTCTCCAGGGAAAAAGGTATCTTCCTTGAGAGGAAAAGCAACTCATAGTCCCTGGCCTCCCTGGCGCTTCGGACTTCGACGGCAAGGCGGCCTTCTTCCTGGAAAATTTTAGCCATTCATTCTTTGTATCCGTTCACAGGTTCAAGGTTCAGAGTTGAAAAACCGTCAAACACGGCAATGTTGCAAGGTTTTTTAGGGCGCTCCACATTGAACGGCTACCATTCTTTAAACTCGTTTTGTCCACTACTCAATGCCTCCAACTCCTCCCACCGCTTGAAAAGTTCAGCCAGTTCCTGATTCAAGTCCTCCAGCCGCCCCGTGGCCTTGGACACTTGTTCTCCGCCGCTCTTATAAAAGGCGGCGTCGGCCATATTTTCATATAAGGCGTCGCGGTCCCTTTCCAGTTCCTCTATGCGCGCCGGGAGCTTCTCCAACTCCATGCGCTCCTTTTGGCTGATCTTGCGGGGACCATCGGATTTGGACTTCGACTTCCTGTCTTTCCGGCCAATGTCTTTTCCGTTGGACTTGGGGGCAAGCTGTTCTTTCAGCCTTAGCCAGTCATCATAGCCGCCGACCACCTCGCGCACCTTGCCGTTCCCCTCGAAAACGGCCACGCTGGTAACAACGTTATTCAGGAAAACCCTGTCGTGGCATACCAGAAGGATAGTGCCTGGATAATCAATAAGAAGCTCTTCCAGCAGAGTCAGGGTCTCTTCGTCAAGATCGTTCGTGGGTTCATCAAGTACGAGCACATTGGAGGGCTTGGTGAAGAGTTTGGCCAGCAGCAAGCGGTTCCGTTCCCCGCCGGAAAGCATGGTAATGGGCGTTCTGGCGCGGTCCGGGGTAAAAAGAAAATCCTCAAGATAACCGATTATGTGGCGCGATTTTCCGTTGACGACCACGGTATCGCCCGCGCAAACATTGTCCCGCACGGTTTTTGTTTCGTCCAGTTGGCCCCGGAGCTGGTCAAAGTAGGCGACCTCCAGCCTGGCGCCGTGCCTGACCGTGCCTTCGGACGGGGTGAGTTTGCCAAGAAGGATATTAAGCAGGGTGGTTTTGCCCGCGCCGTTTGGCCCTATGATCCCTATCTTATCGCCCCTGGCCACGGTGCAGGAAAAATCACTGACCACCTCTTTTTCACCGTAACGGTGGCTGATCCCCTGGGCCTCGATCACTATACGCCCGCTCCGTTCCGCTTCCTGAATGGACATGCGGGCGGTTTCCGTCCGCTGCCGCCTCTCGCTCCTCTCGCGCCTCATCTCCTTCAAGGCCCGCACCCTGCCCTCGTTGCGGGTCCGGCGCGCCTTGATCCCCTGCCTCACCCACACTTCTTCCCTGGCCAGTTTTTTATCGAACCTCTCCCACTCCGCTTCCTCCGCCTGAAGGGCGGCGTCGCGCCGGACGAGGAAGGCGTCGTAATCGCAGGCCCAGTCAAAGAGTTTTCCGCGGTCCAGTTCCACTATCCGAGTGGCCAGCCTGCGCAGGAAGGCCCGGTCGTGGGTCACGAAAACCAGGGTCCCGCGGTAATCGAGAAGGAATTCCTCCATCCATAAAATGGATTCGATATCAAGGTGGTTCGTGGGTTCGTCAAGCAGGAGGAGGTCTGGGGAAGAAACAGCGGCCCGCGCCAAGAGTACCCTTCGCTTCATCCCGGTGGAAAGAGTGGAAAAATCATCATCGTCCTTGAGACTCATACGTGAAATGATGGTTTCAACCTTGAGCATGGCCTGCCAGGCGCCTGCTGTTTCCATCTCGTGCTGAAGCCTCTCCAACTCAAGCGCAAGAGACTCTTTCCACTCAATTCCAAGCTGCAGGCTCAATTGGTGATGCTTTTCCAGCAGCTTGCCTTCCTTTCCAAGCCCCCCGGCAATCACATGCAAGATAGAGCCTTCGATGTCATCCGGGACTTCCTGGGCCAGAAAAGCGGAGTTCGACCCTTTCTGCCTTGAAATGGTCCCGCTGTCCGGGGCCGCTTCTCCGCTGATAAGCCGCAAAAGGGATGATTTTCCAGCGCCGTTTCTCCCTACAAGGCAGATCCTTTCGCCGTCCTGGATTTGCAGGTCCACCCCATCCAGGACCGGCTGCCTGCCAAAGGCCAGGCTGATTTCCTTTAAACCGATCAATGCCATTACAGCTCCTTTTTTTCCGCCGAATGGCGATAAGCGCATTCAAGTTTTGAGTGACTAAAGTTTAAAGTGAGCTGAAGTTGAGATATTTTTTATCATACCTTAATCTAAAGAAATAGAATATATATCGAGACGAGTTTTGTAAGTTACCTGACAAATCCCATAAGCCGGGATTTAGTCCTTGCCGCGCACCAAGAAATTTCCCAAGAGTGGTGGGGAAAAAAAGAAGAGATTACCTCTTATTATCATCTTCCTTAACACATAAAGAAGCTTCAGATTGAATTAACGGGTATTATAAACGTTGCCGTCAATGTCGGTTACCGTTTTTCCACCGCCACTGGAGGAAGATTTTTTATAAGTCGCTCTTACCGGCGTTGTCTTCCCTGTCTTTACCGGTACATTTTTCTTTCCGTTCCTGGGAGACACGATGGAATATCCAGTCAGGTCCCCGAACTTCACCTCGTGCGTCCCTGCCGTAAACCGTCACGGTAACCTTACCTGTCCCCTGCTGCACATTATCAACGGATATCGGAGCTGTTACCTGTTTTTTCGAGGTGTCCTGAGTGGTAATAACAAGGGCGCCGGTCCCGGAGGCAAAGACAGAAAACGGAACAAGGACGGACGCGAAAAAGCCCGCTCTTCACGCTATAACAGCCTGTTGAGCGAGCCTTGAAGTTTTTAAATTTGTGGGAAATAAAGGCCATGTATTTTATCGAAAAATAAAATGGCTTCATGTTACGCTTTTAATTTTTTTTGTCAATGAGGCGCCTTACTGCGAAATTCCTATATTATAATACGCCTCTAGGCGGGAGGAGTTTTTCAATGAGGGATTGGAGTTTTTCGATGAGGGATTTCAGGAATGAAAGCTCCTCTTTTTGCGCTTCAAGGGTGGCTTCGATTTGCGTCAGCTTCTTCTGCTGGTTCCAGAGTATCCTGCCCATGACCCCAAAGATGGAAAGGGCAACCGTAATGAAAAGACCGAGCATCCACTGGAGGATATCGAACCGTTTATTGACGGAATTATTCATGTCATCGAACCGTTTGTTGACGGAATTATTCATGTCATCGAACCGCTGTTCAAGGGCCTTCTGTCCGGCCTTTAATTCCTTGATATCGCCCCGCAAATCGGATAAATTTTCTATGATTTCCCTGTCGGATATCCGGGGAGCGGTTTCCACGGCAAGGACAGGGACATGGCAGAGGATAATGAAAAGAAGCAATAAAAAAGGAAGGGTCTTTTTCATGGATAAAGTTTAACCGGAATAGTGAGGAGTGTCAACCGGAAATTCCAATGGTGCTAAGGGGCTTCTTAGAAGCTGTCTTGAAAAACATTACGGTCCGCCTGCTTGCAAACACAGCCACGAAAATACTTAACACACCCCGGCCTTCGGCCACCCCTCT
>JACRGO010000207.1 GCA_016212295.1 Nitrospinota bacterium | reverse complement strand
CCCTTCGGGGACGGCCAAGCCTGTGCCCCACACTGGAGCTCTGTCTCTGACTGACGGTTTTACTTGATTATCCTTTTTTGACACGATATTCTACTCCCATTCAATAGGCATTCATGAAGACGTCACCTTTCGCCAGTAGTAAGTGTTGCGTTAGCTACTGGCTAACGGGCTCTTAAAAATTTACATTTAAAAAAATTATGTTTATAAATCTTTTTGTAAACTTGTATGAAGTAATATTACCACATTTTTTGAGTGTTTAAAAGGGAGTTGGAAACGGCCATAAAACACACCAATCCATAAGCCAAGTTCCTTGGGGTCCAATTCCAAGGCTTTCTCGAAATTTTGCAAAGACCCTTGGAACTTACCTTGGTTAAAAAATTCAATTCCCTCTTGACAAAGTTTTTTCATTTCCTCTTTGGCATTTTTCTCCTTTTAGAATGTGAATTTCTCAAAACCTCATTTCCAGCAGTCCATAAAAATTCCTGACCTTCTCATCCACGGGCTTGGGCTCGCCGTAAATGCTGTTTCCGCTGGAGAAATCGTGGTTGATGAAAGTGGCCCCGAACCGGCAGAAGAGGTATTGGTTCAAGGGTTGAATATAATAAACATCGTAGGTATTGCCCCGCACGCCCATGAGGTCAAGGGGATCGTCGTGTCCGTCGGAGAACGCCTTCCAGTAGCGGTCCCCATGCACATATTCAAACCCGAATTTGGGATCGTTCATGGGTTTGAACTGGACCGTATACCTGAACCCGGCATGGACGGCCTGGCCTGAGCGCTTGGTGACGCCGTCGTCCGACATCAAACCCAAGGCAATTCCAGGCACGGCGTACTGGACGGTCCTGCCGTTGGGACGGTAATCGTGCCTTACCCATTCCGTGAAGAGGTCGAGTCCGCTGTTATGCAGGTTTTGCGAGAAAATCAGGACATGGTAATTCATGACGTCTCCAACGTTCCTTGGATATACCGTGGGGAGATAGGTCCCCCTTGGCGCGCCAAGGGAGGAACTGATGTCGAAGCTCGACGGGTCGCGGGATAGGGTATAGTCCTTGATGATCCCTAATCCCCCGGCCAGCAAGGTGTCCCCCATTTGCGGGACCAGGGTCTCTAACTGGAAACCGTAGGCGTTGACCGAGCTTTGAATTCCGGAGTGTTTATAGTCAAGTGAGGCGCTGTCCAGCGCGTGGTATTTGAAATAATAGATTCTCAGGCTTGATTGCTCAAGTGGCAGGAATGTTGATGTGTTGATGGTGCCCACAGCCACGTCCTGTTCCTGGTCTATGAAGAGCATGGGCCAAGTGGATTTCCTTACTCGGTTTTCCCGAAGCTCGCCCGGAGGGCCTCCGGCAGAGGGCTGCCTTCCAACTGTAAGGCAAAAGGGGATGGATTCGAGGAAGTAGTCTATGTAGGCGCGCTCTATTCTGACTGAGGTGTCAGAGGGAACCGCGGCTTTGTTATACGGACCCCATCCCATGCTGTCCGCCTGGCCCATGCTGTCCCCCCAGTTCCAATATCCTGTCAGCCTGCCGGAGAATTTCAGATTGTCGGTGAGGTCCGCGAAGAAATTCAGCCGGAGCCGGACCTGGTACAACTCGTCCGTGTGAAGATCATCGCCAGCGGCCTTGTCCTGGTAGTTGAACCAGTTCACGCGGTTTCTGAATTCCGCGCCCCAGGCCAGGCGGTCCATTAGGGTCTTCTTCTCCACCACCTCCATGGTTTCCATGAGATCGAGCACGTCTTGCGATAAATATCCAGAGGCGTCCTGGCCGGATGAGGCGGCTTGTTTGTTTTCCAGCGCGGCAACGCGGCGTTCCAGGTTTTCCAGATAGGCTTTGTCAACGGCGGTCTTTTCCTCAGCGTCCGCGTACGACATGGGAAAAAGCGTTATGTAAAGGACCGCGGCCATGGCCGAATATTTTAATTGTTTTTTCATCCTGTAATATCCTTTCTGTCCACGGATTACATGGCGCGGCTTCGCGCAACCAAAGGAGAACAAAATTCCAAATGACAAATAGCAAATTACAAATAAATTACAAATTACAATTACTTAATGTCCAAAACTATTCCGTTTCTTAGTTTATTCTTCGTAATTTTGGTTATTGGGATTTATTTGTTATTTGACAATTAAAATTTGAAATTTCATAACGTTTTGTTAAAAAGGCAAGGCTTTGTAAGTTTTAATCATAATCACTTTGCGAGTTTAACTCCCGCGGCTTCAGGCCTGTCGGAGTCCGCTGAGTGGAGCACAAGATATTCCCGGATCACTTCTATGTCTTCCGGCAGGACCATGGCCGAGATGTCTTTTTTTCTGCTGTGCTTTTGCCGTTCAAAGAATTTTATCCATTGCACGGACGCGTACTTGGTTGGGCCGATGGCCGGCGCTTCGCCTTTATCCCTATGGCAATTAAGGCATTTGGACTCGAACCGGTTGTCCCCTGGATGGGAGGCATGGGATGGAGCAAGAGTGAGAAGCAACAAGATAAATAATGAGGGGATGAAAAGGAATGGAAATATTCTTTTGGATGGTTTTTTCTCTCTTTCCATTTTATATACCCTCATTACCATTGCGGGGAGGCAGGGGGGGAGCGTAAAATCGCCCGGTTCAGGCACGTATAATACAAAAAGTATGCCGATATTATTATTTCGGGCCTTATTCATTCCTAACTTGCTGTTTTTAAAGGAAAAAAATAAAAAAATTCCCCTGGCGCCCACGATCCCATTCCAAGGCTGAGAACCTTGGAAATGGGAATTCATGTCCTGGTTTTGCAATCGATTTCTCGTAAATTATTAATAAATAAGGAATTTTTGAATGGACATTTATGTCCTGGTCTTTTGACAATATTTGTTTTTTTGAACTATACTAAAATCATGAAAATGACCGGATCCAGGATTTTATTGGAATCGTTGAAGAAGGAAGGGGTCAAAACCATTTTCGGCTATCCAGGCGGGGTGGTCCTTCCGTTATACGACGCGCTTTTTGATTCCGACATAAAGCACATCCTCACACGCCACGAACAAGGGGCGGTCCACGCCGCTGACGGTTATTCCAGATCCACCGGAAGGGTTGGCGTTTGTCTTGTCACCTCCGGCCCTGGCGCTACAAACACGGTGACCGGGATCGCCACAGCCTATATGGATTCAATTCCCCTCATCATTCTTACCGGCCAGGTCCCCACGGCGTTGATCGGGAACGACGCCTTTCAGGAGGCGGACATCGTTGGAATAACCCGGCCCTGCACCAAGTACAGCTATCTTGTAAAGGACGTAAATGATCTCGCTAAAATCGTGAAAGAGGCGTTTTACATAGCCTCCACAGGCTCTCCTGGTCCGGTTTTAATCGATCTGCCCAAGGACGTCCTTGTTTCTGAAGCCAGGTTTTCCTATCCGGAATCCGTTCACTTGAGGAGCTATAAACCCGTTTACAAAGGGCATATCCAGCAGATCAAGAAGGTTGCCAAGGCAATGCTGGACTCGCAAAGGCCTGTCCTGTACGTGGGCGGCGGGACCATCTCCTCCAACGCCTCGGATGAACTGAGGAGGCTGGCGCACCTTACCCAGGCCCCGATTACAACCACCCTTATGGGAATGGGGGCCTTTCCATCGGATGACCCCCTCTCGCTGGGTATGTGCGGGATGCATGGGACCTTCAGGGCCAACATGGCCATGCAGGAATGCGATCTTTTGATTTCGCTGGGGGCGAGGTTTGACGACAGAGTCACAGGCAACGTTTCAAAATTTTCCCCGAAATCGGTAAAGGTACACGTGAATATAGATCCAACCGCGATTGGAAAGAGTATTGCCATTGACCTTCCAGTGGTCGGGGACGTAAAGCACGTATTAAAGGATTTTATTGATTTGCTGAAGGATGAAAAGCGGCCGTGGAAAAAAGACTTGCAGCCCTGGCACGAACAAATAGAAAGTTGGAGGAGCACTTTTCCATTGAAATACCGCCAGGGCGAGGGGGCGATAAAGCCGCAGTACGTGGTGGAAAAAATTTCCGAAATGACCAAGGGAGAGGCTATCATAGCCACGGACGTGGGCCAGCATCAAATGTGGTCAGCCCAATATCTTAAATTCAAGAAGCCCAGGTCGTTTATTACTTCCGGGGGACTGGGGACCATGGGATTCGGCTTTCCCGCTGCCTTGGGCGCCCAGGCAGCCTTCCCTGGAAAGATGGTTGTGGCCATCACCGGGGACGGGGGCTTCCAGATGAATTCGCAGGAACTGATAACCGCGGTGCAATATAATCTCCCTGTAAAAATCGCGATTATCAATAACCACTTCCTTGGCATGGTGAGACAATGGCAGCAACTCTTTTTCAATAAACGTTATTCCTACTCCTGCCTTGCCTCGGCCCCGGATTTCGTCAAGCTGGCCGAGGCGCACGGACTGCTTGGCCTCAGGGCCAAAAAGAAGGCCGACGTGGAGAAGATCCTTGAAATCGCCTTCAAAACGCCTAAACCCGTTTTGATGGATTTCAGGGTCATTCCGGAAGAAAATGTTTATCCCATGGTCCCGGCCGGGGCCGCCCTCAGTGAAATGCTCCTTGCCTGATCCATGACCTGGATAAACCGGAATCCAACAAAAGGCCTTAAGAACTTATCGCCCTTCGAGAGGACTTTAAAGAATTAACATCGAACATCGAACGCTGAACATCGAACGTCGAAAAAGGAAGAAAGGATTTAACATACTTTGATGTTGGACGTTCGACGTTCAATGTTCGATGCTCAAGTTTTTCCCTCTTCTATATTTATTGATTTATAAACGAAAAAAATGAAAATTCCTATACTAAAAAAGTATTGCTTCTTTTTCATCTGCCTTTTAACAACAGCGGCCTTCTCGTCAGGCTGCGTCGCGCTTTTTGAAAACAAGATCGACAAAATGGGGCCGGATGAATTGATCGCGGAAGGGAAGAACCTGTTAAAAAACAAGGACTACACAAGGGCCGAGGAGGCGTTTCGGAAGTTCACGGAGAAATATCCCAACAGCAAATATATGGACACAGCCACCATGGGCATGGGGGACGCCCTGTTTTACCATGGCGAGAAATACATGGAGGCCGACCTTCAATACCTTAATTTCATCGAACTCTATCCCGTGCATCCCAACGTGGACCGTGCTTATTTCTATAAGGGCATGTGCAGCTATAAACAGATGGAGGCGTACAACAGGGACCAGACGAACACCATGGACGCCGTGAAAAATTTCGAGGTCATTGTAAACGAATATCCGAACAGCAAGTATTTTAAGAAGGCGCAGGAATATGTAAAGGAATGCAAGACCCATCTGGCCCAGAACCTTTTTTACATCGGCAAGTACTACTTTAAAATCGCCGCCCATCAGTCAACTATTCTCCGCATGACCGAGTTGATTGAAAAATATCCCGATTTCAAGTCCAATGATGAAGCCTTTTTCCTTATAGGGGAATCCTATTACAGCGAGGAAAATTATGAAAAAGCAGCGAAAGTTTTCAGCGATTTCATCCGAAAATATCCTAAGAGCGCTTTTCGCGCCAAGGCGCATAAACGCCTGAAGTATCTCAAGAAAGACAAGTAAGTCCATAGTATAGGAATTTCCATTTTTTTCGTTTATAAATCAAACAGTTGCATATTGGCGACATCAGGTGATAGTCATTGGTCAATAGTCATTTGTCATTGATAAACAGGAAGACACCTTAATGACCAATGACTCTTTAAAGTCCGCCAGAAGGGCGTTAAGTTCACACATTCCCGCCATGCCGAAAAAAGCCAGCGTTAATAACAGGCATAAATTCATATCGGATAAGGCCAACAGAAAAGGCCTTCCCATGGTCTCTGACGCCACCATTGCCGCGTATTTAAATGACATCAGCGGTATGAAGCCATTGGCAAGAGAGGAAGAGGAGTTCCTGGGGCGCAAGATAGCCAAGGGCGATCAGAAGGCGGTGGATGAGTTGGTGAAGCACAACCTCAAGTATGTCGTTTCAATAGCCAATAAATACCGGGGCTGCGGGATTTCCCTCTGCGATCTCATTAACGAGGGTAATATAGGGTTGATCCATTCCGCGCACAAATTCGACCCTGGAAGAAAGGTCAAATTCATCACTTACGCCACATGGTGGATACGCCAGGCCATTATGTACTCCATAGCAAGGCATTCAGGCACGGTCCGCCTCCCGATAAAGCAGGCCGGCATATTGTCGAAAGTAGAGGAGCAATGCAGGGAAATGCTCCAGTCCCAAAACAGGGAGCCGACCTTGGAAGAGCTTGCCAAGTCACTGGGAATGCCGCCGGAAGAGCTGGAATCCGTCCTGCGCGTGTATCGCACCCACCTCTCCCTCAACACCCCGGTCAATGGCCAGATCGCCGCCTCCTATCTCGACTTCATGGTGGAAGGGAACCCTGCCTCCATGGAGACGGCCATGATCCAAAAGGACCTCAGAGACGAAATTCTTAGTATGGTAAGGGAATTGCCGGAAAGGGAATCTCTTGTGATAAAACTGCGTTTCGGGTTTGACGGGCCGCCCATGACCCTGGAAGAGATAGGGAAAATAACCAGCCTCTCCAGGGAAAGAGTCAGGCAAATAGAAAAACGCGCCAAGGAAAAGTTGAGAAACAAGGCGAAAAACAAATCGCTTAAGGAATATTGGGGCTAGCGCGGCATTGCCGCAATCAAAATAAATTTCGATGCATTCACACGTTCGATGAACTATTACAAAAAATCATTAGCCATCCTGGCCTTGGGAACCCTTCTCGCGCAAGCCACGCTTGCCGCCGGGGCTGTTTATTTCCACAAGGACGCCGACGGAGCCATGCATTTTTCCGACGTTCCCAGGAGCCCTGACGATAAACTTTTCCTTCCCCAAAAACACAGGAAGGTGCGGGAGCCGTACAAGAGCGGGAAGAACGTGAAAGATAATCCCGCGATTCGTAGGCATATTCAAATGACCGCGGAGCAGTTGAAAATCGACTCCAAGCTTATAGAGTCCATTATAAAGGCGGAATCCGATTTCGACCCGGACGCCATCTCGCCTGCCGGGGCCGTTGGGTTGATGCAGTTGATGCCGGAAACCGCGAAGGAAGTGGGGGTCGTGGATTCCAAGGACCCTTTTCAGAACATAACCGGCGGCGCCAGGTATTTCCGGCGGATGCTGGAAACCTTCGGGGGTGACGTCAGGCTTGCCCTGGCCGCGTACAACGCCGGACCCGAGCCTGTAAAATTCTACGGTAAAATTCCTCCTTTTCAGGAGACCCAGAAATATGTTAAAAAAGTGATTGAAAGCCACGGCGGAAAGGTCTGGAAAAGAGGCAATGACAGGATTTACAGGACGGTATTGAAGGACGGGACCCTTCTCCTTACGGACCGGCCTTCTTATTAGATACATACTCGCCTATTCCGAAAATTTATCTCGCACATTCAGCCTCTTGCCAAAATGGCAAAAATTTAATCAACAGTTGCTAATGCCTCTTTTTTTGACAATTTTAGTCCTGTCCTACCTTTTAGGAGCGGTCCCGTTCGGCCTTCTGATTTCAAAGCGGCGCGGGATAGATGTGCGCGAGCGAGGCAGCGGCAATATCGGCGCCACTAACGTCCTGCGGTCAGTGGGCAAAAAGGAGGCGGCCTTGACCCTCCTGGCCGACACGGTGAAAGGGATGGTTCCGGCAATAGCGGCCCAGGCCATTACAGGGGACTCAATGACAGCCGCGTTAGCCGGCGCTGCCGCGGTCTCGGGCCACGTCTTTCCGGTTTTTCTTAAGTTCAAGGGCGGAAAGGGCGTGGCCACGGCCCTGGGCGTCCTTATTTACATAACCCCTAAGGCTGCCCTGGGGGCGATGCTGGTTTTCGGGGCAGTCGTCTTTTTATCAAAATATGTTTCCCTGGGCTCCATTTCCGCGGCTATAGCCGCTCCAATTCTTGCCGCTCTCTTCCATTATGGCAAGTACGCGATCATTTCCGCGGCCGCCATTGCCTTTCTGGTAATAGCCCGGCACCATCAAAATATCCTTAAATTGATAGAGGGAACGGAAAATAAACTGGGCAAGGAAAGGAAATGATTTAATAGTTCACAGGGGACAGGTACCAGGGGGCGGTTTTCAGTTGCCGGTTTCCAGTTACCAGTTGCCTTGGAATGGCTGGCCTTGATTCGAAGGACCGTGAGAGTTTGCTCTAATCGCGCGAATTTTATTCCGCGCCAGCCACTGATACCTGTCCCCTGATCCCTGCTATCTATTATTTTTTTTGTTTTTACTTTTTCTTGTTGGACAACCGGACTTTGTGATAATATCTTTAACCCATGGGGGAAAAACCTACCAGGAAAAAAAGCGCCAAGTATATTTTCGTCACCGGCGGAGTCATCTCCTCCCTCGGCAAGGGAATAGCCGCCGCTTCCATCGGCGCCCTTCTTGAGGCCCGCGGTCTAGACATCACCCTCCAGAAACTCGACCCCTACATAAACGTCGATCCAGGCACCATGAACCCATACCAGCATGGGGAGGTGTATGTAACGGACGACGGCGCTGAAACCGACCTTGATCTGGGACACTACGAGCGTTTCACCCGCGCTAAACTCACCAGGGACAATAACTCCACCACCGGCAGGATCTACGATTCGGTCATACAAAAAGAGAGAAAAGGGGAGTACCTGGGCGGGACAGTGCAGGTCATTCCCCACATCACAAACGAGATCAAGGAGCAGATAAAGAAGGTCAGCAAGGGCAAGGACGTGGTCATTTGCGAGATCGGCGGGACGGTAGGGGACATCGAAAGCCTTCCCTTCCTGGAGGCCATCCGCCAGTTCCGGCTGGATATAGGGAAGGAAAACGTGATCTATGTCCATTTGACCCTTGTCCCATACATCCGGACCGCTGACGAAATAAAAACCAAACCCACCCAGCACAGCGTCAAGGAACTCCGGGAGATAGGCATACAACCGGACATCCTGATCTGCCGCACTGAAACGATCATCCCCATGGAGCAAAAGAAGAAAATCTCCCTGTTCTGCGACGTGGAAAAGGAGGCGGTTATAACCGCCATGACCGTTGATTCAATTTACGAGGTCCCAATGGCCCTGCACAAGGAGGGGTTGGACGAAATCATTAACAAGCTCCTGAACTTAAAAACAAGCCGCCCGGACCTTGGCGCCTGGAGGAAGGTCCTCCGCAAAATCAAGAAACCCAGGAAAGAAGCCACCATAGGCATAGTCGGAAAGTACATCGAACTCAAGGAATCCTACAAGAGCCTCACTGAGGCTTTGATCCACGGAGGATTGGCCATGGACGCGAAGGTCAATTTCAAATGGCTGGAAACCGCGGATATAGAAAAGGGGAAGGCGCAGTCGAAGCTTTTTTCCGGCGTGGACGGCATCCTTGTCCCTGGAGGGTTCGGCCACAGAGGGGTTGAGGGGAAGGTGAGGGCCATTCAATACGCCAGGGAATCCAAGGTCCCGTTTTTCGGGATTTGCCTGGGCATGCAATGCGCTGTGATTGAGTACGGCAGGAATGTGATGGGGCTGGAAAGGGCCAACAGCTCTGAATTTGATTCCTCCACGCCCCATCCGGTGATAAATCTCCTGGCCGAGCAGGACATAAACGGCAATATGGGAGGGACCATGCGCCTGGGGGCCTATCCCTGCCACTTGAAAAAAAGCACGCTGGCTTACAATGCCTATCAAAAGCGGGAAATTTCGGAACGGCACCGGCATCGATACGAGTTCAACAACAAATACCGCATGCGCTTTGAAGAGGCGGGCCTCATTCTGAGCGGGATATCCCCGGACGGATTCCTCATTGAAATCATCGAGGCGCCCGGGCATCCCTGGTTTCTTGCCGTTCAGTTTCACCCGGAGTTTAAATCCTCCCCAATGGCTCCCCATCCGCTGTTCAAGGCATTTGTTTCCGCCTCTCTGCAACACAAGGAAAAAGCTAAATAGAAAAAGAGCAACAGACCCACGGACAACCGCACCCTGACAACTCCCCCTGAGAACTTTTATCAAGGATTCCATGGCGCGGCTTCGCCGCAACCAAAAGGAAAACAAAATCCCAAATGACAAACAACAAATTACAATCTTTGTTCGTAATTATTCAGCGAAATCTTATATGCCCCCGATAGCCGCAGTTAAATGCGCCTTTACATCCCCCTTGATCCCCCTTGAGAAGGGGGAATTGGTTGTGTCACCCATCGCGCGCGGGATTTCTTTCAGCCATCACCTCTTCATTCCCCCTTGGAAAAGGGGGCCAGGGGGATGTAAAAATCCCGGAAGCCCTTTAACTGTTAAAAGCTAACTACTAAAGTATGAACCCAAAATATAAAAACGCTGAATGGAAAAGAAAAACGAAATAAAAGGCCGCTTCATCATTCTATGCTTGAAGGAACGGCAGCCGAAATACGACAGGGTCCTGGCCGGACTTTTACATGAGATTATCCTCGTTGAAAGCATGGAGCCTTTGGTGCGCTTTTGCATCGAGACCCCCCCCTCAGGGGTGTTGATCGACATGGCCAGCGGCGCCCGCATCGGGTCCTCCGAAATGGCCATCCTGGATAATCTGAAGGTGACTTGGCCCATAATCCGCTGCAACGTTTCCGCTGACGGCTCCGTTAGGGTCATGCATAAGGAGCTTGAGAAAACACCTCTGCTGCCCCAGGCGTTGGACTTCATTGTTCAGCGGGTTCATAACAAGGAAGCCAAACATTTGGGGGCCCGCCACATAAGGATAAACGTCCGCTGCAGGACCAGGTTTCAGGTCCCGGACGATGGCAACTGGCGGCCCGGAAACGTCTTGAACCTGAGCATGGGCGGAGCCTTTATCCTCACCCATGATCCTCCCCAAATAGGAGAGCCTGTTCTTTTGGAATTTCTCGATCTTTTCGACAGTCCACTGAAATGCAGCGCCAAAACGGCATGGGTGCGCCGGTGGGAGGAGAGCGACAAGCTCCCCGGGGTAGGGGTGGCCTTTCAAGCCGAGACCTTTGAGCCTGGACTCAAAAAGGCCCTGGAGGATTTCCTGGTGAAATCATTTTTCAAGGCCAGAACGTTTTTTGAGATATGAAACGCCCAAATTTTAAATGACAAATCCCAAACGGCAAAGAGCTTATCGCCTCCGGCTAATAAAAAATAGAACGCGGATAACGCTGATGACACGGATTATCGCGGATAAAATTTCTTTTAATCCGTGAAAATCAGAATAATCCGTGTCATCCGTGTTCCATTTATTGTGAAAGGAAACGCCTTCCTTGTCCGACGTGAAAGCCAATGAAAGAGAGTTTATGGGCCAGGCCGTTTCCTGGCTCAACGAAGCCATTTCAAAGGGGTCCTGTCCCTTTGAGGTAGCGTCATCCGAGGCGTCCTTAAAGGTCTCTTCCCAAAAAACAAATTTCCCGGACATCCAAATCTGGCTGAACAGGCCCGCGGGCTCCGGATTTTGCGGCTGGGAATTGAAAACGCCGGCCACTCCAGCGGACGAAAAAACTCTCCTTGAAGACGCGGCCCGGAAGGCCAGGGCCATGAACGCGGATT
>JACRGO010000208.1 GCA_016212295.1 Nitrospinota bacterium | reverse complement strand
TTACTGGTTTTCAATTTACCCATAGACCCTAAAATCCTAACTCATTGATTTTGTTGGGTTTTTTAAAATTGATTTGTTGTTTTTTAATTTATGCGTAGGCTCTATAAGTTCATAGTATAGGAATTTCCATTTTTTTCGCTTATGAATCAAACAGTTAGCAGATGGCATGGAATTCAGGAGTCAGAAGCCAGAATGTCAGAATAAAGGAAGAATTTTTGTAATAGTTCAGCCCGGTCTAATCCAAATGATCTGTTATACTGGTTTTTAATAACTCCGCCATTTATGGCGGAGAAAACGAAAACAACTACCCGGCTTTAGCCATGACTTTACTGCCCTGCGGCGCACTCCCGAGTGTGCCGTGCGCTGACAGGCAAATACACTCAGGGCTAAAGCCCTACTTAGTTTGTTCGCAGGCTCCAGCCTGAAGGCTGGAGTTAATGACTGTATATGGGTGAACTATTACTCTTTTGATTAAATTTTTTGGAGGATAAAATGTCGATAAAGGTACCCTTGGTGGACATGGTGGCGCGGTATAAAACGGTGGAAAAGGAGGTAAAGAAGGCGGTTATTTCGGTTCTTGAAAGCGGACATTTTATCCTGGGCCCGGACGTGTCCAATCTGGAAAAAGAGGCTTCTGAATACATCGGAGTAAAATATGCCGTGGGGGTGGCTTCAGGGACTGACGCATTGCATTTGGCCCTTCTCGCCTGCGGTGTGAAAAAAGGGGACGAGGTAATAACCACGCCGTTTACATTCATAGCCACGGTGGAAGCCATAGCCTATACAGGGGCGACCCCTGTCCTGGTGGATATCTTGCCTGGCAGCTATAATATCGACCCTAAAAAGGCGGCGAAAAAAATAACGAAAAAGACAAAGGCCATTATCCCGGTACACATGTACGGCCAAGCCGCTGACATGAAGTCAATCATGGCCTTGGCGGAAAAACATGGCCTTAAGGTAATCGAGGATTCGGCCCAGGCGTTTGGAGGGGAGTGCCACGGAAAGAAGTTGAGCGGAATCGGCCATGCCGGCTGCACAAGCTTTTTTCCCACGAAAAATCTGGGCGGGGCAGGGGACGGCGGGATGGTGTTTACTAACGATGACGAAATAGCCGCCAAGGTGAAAATTTTGCATGTGCATGGGAGCGCCGCGAAATACGTCCACAAGACGCTGGGATTCAACAGCCGGTTGGACTCCATACAGGCCGCGGTCCTGCGCGTCCACTTAAGGCATCTTGACCAATGGAATGATTTAAGAAGGAGGCATGCAAGGAGATATGGCAACCTTTTAGGAGGAAACGAGCGGATCATCCTCCCTAAAGAGCTGCCGGGCAATAAACATGTCTACCACCTCTATTCCGTGCGGGTCAGTGAGAGGGAGGCATGCCAGAGGTTTTTGCAGGAACGGGGCGTCAGCACCGCGGTTCATTATCCCATCCCGGTATCCGGCCAGGAATCCTTCCGGCATTTGGGATATAAGGCGAAAGATATTCCTGTCAGCTCCCGGATTTCCAAAGAGGTCCTTTCCCTGCCTATGTATCCGGAAATGAAGGAAGAGCACATTGAATATGTTTGCGAAAGCCTTCTGGAGTTTTGCGGCAAATAATAAACAAAAGAAACGCTTGCGGGATGCTTAGCGCCTGAATGAAAACCCCCGTTCAGGCAAAATTAGAAATTCGAATATCCCAACAATTCAATAATCATGTCCTTGGCTCGCGGGGCTTTCAGCAGGGCTTCCTTTTTCGCCTTAGGCAGCCTCTTGACCTTATGCTCCGCCTTCAGCGCCAAGGCCCTGCTTCCTATTTTCACATGAAACACTAGTTCCAGTGGCCCCCTGCCCCTGAGGTACTTGGCCCCCTTGTTCCCCATTCCACGGTGCTCCTCCATCCGGCGGCGGACCTCAGTGGTAATGCCGGTGTACAGGCTGCCGTCCCGGCATCTGATTATGTACAAGCGCCACATCTGGCAACACTTTAAATCCATCTTTTTTCATTTTTGGAGTTTGAATGTCTGTGGAGTATAATTCATAGTGTGGTATGGCCGCAATCAAAATAAATTTCGACGTATTCAAACGTTCGATGATATTATGACCCAACAATTCAATGCCACCCCCGAAGCCGGGAAAAAAGCCGCTTTGGCCTTGCACAAGAACAAGATCGCCATTGTCGGCCTGACCAATGTGGGCAAGAGCATCCTGTTCAATAAATTCTCCAACTCTTATTCCCTGGTGGCCAATTATCCCCAAACCACTATCTCCGTTATCCGGAAGGACTCCATCTTCGCGGGGGAGCCATTTGAGATAATCGATACCCCTGGAATCGCGTCACTGAGTGTTTTCTCGGAGGACGAACGGGTGACCCGTGATATTTTAGTGAAGGAGCACCCTGAGTTGCTTCTTTTTTGCGCTGACGCAACCCGGTTGAAACAGTCCCTTATCCTGCTGGCCCAAATCTTTGAGCTGGAAATCCCCGCCATATTCTGTCTCAACATGATGGATGAGGCTTCGCGAAAAGGGATAGTGATCGATTCCTCGGAATTGGCCAGGGAGACGGGTTCCCCGGTCGCGGAAACCGCCGCGGTCCATGGCATAGGGCTTAGAGCATTGGAAAACATGATCTACAGCATCACTTTGTCTCGAGGACAGGTGCGTTACACGCCCTTTATTGAACAGGCATTGGAAAAATTCGGCGCGCTTTTTCCCGAACGGGACCGTCCCTCAAGGGCTTTATTGCTTCTGTACCTAATGGGGGACGAGGACATAGCCCGATATCTGGAATCCAATTTCGGAGGGGAAGTCTTTTTCAGAATGAATGAAATCCTTCTGGGTATATACAGAAATTCTTCAGCCTCACGCATCAGGCAGGCAGTTTCCAATGCCCGCGAGGCATGGGCCGAGAGGGTAACGGAAAAATCGGTTAAAAGAGCGGCCTTTAAAGCGGCGGGTTTTTCCCATAAAGCGGCCTGGGCCTCGCGCCATATTATTCTTGGCTGGCCGATTTTAATGGCTATCCTTTGGGCAATCTTTTATGGGGTAGGCACTGTTGCCACCAGGATCGCCGGAAATCTGGATGCGTGGATTTTCACTCCACTGACGGGCGCCATTTCATCGCTGGTAACTTATCCGTTCCTGAACGAATTTTTGGTGGGCGGTTACGGCATATTGACAATGGGGATTTTTAACGCCATTGGTACAGTGGTCCCCATCCTGATAGTTTTTTTCATGATCACCAATTTTTTGGAGGATATTGGATACCTCCCGAATCTAAGCGTATTGGCCAACCGGTTTCTGTCTTATTTCGGCCTTACGGGAAAGGCGGTTCTTCCCTTGGTTTTGGGTTATGGGTGCAATACCGTGGCCACGTTGACCACCAGAATGCTGGCGACTAAAAAGGAGAGAATGGTGGCCTCTTTTCTGATTGCCTTGGGCGTGCCGTGCGCGGTCCAACTGGGGGTCTTGCTTGCCATCATGGCAACGTCGCATTTCTCCGTGTTGCTGGTCACAATGACGGCTGTGATCGGGACACAGATCATTTGCGGAATAGCGCTCAATCGATTGTTCCCCACGGAACAGAAGGCTGACTTTATAATGGAGCTTCCCGCGTTCCACCTTCCCAGCGTAAGGCATATTCTCTTGAAAACGTATTACAGGGTCAAGTGGTTTCTGGTGGAGGCCATGCCCCTGTTCGTGTTAGGAGCGGCCCTGTTGTTCGCAATGGAAAAGACCGGCCTCCTTGCCCTTATCAAAATTATACTTAGGCCAGTGGTCACCGGCTTTCTTTTTCTTCCTGACAAAATGACGGAAGTGTTTATTCTAGTGCTTTCCCGCAGGGAGCTTGGCGCGGTGTTCTTTAAGCACATGGTGGACGCCGGGGAGGTTGATTATTGCCAGACCATCGTGGGTCTGGTGGTGACAACACTATTTATCCCGTGTATTTCCAACACGATGGTGATGATCAAGGAACTGGGCGCCGGATGGGCCATATTCGCGAATATTTTAATTATTGTTATAGCGGTCCTTGTGGGTGGGCTGGTTAATTTCTTGCTGCGGCTTTTTTTATAGATCTTTCTATAGTTTTTTGTGTATCTTTGCGGCTTTGTGTCTTAGTGGCAAAAAAATGAATAGCCACAAAGTCACGAAGACACTAAGGTTCACTAAGTTTTAATAGAACATATATACAGATAATTTAGGAGAAGAGCCATGAACTTGGAGGAAAATCACAAAAAGGACGAACTACTGGAAACCTTGTGGCATCTGGCTGAATACCATGATTTGACGCTCTCCTATCTGAAAAAACACGATCCGGCCCAGGAGCACGAGAAGGCCCTGTATCAGTTCGCATCCAACGGCATCCTCATCTTTGACGGTGAAAAAATCACCTTGACCCCGAAAGGAAATGATATGGCCAAGGGCATTGTCAGGAGGCACAGGCTCGCGGAGCGGCTTATGGTGGATGTGCTTGGAAAAGGAGTAAGTGAAACGGAGAAAGCGGCCTGCGAGTTTGAGCATGTCCTGGCGCCGGAGTTGGTGGAGTCCATCTGCATCCTGCTGGGGCATCCAAAAAAATGCCCGCACGGATCGCCAATACCGGAAGGAAGATGCTGCGTGGAGGCCCAAAGCTCCATCGAGTCCGCCGCCATTCCCCTGACTAGAATGAAGATAGGGAGCGCTGCCAAAATCATCTCCATTAACACCAGGGACGACAGTCGGATGCATAAACTTCTGGCCATGGGCCTGACCCCTGGGGTCGAGATCAGGCTCCATCAGACCTACCCGGCAATAGTGGTGGAAGTGGACCAGCGCCAGATCGCCATGGAAGAGTCCATAGGAGAGGAAATCCACGTCTGGAAACCGGTGGAAAAGTGATTCAATAAGGTTTGACAATTGTATTACTATTACTGTATATTATGCCTGTTTTTTATCATGAAATTCCTTTGATTTTTTTTAGGAGATATTAAAATGAAAATGAAAAAAAATTCCCTGACGCTGAAAAATATTATCCTCCTTGTTTTATTGTCCCTTCCCCTGGTCCTTCCGGCTGTTATCTTCGCCGGCCTTAAGGCATTGGACAACCCGGCGGCGGAGAACACTGATTTCGAAACGCCGGCGGATACAACGGACTCGATTGAAGTGGCCATAGGCGGCGACCCTTCATGGTCGCAATCAGGGCGCTATCTTGCCGGCGCCAACGGCAACAACCTTGAAATTTACGACACCGTCAATGCCTCGTCCAAACGATACGACATGGGGACAAGCGTCGGAGTTTATCATTCGTGGGTGTCCGGCGACCAGCGCATGCTTTTTTGGACCGACCCTGAAAACGATAACGTTGACGCAAAAATCATGTCCTTTAACATAGACGATACCGAGGACACTACCCAGAGCAATAACCCGGCCCAGCAAAAAGCCACAGGCGCGGCTGCAACCAACCCTGATCCGAACGCCACGAATCCTGACCCTAATAATCCCAATGGCAATGTTAATAATCCTGACCCGAATAACCCGGACCCTAACAATCCAGGCGGCAACCCAGGTGGAGCAGGCGGCACAATAACCGCTGACGTCACCACCTTTCTCCAGAATTCGGCGCTTCCAGCCTCAACCAAAAATTATTCAAACGCAATCAAGCCTGAGTCCATTTGGGACGAAAAAACGGCAAAGGAAAGACTGCTTTTTCTAAGGACCGTGGCTGGAGACAACGCCGGAGACCTTTGGACCTTAACCTTTGATCCGGCGGACAAAAATGAATTAACGAGCGCGCAGGCGGCGGTACAAATCACCGATGGACTTCAGGTCTGGTCCGCCTCATGGTCGCCTGAAGACATTACGGACGCGGGTGGAAATCCTACTGGGGTCAGGGCGGTTGACAGGATTGGGGTCTTGGCCGCAAGCGGAAACATCTATGTTCTGAATGGAATTCAAGACATAATAGCGGGCACGACGGGCGCTATCACATCTCTCAGCGATTCCAGGGCACAGAAGGTCACGCCTTTCACGGAGACTTCAGGTGGCGGCACGAATCCTGGCGGCAGCGCAGGCGGAACCAACCCGGACCCTAACAACCCGGGCGGCGCTGTAGTTAGTAAATTGGAAAGCACATCTTATTCCGTTCGCGGGGCGCCGGGCTGGTCCAGGGACGGGAAATGGATCGGGGTTTCCGCTTCCGAAGGGGGAATGAACGATAACAACGTCCAAATCAAAATGTACATCCTTGATTCCACCGCCGAGTCCACTATGGACGTCTTCCTCAACAACGAATTTTATCCAGAAACCAATATCAACAAGCAATGGATCAGGTGGTCGCCTGATGGGACCCAGCTCGCCTATTCCCGCTCTGAAATCGGCGGCGGCGGATCAATGGTCATAATGCCAATGGTCACCGTTACCACTCTTACCGGAAACCTGCGGAGCGGCTCAGATCCGGGCTATTCATCAGTCACCTCGTCATCGTCAGACCATGTATCAGGCAGCATGAGCATGGAGTCCCCACACGTTTGCGGCGGGGACAGCAATGACTCTCCCACTGCCAACATAAGCGGAGCTGAAAATACGGGGATAGGGGAACAGGTGGCCCATCTCTGCGGCGGTTCATCCGGGGCGCCTTCCTATTATAAAGCCGCTGCGTCGAAGAAGAGCGGGGGATCATACACTATCAAGGTCCACTATAATGATTCGGAGATAGAGGGATATAACGAGCAGTCCCTTCAGCTTTATGAAATGGAGAGCAGGAGCAAACTCACCCGCTTAAAATCCAAAGTGGACGCAAAGCATAACATCGTTTCCGCCACGGTATCCAAACTAAGCTCCAGCAAGAAAAAACCAAGCTCCTTCATTATCATGTCCCACACTATCCGCGGGGAGATATCCGGCAAGTCCGCCAGGAACTCCTCCATCACCCTGTTCCGTTATTCTCCAAAATACGGTTTGTACCAGAAGCTAAGCTCCACCACGCCTAAAAACGGTAAGTATGCCTTCAGCAAACTGACCGCCGGGAAGTATAAGCTGAAACAAGGGACAACCGAGAAGACGGCTACACTGAAGGAGAAAATCAAGAAGGGCTACTATAGGGTAGACAGCAATAGTGGCGTGAATTTTTGAGGGGCTGTTCCTTAAACTGCTATAAATTAAAAATATATCGCGGAGACGCGAATATGAGGCATGAATAAGAGACCGTTAACACACCCCGGCCTTCGGCCACCCCTCTCAAGAGGGGAATTTTTTAAAGGATAAATTTTAAAGTCACCGTCGGCATGATTTACAGTTGTTTCCTCTATCCCTCCATGATTCCCAATAGTCCCCTATTGAAAAGGTGCTATCATTTTCCCCTCTTGAGAGGGGTGGCCGAAGGCCGGGGTGTGTTAAGGATTTTTCCGGCTATTTGTAAGCAGGCCAAAGCTTAATTTTTTTTTAAGATAGTTTCTGAGTATTCCTGATTTTTTTTCATCCTTCCACGTGCAAAGCCTCTCCTTTTTTTTCTTGATCCAGATCAATGATTTTTCCCGTCAATGAAATTAAACTAATTGGGAAATTGGATAATATAGCAGTCCCCGGCACTCACTAAATCTCCCAAAGGGCGGGTTTCTCTCCAAACCTCCCCTGATTCCCCCTACATAATAGATACTTACTCGCCTATAGAGATAAATTTTCGGAATAGGCGAGTAAGTATCTCCGGCCGTGTAAAAACATTGCGCCTTTTTTGAAAATTTCAAATATTTTTGGCTAGGTTTCAGCAGTTTCGTTGATAACGTAAAAATCCCATAAAAGCCGCAAAAGTCCCACAAAAGCCAGAATCGTCCTGTTTTTGTCAGAAAAATCCTATTGTAAATTTGTTGACTCTGAAATACCATCGCATTTCATTTTTATGTACCACTGCTTTTCATTAATAGGAAAACTCATGGAGATATCAAGATCAGGCGGCCTTGCTGGGAGCTTTACTTACAATTTAAAAGCCGTTTTGCGGCGGCGGCTGTTCCTCTTGCAAGACTTCAACATCCATTCACGGCTGAAAACCTCATTAAACGAATTGGCAAGTAAAATTATTGCATGAAACGAAGGGATTTTTTTCTGAACTCACGCGGTGTATGGATGGCGCGGCCTTTGGCCGCAATCAAAATAAATTTCTTAACGCGATAATACAATGGATTCCTTGCCGGAGAATGGCATGAATGAATAGACGAAGAATCTAACGCTCATGAGGGAAAGGGACGCCGGGATAATAGTCAAAAAGTACCAAGTGGAAATTTCGGAAAAAAGAAAGCCCCCAGCGGTGCGCTCGTCCATCATGAAGCCCCAGGCGGCGGAGGCCAGGAACCCGCACACGATGGAAGAAGCAAGATTTATAAAAATCCCGGCGATATTGCTGAATCCAATGGGAAGAAACCGGCTCAGGATATCGATATTGATGTGCCTGTGTTCCTTGCATGAAAGGGAGGCCCCTATGAAGCATACCCATAGGACCAGGTTCCTAAGGAAAATATCCGCCCAGGGTATCCCCCCATGAAAAAAATTTCTCAAGACCACCTGGGAAAAGGCCATCAGGATCATAACGGCCAGCAAGGCTGAAATGATTATCCCTTCGATTTTTGAGATGGCAGAATCGATTTTTTTAATAAGGTTCATTGAATATTTAAAATTCAATTTTTTTTACCGCTGAGACGCAAGGACGCCGCGAAAAGCTCTTTGGTCCTTAAATCTGAAATTTCAAATCTGAAATCTGAAATCTCAAATATCCTCTACTTCCTCAACCCCTCCAGGTCCTTCATAATTCCGTTTATAAGCTCCTGGGGAAAGAGTTTTCCTGTCAATTCCTTCCTCACAGGATCGCCCACTCTTCGGAATTCCTCGATCCTGGCCGGGTCAGTCACGGATATTACCTTTATCCCGTAATCCTTCATCAACTGCACGGATTTTTCATTGTCCGACCTGGAAGTGAGGGTCAATTTTTTCAGTGAAGAGGCGGCCACGTCCTGAATGATCTTGCGGTCCTCCGGGGCAATCTTCAGGAATTGAGACTTGTAAATGGTGACCGCCCCGGTGGATATCGCCATGGGCAGGTCCATCATATATTTGACCTTCGTGAACCATTGAAGCGATATGGCGCCCAAGGGGGACACGTACACGGTGTCGATCATCCCGGTCTGCAGGGCCATCAAAACGTCAGTTACTGACAGGGGATATGGGGCGAGATTCAACGCCTTGAACAGGGCGGCCGCCAGGGGATCTCCTTCCCACATCCACATCTTGTGTCCCTTCATATCTTGCAGGGAATGGATCTCCTCGTTGGAGAATATATAAACCGGGCCCACCTCAGCCCATCCCAGTAGTATATGGCCGCTTTCCTCAAATGCCTTGGCGAACCAGTCAAAATATTTTTCCTGGATAAAATCCAATTCCTTTTTGTTCCTGAATAGAAAAGGAAGGTCCAACACGCGCACCGAGGGAAGTATTTCCCCAAGGCCGACCCCTGAGAACCCGCCCGCGTGAAGCTGGCCAAGCCGCATTTTCCTGACAACGTCCTTTTCATCACCTGACACGCCGCCGGGGTAGATTTTGAACTTGACCCTTCCAGTCGTCTTTTTCTGGATTTCCAGATCCATTTCCTTCATGAGGTTCATCCAGGTGGACCCTTCAGGGGCCAGGGTGGCGAATTTTATAATAATTTCCTCGGACATGGCGGATAACGGCATAAGCGCAACGGAGAGGAGAAAGAAGGGAATTGTTAAAAGGATTTTTTTAAAGTTCATCACGAGCCTCATTTAAAAAATAAGCCGAGAAAAAGTACATAACCACAACCAAGATTAACCGCAAAGAACGCAAAGAATCCGCAAAGACCGCGGAGAAAAACTTTGCGATCTTTGCGCCTCCTTTGCGCGCTTTGTGGTAAAAAAATCTTGACCCAAAGGCATTAATTTATTCGATAAATTCCTAGCCAAAAATATTTGAAATTTTCAAAAAAGGCGCAATGTTTTTTCACGGTTGGAGATACTTACTCGCCTATTCCGAAAATTTATCTCTTTTTGCCATAAAACGTTTCACTTTTTGCCGCCTTTTTGAAATTTCAAAT
>JACRGO010000205.1 GCA_016212295.1 Nitrospinota bacterium | reverse complement strand
TCATAACGGCCTGTAAAATAGCCATGCCTGTAAATGAGCATAAGCATGGAAGGTGAAATTTTTACAATTTTTTTATCCAATAAAAAAGAATACCTTGTTGATTTAAAAGACTTTTTCTTATTTATGCGTAGGCTCTATAGATATTTTTTGTGATTTCATGGCACATAAACGGTTATCCATCTTACCCTCAATTTTTGGAACTAAGTCCTTGTAAAATCCTCCAGTAAATGGTAATTTATTTCTTCCCCGAAAAAATATCATTTTATTGAATCTTGCGAACTATTCAATCCAGAGAAATAACTGAGGCTGTGAAGCGGCTCTCCATGGACACCAATTATTACCTTGGAGAGGACGTGCTTCAGGCGTTCCGCAGGGCCATGGAGGACGAGGGTGAGTCCCCGACCGGGAAATCCATACTCAAGGCCCTCCTCAAGAACGCCGAAATCTCCGCCAATGAACAGGTCCCCATCTGCCAGGACACAGGCTTCGCAGTGGTGTACGTGGAGGTGGGGCAGGACGCGCGCATTGAAGGCGCCCTCCTGGAAGACGCGGTGAACGAGGGGGTCAGGCAGGGATACACGGAAGGCTATCTTCGCAAATCCATCTGCGATCCCTTTACACGGAAAAACACCACGGACAACACCCCGGCTGTGGTGATAACTGACATAGTCCCTGGGGACAAGATCAAGATCATCATGGCCCCAAAGGGGGGAGGGAGCGAGAACATGTCCAGGGTCACGATGCTGAAGCCCTCGGAAGGGTTGAAGGGGATAGAGGATTTCGTGGTGCAGCGGGCCAACGAGGCTGGGTCGAATCCGTGTCCCCCGGTTTTGGTCGGTGTGGGGATAGGCGGCACGTCAGAAAAGGTTGCCATACTAGCCAGGCGCGCCCTCTTTCGTAAGATCGGGTCCGTTAATCCTGACCCGGAACTGGACGCAAGCGAGAGGAGGGTCCTGCGCCGGATCAATAATCTGGGCATGGGACCGCAAGGTCTTGGGGGACGTTGTTACGCAATGGCCGTGCATATAGAGAAGTTTCCCTGCCACATCGCGCAACTTCCAGTGGCGGTGAATATCTGCTGCCACGCAAGCAGGCATAAGGAAATAACAATTTAAGATTTAAGATTTAAGATTTAAAATTTGAGATTTGAGATTTTAAAAAAAATTAACAACGGATTTCACTGGCTGCATGGATATTACAACAAAAATAATTTTGGCTGTATTTCAAATCTGAAATCTGAAATCGTAAATCTAAAATAAAAAAAATGTCCGAACCTGTCCGGCTCACAACTCCACTTAAGGAAGAAGATGTAAAAAGGCTCAGGGCCGGGGACCGCGTTCTTCTGAACGGGGCCATATACACTGCCCGCGACGCGGCCCACAAACGGCTTGTGGCCCTGCTGGACGAGGGGAAGGCGCTGCCCTTTGATATCAAGGGCCAAATCATATATTATGTTGGTCCGGCGCCTGCCAAGCCTGGGCAGGTGGTGGGCTCGGCCGGTCCTACCACAAGCTACAGGATGGACCAGTATGCGCCGAGGCTCATGGAAGTCGGGATGCGAGGAATGATCGGCAAGGGAAACCGCGCGAAAGAGGTCGTGGAGGCCGGCTGCAAGCATGGCTGCGTATACTTCGCGGCCATAGGCGGGGCCGGGGCGCTCATCGCCAGGTGCATTAAAAAGGTGGACCTCGTGGCCTACGAAGACCTTGGACCCGAAGCCGTGCGGCGTATGGAGGTGGAGGACTTCGAGGTGGTGGTGGTCAACGACGTGGAGGGAAACGACCTTTACCAGATGGGGAAGAAATTGTACGCGGTCAACGAATAAAATGAACTTGGCAAAGTTATGGAAGATATAAAAACTATAGTTGAAAAGCTAAACAAGGATGAAATCAAAGCTATTAAAGATGCTCATAGCTATACTTGGTCACAAACTGGAATTTTATATTTACTAAGGAGCTATATTTCCGATATCCGGCACGATAGAATAAATTTGCTGAATATGGAATGCAGAGGCATTGACGTCGTTCGGCATTTTTTGTCTCATAATTATACTGAAAAGGTTGAACTAAAAAAATGGGATATGCAAGGCGATACTATCGTAGAGTTAAAAACGAGGCATAATGATGGCGCAATTTCTTTTAAATACGATGGTACAAAATATTTCCCGGAATTATATAATGATAAAAATAAAAAATTTGAAATCAACATTTCTTTTGATTTGTCTAAAGTTAGCATAGGTGCGTCACTATTTAAGGCTATTAGCATTAAGGAATTATTCTTTCTTGGGGAACTTTGCAATAACTCTCTCAGAAAATTAATTGGCATCATAAACAATCAGGGCATGGACAGTAGGCCCATTTGACCATGCAAGCATGCCTCCATGGAATAGTCTTGGGTCCTATCCAATGCTTTTATATTTTTGCTATAGGGCATGACCATTGATTCAATTCGTTGTGCAAAAAATGGAGAAAGAACAAGCGGTTGAAAACTGAACGAGCCTTGTTGCCTTTGGAATCATGCGCTATAATTCGGCATGATTAAGTCGTTCAAGCACAAGGGACTTAGAAAATTCCATGAAACAGGCAGCACAGCGGGCATTCAAGGCAAGCATCGCAAAAAATTGCGAATGCAACTGACCGCGCTGGAAACCGCGACTTGTATTGAGGACATGGATTTGCCTGGATATCGGCTTCATCCCTTGAAGGGAGACAAAAAAGATTTTTGGGCAATAGACGTCGATAAAAATTGGCGGATGATTTTCATGTTTGAAAATGGCAATGCCTATTTAGTTGATTATGAGGATTACCACTGATGAGTATGTTCAATCCACCCCATCCGGGAGAATTCATCAAGGAAGTTTTTCTTGATCCTTATTGCATCAGTTACCGCATGGTGGCCGAGAAGTTGAAGGTGTCGCCTTCAACCTTTAATCGTTTGATCAACGGTCAAGGTAAAATTACGCCGGAGATGGCCTTGCGTCTCTCCAAAACATTAGGCCGGTCGCCGGAAAGCTGGCTGATAATGCAAGACAATTACAATTTGTGGCTGGCAAGAAAGAGATTTAACCTTAAAGAAGTAGAAAAACTAGCCATACCCGCATGACCTTCGCGGCAAAAAAAATACTGGGAAAAAATTAAAATGCTTCAACACGACGTTGTCATAGTAGGATCAGGCCTGGCGGGAATGCGCGCCGCCCTTGAGGTTTGCGGCGAACTCAACACCGCCATAGTCACCAAGGTGTATCCCTCCCGCTCCCATTCCGGCGCGGCCCAGGGCGGGGTCGCCGCGTCCCTGGCGAATGAAGCCAAGGACGATAACTGGGAACTTCACATGTTCGACACCGTCAAGGGCAGCGATTACCTGGGGGACCAGGACGCGATTGAGATCATGGCCAAGGACGCCCCCACGACCATCCGGGAAATGGAGCACTTCGGATGCCCCTTCAGCCGCACCCCGGAAGGCAAGATAGCGCAAAGGGACTTCGGCGGACATTCCAGGCCGCGGTCATGCTACGCGGCTGACCGCACGGGTCACGCCCTGCTCCACACCCTTCACGAGCAGGTGATGAGGCGGAAAAAGGACCTCACGATCTACTCCGAATTCTATCTCCTCTCTTTGATTATCAAGGACGGCGTGTGCGGCGGCATAACGGCGATGGACATAAAGACCCGCAAGATAGAGGTGATCCGCGTCCGCTCTGTCATCTTCGCAACGGGCGGATACGGCAGGGCCTTCAGCATCACATCCAACGCCTTCGCCAGCACCGGCGACGGCATTATGGCCGCTTACCGCGTCGGGTTGCCGTTGCAGGACATGGAGTTCGTGCAGTTCCACCCGACCGGGCTCTTCGGCCAGGGCATACTCGTCTCCGAGGCCGCAAGGGGAGAAGGCGGCTATCTATTGAACAGCAAGGGGGAGCGCTTCATGGAAAAGTATGCCTCCTCCAGAATGGAGCTGGCCCCAAGGGACATAGTCTCGCGCTCCGAGCAGACCGAGATCGACGAAGGCCGGGGCGTCGGCCCAAACGGCAAGGCGATCCATCTCGACATGAGACACCTTGGCAGGGAGAAGATACTGGAGCGCCTGCCGCAGGTGAGGCAGCTAGGCATAGATTTCATAGGAATGGACATGGTCGAGGAGCCCATACTCATCCAGCCCACGGCCCATTATTCCATGGGCGGAATTCCAACGGACAACGACGGCCGCGTTATTATAGACGACAAGAAGACCAGGATCACCGGCTTCTTCGCAGCGGGCGAGTGCGCCTGCGTGTCGGTCCACGGCGCAAACCGCCTAGGCACCAACTCACTGCTTGACGCGCTGGTATTCGGCAGGAGGACCGGCAAGACCGTCCTTGAAGAGACCAGAAACAAGGACTTCCCGCCAGTCAACGAGGAAGAGGAAATCGGGAAGGTGAAGAAGGAAATATCGGACATCCTGGACTCGCCCGGCACGGAGTCCATGAACGACATACGCAACTCGCTCAAGGACAACATGATGGACCGCTGCGGGGTCTTTCGCGACAAGACCAGGCTGGAAGAATGCCTGAAAGCAGTGAAGGGTCTACAGGCCAGGTTCCCCAAGGGCAAGATCATGGACAAGGGGACCAATTTCAACACTGAAATAATAGAAGCCATCGAACTTCGCAATATGCTGGATTTTTCCGAGATCATCGTCACCGGCGCGCTGGCCCGCGAGGAGAGCCGAGGCGGCCACGCAAGGAAGGATTTCCCGAAACGCGACGACGTGAAATGGCTGAAGCACACCCTGGCAGCCAAGGCCGCTGACGGAGGCATTGAGCTTAAATACAAGCCGGTGGCCATCACCAAGCACCGGCCTGAGGAAAGAAAGTATTAGTAATTTTGGATTTGAAATTTGAAATTTGAGATTTACAAATTAAAATTTAATGTTTTTCTTGTTCCCAGGCTCCTGCCTGGGAATGCAGGACCACGAGGCTCCGCCTCGTTCCATTAAAAAAATGAAAACAAAATTCAAAATAAGACGCTTTGACCCGCAAAAGGACCAAGCTCCGCGCTTCCAGGAATACGAGTTGGAGGTACCGCAAGGGGCGACCCTCCTCGACTGCGTGAACCTCATCAAGTGGACCCAGGACGGGACCCTCTCTTACCGCATGTCATGCCGGAGCGCCATTTGCGGCTCCTGCGCCATGAAGGTGAACGGTCACGCAAGGCTCGCGTGCAAGACCCAGGCAAAGGACGTAATAAAAAACAACCTTGTGGTCCTGGAACCCCTGGGCAACATGACGGTCATAAAGGACCTGGCGGTTGACCTTGAGCCGTTTTGGGAGAAGGTGGAAAAGGTCATGCCCTGGCTGGTGAACGATGAAGAGGTCTCGCCCGGCGTGGAACGCCTGCAAAGCCCGGAGGACTTTCATAAGATCGACGCCGCCTCCACCTGCATCATGTGCGCCTCATGTTTCTCGGATTGCTGTTCTGAGGAAGTCGACAAGGAATACCTCGGCCCAACCGCCCTGGCAAAGGCCCAACGCTTCGTGTGCGACAGCCGGGACAAAAAACAATTCGAGCGTATCTCCAAGCTGAGCAAGGAGAAGGGGATTTGGGACTGCACCCACTGCGGGGAATGCAGCCAGAGGTGCCCGACCGACGCGAAACCGCTGGAGAGGATCGTGGAGCTTCGCAACGTTGCGCTGAACAGCGGCGTGTTGAACAACAACGGGGCGCGCCACGCCAAGGCGTTCGTTGACTCCATCGCCAAGAGCGGACGGCTCAACGAAAACGAGCTGCCGGTGAAGTCAATGGGTTTTTTCAACATCAAGGGACTCCTGGAGATCCTGCCTGTTGGGATCAGGATGCTCATCAGGGGAAAAAATCCCCCTCTGATCCATCATTCAATAGAGGACATGGACCAGGTGAAAAAAATATTCAGGGAATTCGGGGAGCCTAAATAAATGAAATTCGCTTTTTATCCTGGATGCGTGGCGCAAGGGGCGGCTAGGGAGTTGAAGGCCTCGACCGAGGCCCTCGCGAAAAAGCTCGGCATTGAACTGGTCCCCATGCCGAACGCCACCTGCTGCGGCGCGGGCGTTATAACCGAACAGAACCCCGTCCTTTCCAACACTCTCAACGCCCGCACCTTCGCGATAGCGGAGAAGATGGGGCTTGACATACTCAACATCTGCGGCACCTGCCAGGGCGTCATGAAAAAGGCGCAAAAGGAACTTAAGGAAAGCCCGAAGAAACTGGAAGAGGCCAACAAGTCCATGGCCGGGAGCGGACTGGAATACAGGGGGAAGGTAAAGGTCCGGCACCTGCTTAACGTGTTGATCGAGGACATAGGCGCGGACAAGCTGAAGTCAATGGTCAGGAGGCCGCTTAAGGACCTTCGCATTGGGGCCTTTTACGGGTGCTATGCGCTGCGGCCCGGCGAACTCTCCGGCTTGAAGGACCCTGATAATCCCGATGAAATAGAGAACCTTGTGAGGGCCCTGGGTGGAGAGCCTGTGGATTATCCAGGGAGGCTTAGATGCTGCGGCTTCCCATACGTCATGATGAGCAAGCGGAACGCCCTCACAATGGCCGGAAATCACATCAGCGCGGCAAAGGAAAACGGGGCCAACTGCATGGTCACTCCCTGCCCCCTGTGCCACCTCAATCTCGATCCCTATCAGCCAGAATCCGCCAAGATCGTGGGCAAGGAACTGAACGTCCCCATCTTCCACCTCCCGCAGATGGTTGGACTGGCCCTCGGCATATCCCCCAAGGAACTTCAACTCTCCAAGCACATCATTCGCTTCAAGGAAAGTCTCACGCAAAGCCGCTAAGAGAAGCTGTCTCGAAAAAACATTAAGGTTTGGCTTGCCATAGCAGGAAAGATTCTTAACACACCCCGGCCTTCGGCCACCCCTCTCAAGAGGGGAATTATTAAAAGGTATCGAGGAAACCGCTGGAAATCAAGCCGGCGGTGGCTGAAAATTTGTTCCTTTGAAAAATTCCCCTCTTGAGAGGGGTGGCCGAAGGCCGGGGTGTGTTAACGAGCTTCTTCATATTCGTGATTCAGTATAAACATTTTTTCAAAACAGCTTCTAAGATTTTTTCTTCGTGGTCTTTGTGTCTTTGTGTGAGGTTATCTCTATTCTCTATTCAATCAATCTTCATCTCCCTGATCAGCGCCTCAACCACCAGTTTTTTGTCCGGGTCCATTTTGAGGAGCAGGTTTTTGTCCTTGCCGGATTTCACGAACTCCACCACGCCGCTCACCCCCGCCAGGTCAACGGCAAAGGATTGGCCGAACTCCGCCACAGCCGCCGCCAAAAGGTCTTCTATGAGGGGAAAATTGGCCTTTTCGGAAAGTAAGCCAATGAAAAAGTCCTGAAGGCTTCTGGAAGGGTCGAACATTTCCCTGGATTGTGAAAGTTTTCCCAGGACAAAAGCTCCCGTGGAGAAGTTCCATGGCAGGGATAGTATTCATCCAGGACGTCCAGGGTTTCTTCTCGACGATCTTCGGCGGAATGGATTTCGCCTGGGACCAAAAGGCATAGACCTGGGGCAAATTATCTTTATGGAGGCTTTTTAAAAGCACGGAAAAGAGGTCCGATGGGTTTTTCATGTCTTGTAAATCGCGGTACGCTTTTACCCATTCCTTGGGCGCTTGATCACACACCCCTTTCATCACGCTGCTTTTTCCAATGCGGCGTATGCCGGTCATCAAATTTTGTGAATTTGATGGCATTATGCGGATGTGGCAGCTTGGAGAGATAACTTCTCGAAAGATTGAGGTAAAAGCGCCTTATCGCGTTCGTATCAGCCCATGTGAATGGGCTGATGCTCTTTTGCCATTCCCTGGCAATGGCATTATAATTATGCTTGAATTTTATTTTAAAAAGGAAGGAACCACTAATGGACACCAATGAACACGAATTATTTTTAAAGGACAGAAGTCTGCCGGTTTGCCCTTCTGGCGGGCTTTAAAGAATCTAACCCACTTCAACGTTCGAGGTTGGACGTTCAATGTTCGATGTTCAAGTTTTTCCTCTTCGACGCGACTATTTAGCGCCATGTTGATTTATGAATGAAAAAAAGCGGAAATCCCCATGCCATTCAAATTGAAAAGGAAGAACATCCTCCCCGCTATCGGCCTCTTCATATTCCTGGTCCTTGTGTTCACCGCCGCCTTCGCCCCGTGGATAGCCCCCCACGACCCCTTCCGGCAGGACCTGTATTCCAGGCTGGCGGAGCCGGGAGCGGGCCACATCATGGGACTGGACAGGCTGGGCCGGGACATTTTAAGCCGCATCATCCACGGCGCCAGAATATCATTGATGATAGGCGTCATTGTGGTGGGAATTTCCTCGGCCGCCGGCATAAGCATTGGACTTGTCGCCGGATACTTCGGCGGGAGGTGGGACAATCTAATTATGAGGATATGCGACGTCTTTCTGGCCTTCCCCGGCCTGCTCCTCGCCATTGCGCTCATGGCGATTCTGGGTCCGGGATTGCAAAACGTGGTCCTGGCCCTCTCGGTTATGGGATGGGTGGGCTATGCCCGTTTGGTGAGGGGACAAGTCCTCTCCCTCAAGGAGCGGGAGTTCGTTGTTGCGGCCAAGGCGCTGGGGCTTGGGAATTGCCGCACCATGTTCCTGCACATTCTTCCCAATATTTCGGGTCCGGTCCTTGTTGAAATGGCCTTTGGAATGGCCGGCGCCATTACGTCCGAGGCCGGACTTTCCTTTCTTGGACTCGGGGCGCAGCCTCCCACCCCAAGCTGGGGAGGCATGTTGAACGAGGGAAGGCTTTATATGCTCACCGCCCCCCATCTAACAACCTTTCCAGGCTTGGCCATCATGCTGACGATCCTTGGGCTTAATTTTTTGAGCGACGGCCTGAGGGACCGTCTTGACCCCAGATCAGGGGTAAGGAGGATTTGAGAACCAAGGGTAAAACGAAATTACGAATTACAAATTACGAATTAATTCCAAATTGCAACTACCTAATGCCCAAAACAATTCGAGCTTATTTTTTATAATTTTAGTTATTAACCGTCTCAAAATAGTATTGATATAACCCACCCCGGCGCTTTGCGCCACCCCTCCAAGGAGGGGAATTTTTATGTGTGTTCTATTTTGAGACGGTTAATATTGAAATTTATTTGTGATTTGAAATTTGTCATTTGGAATTTCGTTCCTGAAATCTTTTTGGTTCCTGCTTGTCCGGGATAGGGTTTTTGAAAACATTCTCCTCCCACCGCTCTTGTTCCGGCGAAACTCTCCTCTGGCGCGGAATTTGCTATTTACCAAAGTGCGCCAAAAAATCGCCAACCTAAAACAAGGAGGAGAGTTGCCATGCATAAACTGGCCAGGGAAGTCCTGAAAAAATTTGAGACCAATAAGTTGCTTTCATACGGTGAGATCCAGAAGCTGTACAAGGACAGGAACGTGAAGAAGCTGAATTTTTCCTGCAAGGGGAGCGGTTTTTTCCTGAATGAAGTCCATTTGAGAAACGGAAGCTTGATCTCTTTTCATTAGACCGGATTTAATCTGTTGAGAACCGACAAGCGGCTTATGAAAATCCATGACCGGCTGCTGGAGCATTTCGGTCCCCAGAACTGGTGGCCTGGAGACACGCCCTTCGAGGTCTGCGTGGGCGCGATCCTGACCCAGAACACCAACTGGGGGAACGTTGAAAAGGCCATCAACAACCTGAAGGCCAGGAAGGTTCTTTCTCCAAAGGCCCTATACGAGCTGCCGCACGGTGAGCTGGCCGTCCTCATCAAGCCTTCCGGCTACTTCAACATCAAGGCCGCGAGGCTCCGCCATTTTCTATCATTCCTTGTCGCGGAAAACGGCGGGTCCATAAAGCGGGTCTTTGCCGGGAAGCTTGAGGACGTAAGGGAGAGGCTCCTTGCGGTCAAGGGGATCGGCCCGGAGACGGCTGATTCCATGATACTCTACGCGGCCGGAATGCCGATATTCGTCATAGACGCTTATACGAAGCGGATCTTTTCGCGCCTGGGATTTTGCGCCAAGGACGTCTCCTACCACGATATTCAGGGTCTTTTCATGAAAAATGTCCCTTCAGACGCTGCCCTCTACAACGAGTACCACGCCCTCCTGGTGATGCTGGGAAAACACTTCTGCAAGCCCAAGCCGCTCTGCGGGGCGTGTCCGCTGAATAAGATGTGCGCTAAGGCTTCCACTTAAAGCCATTAATGCTCTTCTCGAAGGTCAAGGCCCGCACGCCGCTTTTCTCGAAGCCTATCAAGTCCTCGAACTCATAATCAAATCCTTCTTTCCTGTTCGTGTCTCTCAGCTTGACCACTACCTTGTGTTCTCCAGGCTCTACCAGGAACCTTTGATACAGGAATATGGCGCCGTCCCGGTGCCATCCAGTAGGCCTTAGGTTGTCGCCGTATAGCGGCTTGCCATCAAGCGAAATTTCCACGTAGGCGGAGTTTCTTTCGCGCTTTCCACAGTAGGGCGACTCTCCCCTCGGAGTGAATTCCATGTGTCTGCTTATTTTCTTTGACCCTGGAAGTTCGGTGACTATGCTGCCATGAAAGGCGCGGACCTCTTCATCCGTGCATTGATGCGTTCTGGGAGTTTTGTGCTTGAAACCGACCTTCAGCATGGCTTTTCCCGGCTCAAACAAGGACGTCGGGACAGAGGACAAGGCCCAGATCAGCAGCACTGGAATGGATAGGGACAAGACGGCTGGAATGATCATGGCTATCCTGTAAGCGTAGGACGGTTTTTTCTCAATTTTCCTTGTTTTCAGGTCTTCCTGGAATTTTCCGGCCTCCCGCAGGAAATCCTCACCCTGAATGGCTGGTTCAAAAAAGGTCCTTATCCTCGCCTGGTCGACTTGTTTCTTCAGGGAAGGCGGCCTTGTGCCGCTCAACCGGTCAGCCAGCCACAAATTGCCCAGCCGGTAATAGCAATCGTTTTTCCCGCAACCGCAAATAAAAACCCCGTCGGCTTCCTCGTCCAGCGCCCGTTCGATCAGGGAAGGATTGATCATCCCCAAGCAAGGCAGGCTCAGCGTCTTCACGCCGGGAAGGTCCTTCACCGTCCTTCCGGATGAATCCAAAACGCCTTCTATTCTTGGCCCCTTTTCGCAAACAAAGGCCATGACGGTGGGATTGCCCTCGGTTTTTTTGACGGAGGAAAGCATGCCGCCCACCACTTCCGCCAGTCCCTCATTTGTCACGGAAGCCAGGCGGACCGCGTTGTAATCGCAGGCCCCAAGGCAGATGCCGCATCCAGAGCAACGGTTGGCTGAAATTTTCGCCTCGAATTCATAAGGCTTTCCATCCGTTCTTTTCCTAATTATTATGGCTTCGTATGGGCAATCATCGCGGCAGGCGCGGCAGCCGGTGCATTTTTCCAAAATGATCTCGGCAGTGGGAGGCCTCTTGCGCCCAGGTATCCAGGGCAGAATGAAGAGGAAAAGGAAAATGCCTCCGATGACAGCCCAAACAGCTTGGGGGCCGCTTTTCGCCATCACCGGGAAAAAGACCATGAGAAACCAATCAACGTTGATTTTTTCAGAGATTTTAGCAAGGTTCGCCGGTTCATCAATGGTTGCTGGATTTAAATACGCCAATCCGGCCAGGAGGGCCAATATGCCGATGGAAAGGAGCGCTGGTGGATTGACCCTCGGCTTGGAAGTCCTTGAATAGTGCAGCCAGGCCACGAAAAGGAGAAAAGAAGGAACTGACACATGGAAGAAAAGGATGACGAAAAAGAAAAGATTGGTCATGGACGAGGGAGCCAGAAAGCTCATGGACATGGGCTCGCTCAGGAAGATGAGGTAATCCAGCATTTCCGATATGAAGAGGGCTATCACCTGGGCCTTTGAGTCCCAGAGCATCCAATACCCGATCAACCCGGTGATCCAGATGCTGAATAACAGCCCCACTCCGGAAACCCAGGCCACCCAGCGATAAAAGCGATACCTGTACTTGAAGAATTCCCGGAGGAGGTGGAGTCCGAGCGTCACCATCAAGCCGTCCGTGGCGTAGCGATGGATGCTTCTCATGATCCCGCCGATATATGGCTGCTCCTTCATCAGGGATTCCATTGACTTATAAGAGCCGGTGGGGGAGATGTCGTAGAACAACAGGAGGTAGGCCCCTGTAATAAAAAGGACATACAGCAGGTGGAAGGCAATGCCCCCAAGGAAATAGAAGGGATTATAGGCGGGGGTAAATATTTTATTTCCTATGTTTTCCAGTTTGATCCAAAAGAACTTTCCAAAGTCAGACACGATTTTCAAAGTAAATCCTCCTTAATTCCGGCATTTATATTAGAATAATATAATATTATTTAGGGACAAATCAATATGTGGTCAACGGTTACTCATTTTGTTGCCCCATGATTACCATTACCTCCTCAAGATGCTCCAGGTCAGAGGAAGGTTTTATGAAAACCTCCTGAAACAGGCCGAATTCCTTCCTTTCCACCTTCGCTACCTCTCCTATCAACAAACCCTTTGGATAGACGCCGCCGAAGCCGGAAGAAACGATACGTCCGCCGTTTTTCACTTTTTCCTCCAGTGAAACATATTTCATCTCGCAAAGCTCCCTGTTTGTTCCCACCACCACCCCTTGGGCCCTGCTTTCCTGGATGACGGCGTCCACCGCGTTTCGTATATCCGTAATCAACAACACCTTGGAACTTGAGCGGGAAGCGGACTCAATTTTTCCTATAAGGCCGCCGTTGGAGACTATCGGCATTTTTCTTTCAATGCCATGTATCGTCCCCTTGTCAATGGTTACCATCCGGTTCCAGTTGGTGGAGTCGTACCCGATTATTTTGGCGAACATTGTTTTGGGGGATGATTGCTCTTTTACATCAAGAAGAGACAGCAGCCTTTTTCTCTCCAACTTCATTTCGGCCAATTCGTTTTGCAAGCTTTTTATCGTGGCCATTTCGGCCTTCAAACGCAGATTTTCCTCCTTTACGCCAACAAGATAGAAATATTTGTTGTAAAAGGAATTAATCGCGTTTTGTGAGTTGGAAATTATTTTTTGGAGGGGAGACACAAGGGCGCTGACGAGGTTTTCAACAAAATCAGGCTGTCTGTTACCCTTGACGTTTATTGTTATCAGGATAACGGACAGCAAAATGAGAATAAGAAGGTAAAGAAAAACTCTGGGACGGTGGGGCTTGTTGATAGCCATTTGAGGGGATCAGTTTATATGGAAACTTTTTTCAGAAGTTCGATCTCCTCCAAGACTTTTCCCGTTCCCAGGACCACGGCGTTAAGCGGATTTTCAGCGGTGGTGATGGGGAGTCCTGTTTCTTCTCTTAGGAGTTGATCCAGGCCCGGTATCAAGGAGCCTCCCCCGGCAATGATGATTCCCTTGTCAACTATGTCCGCCGCGAGTTCGGGAGGGGTCTTTTCCAACGCGGTCTTCACAGCCTCTACTATGGTGGTAAAGGGCTCCGCCAGGGCCTCTCTGATTTCCTCATCCGAGATTATCAATGTTTTCGGAATGCCGGCAACCAAATCCCTGCCTTTCACTTCCATGGTCTTTCTCTTTTCCAAGGGATAAGCCGATCCTATCTGTATCTTGATATCTTCAGCGGTCCTTTCCCCAATAAGGAGATTATACTTTCTTTTAATGTAATTGAGGACCGCTTCATCCATTTCGTCTCCGGCGACGCGCACCGATTTGCTGTAAACTATGCCTGACATGGAAATAACGGCCACCTCGGTCGTGCCTCCGCCAATATCCACGATCATGTTGCCGGACGGCTCCTGGATCGGCAAGCCGACCCCGATGGCCGCGGCCATCGGCTCTTCGATCAAATACACTTCACGGGAACCGGCTGATTCCGCCGAATCCCTGACAGCCCTTTTTTCCACCTGGGTTATGCCGGAAGGCACAGCAATGATCACACGGGGCCGCACCAAGGTCTTACGATTGTGGACGCGTTGGATAAAATATTTGATCATGGCCTCGGTGATTTCAAAGTTGGCTATCACACCGTCCTTCATCGGGCGGATCGCCACGATGTTTCCCGGCGTCCTTCCCAGCATCTGCTTGGCTTCGCTTCCAACGGCCAGGACCTGCTTGGTATCGTTATGAATGGCGACAACGGAAGGCTCACGCAGCACAATACCTTTTCCACGGACAAAAACCAGCGTATTCGCTGTCCCTAAATCAATCCCCAGATCGTTTGAAAACAGCCCCCATAAGGAGTTGAACATAAAATATCCTTTTCAGTTATGAAAATATTTCAGTTTAAATTGGATAAGACACTCTCCCCGTGTCTCAAGCTTTCCGGGGTATCCACGTCCAGCCAGAAGCAATTCCCAATGTCCACGCCTTTGATTTTTCCCGCTTGTGTCAACTTACGAACGCCGCCGCTCAGGGAGGCGTCTCCTTCCTCACGTGAATTACTTAATGCATCAAAAAGAAAAGGCCGGCATAGAAAAAGTCCGGTATCAATCCCATTATAAGTTTTAATGTCCTTTCCAATCTCCGTGATCAAATCACCTTTGAGGTTCACCCTGGTGGCGTCTTCAGGATCAAAAACCTGGTCTATCCTCCTGTCAACGGCAAGATGGCAAAATCCGTCGCCGGAATCGGACGCCACAAGTTTTTCAAACATCATAGGCTCCAGGATATGGTCGCACATGGCGATAAAAAAGGCCCCTTTCAAATAAGGGGCGCAGGCGGCCACCGAGGTCCCGTTTCCTTCTTTCCAATCATTATTCTGAACGGCTTTTATCCTCAGATTGTATTTTTCCGCCAGGGTTTGGGTGTAAGCATCCATTTCATCCCGCATAAAGCCTATCACCACGAAAAACCGGGAGATCCCGGCCTTTTTACAAGTGATTAATAAATGCTCCAGTAAACTTAGACCTTTAAGCAAGGCCATGGGCTTGGGCAAATTGCCGTTCCCATTGCTTAACCGGCTCCCTTCTCCAGCCGCCAGAATGACAACCGGGATATCCGTAATCGCAAGTTTATTTTTTTGTGTTTTCATGTCGTTCCGCTAAGGCACTTCATTGCTTCCGCGAAAGACCCACATATTGCATCTTCAGGTCCGCCAAAAGATTTTCCAGAAGGTTTTCTTCATCCTCCGTCAGATTCCCCTTTGTTTTTTCCTTCAGCAAGGACAAAATATCGATGGTCTGTTTCGCCATTGAAAGATTTTTTTCCTTTTTCCCGGTAATAGGATCAGGGACTTCCCCGAAATTCAGCATTACGGAACTGCCCAGGGAAAGCATAAAAGTGGAAAAATTAATTTCAAGGGCCAGGGCCTTCTCTTTTCCAGCGCCGGTTTTTTCCTCCTTTTCCTGGCCCCGCAAATCCCTGAATACGAATCCTTCCCCTTGAACTTCCTCAACCATGCATCCTATCTCCAAAAAATCCGGGTGTAAAAATCAATGGGTCTCGAAAAATCCTTGAAAAAATCACTGCTGTCCGGTTAAAATTGTCATAGCATGCTCTAACATACTGTTTTTTAAAACAAAATAGTCGTTTTATGGGTGTTACCGACTTGAATTTTAAAATATATCCCTTTATTCTCCCCCGCAGGATTATTTCTGA